>NZ_QXQQ01000039.1 GCF_003660285.1 Helicobacter labacensis | reverse complement strand
TCCATGTTCTTAAAGTCGTGTTTGATACGCCCTTTTAACGCCTATTTAGCGCGCCTATGTGATCGTTTTTTTGGGCTTAGGCAAATAAAAGTTTGGGTATAATGGGGGTTTTTAAACTTGTGAGAATAAAGGAAAACAAATGCGACTGTTGGGCGTGAGTGTAGCCTTAGCGATGAGTTTGGGGGCGCTTGGAGGGGGGCATATCCAAATTCAAGACATGCCAGAGGTGCAAAAGCGCCTAGGGGCAGATAGTGGTTCTAATAGCATTTATTCTTATAACACCTCGGTTAAAGAGGCGACTAAGGCGGTGGTGAATATCTCCACGCAAAAGAAGATCAAGAGCAATTTCATGGGCGGGGGGTTGTTCAACGACCCCTTTTTCCAACAATTCTTTGGGGATCTCTACAACTCCATCCCTAAGGATCGCGTGGAGAGGGCTTTGGGTAGCGGGGTGATCATCTCTACAGATGGCTATATTGTTACTAATAACCATGTCATCGATGGGGCTGATAAGATCACGGTAACTCTGCCTGGGAGCAATAAAGAATATGTCGCCACCTTAGTGGGCACGGACGCAGATGGCGACTTGGCGGTTATTAAGATCAATAAAACCGGACTCTCCTGTATCAAATTTGCCAATAGCAATGATATTTTAGTGGGCGATTTGGTCTTTGCCATTGGAAACCCCTTTGGGGTGGGCGAAACGGTGACTCAGGGCATTGTGTCTGCGCTCAATAAAAGCGGGATTGGGATCAACAATTATGAAAACTTCATCCAAACGGACGCGTCCATTAACCCGGGCAACTCCGGGGGCGCGCTCATTGATAGCCGTGGGGGGTTGGTGGGGATCAACACAGCCATTCTCTCGCGCACGGGGGGTAACCACGGCATAGGCTTTGCCATCCCCTCTAACACGGTGAAAAACACCGTTGTCCAACTGATCAAAACCGGGACAATCCATAGGGGGTATTTGGGCGTGGGGATTCAAGATGTCAGCTCTGAGCTAGCTGGTAGCTACAATGGCAAAGAGGGCGCGGTGGTGATTAGCATCCAAAAGGATTCGCCAGCAAAGAGGGCGGGCTTGATGATTTGGGATCTCATTACAGAGGTCAATGGCAAGAAGATCAAAAACTCCGCGCAGTTGCGCAACATGATTGGCTCTCTAGCCCCCAACCAACGCATCACCCTCAAATACATGCGCGATAAGAAGGAATACACCACTACGCTCGTGCTAGCCGAACGCAAAAACCCCAATAAGAAAGAAACCAGCAGCGCGCATGAGGGTGCCCATGGGCAACTCAGCGGGCTAAAAGTGCAAACCCTCACACCCAATATGCGCAAGCAAATGCGTATCCCCGATGAGATCCATGGGGTGTTTGTCCAAGAAGTCAAGCCCAATTCCAAAGCCGAAGAATTAGGCTTCAAACATGGGGACATCATTAGCCAAATCGAGATGATCGCGGTGCACAATATTGAGGATTTCAACCACGCCATGATCAAGTATAAAAACATCCCCAAACGCTTCTTAGTCTTTGATCCTAGCTTGGGTAATTTCAAACAGATCATCGCCAAGTAAGACGCGCTAGGCGCGCTTAAGCTTGGCTTTTGTTTATACTGGGGGGAGTTTGCACAAATACTTTTAGTTTCTGCTCTGAGGAGCTTAAAGGCTCTGTGCTTTCTCTAACCAACATGATCACACTGCAATCATCAAAGGTTTTTTCTTTAACTCTTGTTTCTAATAGATCTTCTAGGGCACTTTGGACTTTGTCATGCAACCCCGGGGCGCGTGCGACATTCATGTAATCTTGCAAAGTGCCTGCTACTTGGAGATATTGTGTAGCCCCGCTAGATAGCAAAACAAAACCGCCCACATTCTCACCATCTACACTGCCTTTAAATACCTTAGGCGTGGAGGTGTTGTAATCCATGGTTTTTAAGTGGCGATCCTCTAGCATTCCAGACATCCCATCTCCTAAGCTAATAATCACAGACACTTCAGACCAAACACCATTCTGTAAGCCCTATGTTAGGATTTTAGGTGGTGTCGTATTTTGCACTTTTAAAGTCTGCAAAATAAAGCCAAATTTATCTAGATTGCGCGTAAAACTCCGTCCTTTAGGGCAGAGATGTAAGCGCACGCTAAGAAAAGAAAGGCTACCCTTGTAATAGGTAAGCGAGATTAGTAAAAACCTAATATGGCAGAGTTGGATACGCTCATTCTAGCCATTAAAAACTAGCACAATGACGGGTTGGTAACTAATCTCCACCCACCAGTGGGTCTGTAAGTCTTTTGGGAACTGAAACTAGCCTTGCGGTATAAACAGCAAAGCCTTTCGAGCTTAAGAAACGCTAGTTTCTGTTAGTTAGGAAGCTCCCTCTTTAGGGAGGGGCGGTTCACGCCTTTAGACTCGGCAACGACCTCTAAAGCGTCTTTGAGTTCTACCATAGTCACCATCACTTAGAACGACATTAAGGTAAGATAAATGTCTTTCATCAATGTCTAACATTTGCGCCACTCTAAAATGCTTAAGGGTTACTTTCATGGTAATTCCTCTAAGATTTTTCGCGCTCTAATTATGTCCTTTTGTTGCGTGCTTTTGTCGCCTCCACAGAGCAAGATCACCAACACTCAGCCCTGTTTAGCCATATAGAGGCGCTAGCCCGGTCCTATGTGTGTCCACAACTCAAAAATTTCACCTGATGTGCTTATGATCGCCAAAGTGTCCGCTTTCTAAAGTCCGTAAGCGACATGCGGTGGCATCTCGTGCCTGTGGATTTTTAGCTTTACAAAACACCCTCAAAAAAGCAACCACGCCTGCCGTGTAAAAGACACCCCTCACTCAAACTACATCCATTGTGCCCCAACCCCAAGAAACTCACCACAACCCAAAAACCCAACAAGGTCATTGCCCATGCCCAAAGAGAGATCCTAACTATAGACTGCTGGATCGCCCTATGCTAGAGGCGATGAACCCTATGGAGTTCTTTAACGCCAATGTCATTTTGTATGCTTTGTGCGCCAACCTGATTGGACGCCTATAAAAACCACTCCCTAGACACCTTTAAAGATACTATCCGCCTCTACAGAGAAAAAAGAATAACCTACTCTGCCATTTTAAAGCTACTAGACTGCCCTTAAAAAGCCTAAACTTGTGATCTTTCTGTGCTACTCTGTAAGACAAGGGGGACTCTAAACTAAGCATTGTGGTCGCTTAAGCTCCAAGCTCTGGGGACTCGATTGAGGCGACCTCGATTAAACTTTTGACATATGCCACAAGCCTTGTTAGCAGCCGCATTAAAAACACTCTGCCTGACCCGCTACTTGATTTGCAACACATACCACTTACCTTATGGGGGAGGGGGCTATTCCATCAAAGGATGCTCTTGCTTGCATACAATCCAAGATAGCCCTTTGCTCAAGGCTTAGGTGTCGCTCCATGACTTCCAACAAGGCATGCACGGGTTCTTTGTCGCTAACACACTAGGTTAATGATACCTAGCAATTCCCAAGGATGACGCGGTAGTAAATTAAGTCCACATAGGCTCTAGGAGACTAGCAACATACACGGGTGTAAAGGATGGTCTATGTCCCATATGTTGCAAGGGCTTGTGTGCCATCAATGCCCAAATCCCCTAGCATAGGATTAGTGTTCTTGGGTTGTCCATCCCCGTAGAAAAATGTGTCTGTTGATGCATCAACATTTTCTAGGATAAAGTCGTGCCAATCCCCTATGCACTCATCATTATAGATAGAATTGAGCGCATAGAACCCACTGGTATAAAGTTGCTTGGAAGTTTGAGGGATGAGTATCATGGCGTCCTCCTAGATGGGTATTGAAATTCTAGCCCTTGCTCTTACCACTTGTCAAAATTTGATCAACCAAACTCCTTTAACAAGCTTTCTAAAAACCACATGGGCAACTAAGCGGATCTATCCCATGCCCCATCTTTGAAGGACAGCTTTTGGGTGGTATCCACAGATAAGGTGCATCTTTATGCGTAGGCTAATGTCAATCTCCGCGAGAACAACTTTAATCCCGTAGCTATTTTGAGTTCTTTGGAGCAAATACGAGAGCAAGTCCTATCCCCAAAAGTTACCGCCGATGGTATGCTTAAAAAATGTTGGCAACGAACGCCAAAAGGCGTTGAGCTTGTCAAGGGAGCGGGCGATGATGATATGTGCCACTTTGCTACAGCTAGAGAACCTTTGTGTGAGTATTACAGCCAGCAAGTGGCTCAGATTTTAATGTTCTTTGATGCACTCATTGATAATTCAGACCGCCATTGAGGCAATTATAGGATGTTAGTTGACAACGACACAAATACGCTTATGGGTCCTGCTCTCATTTTTGGCAATGGGTGCTCTTTTCTCAATTATATTAGGGGGTATTCAGGGGGTGGGTTTGCTAGGTATTTTAGATTGACTTGCGCACATCCCTATTATTATTCTTGAGGATGCCAAAGGAGCTGTTGCAAAAATACTAAAACAAGCAGATAAAGCGTAGCCCATGCAAAAGGTGGCACGCGCAAGTGCAAAAGCCAAGACCCTTTAATCCTGCAGCTTTTCTAGTTTCTCAGATAATTCTTGTTTGATTTGTTCTTTTTTTTCTTGTGAGATGCGCTTCTAAAGCCTCTTGGATGAAGGTGCTTTTGTTTTCTTTGAAACGCCCAAATTCTTTAAGGTATTGCTCTAGCTTAGTCATGGTTGCCTGGGATAAAAACAAGGTGTAATACTTCTCAATCCCTTTGTCTTGGACTCTGTCTACAAATTTGGCATCTAAAGATTCTAGTTCTTCTGGGCTCATCGCTGTCTCTTTTTTGGTGTGTTTAAATTGCATAGTTTGTGTCCTTGTTGGGGATAGATAAGTAAGATGTCAATTCACTAAAAAATTGCTGCCACTCTGTTTGTGCTTTGGCATCGTTGTACTCCATCACGCCAAGACCTTCTGAAATACTGCGTTTGAAAGCAATACGCTCACATAGGTGGTTTTCTAAAAGAAAGACTTGAGCATTGGTGTTATACTGTTTAATAAAAGTAACCAAAGCTCGCTTTTCTTTAAGAGCGGGGATGGGGGGCATGCGGTTGATGAGAATGAGGGCTTTGAGTTTTTCATTGAGGGTTTGTAAGTTTTCATTGATGATTAATGATAATCTCCCCAGAGCTGGGCGTATAAAAACCCATTAACAATTTAATCAGAGTGCTTTTACCACTGGCGTTTTTGCCCACAATGGCGTAAATTTTAGACACCCACAAAATTAAACAAGAGATTATCTTTATTTTTCGCGCTATCCAAGCTAGTTGTAGATAATTTTGCAAGGCTTCTTTTTGGGCTTGGAGGGCATCTAATTCTTGGCTGTGTTTCTTGGCGATGTAATTAGAGAGCAAAAGGCTAGGCACACTGGCTAGCAACATCACAAAGGGTAAATAAAGACTAATGGAGCTAATCACCACAAGTAGGGAGAATAAACCAATGAGGCGTTGTGAATTAAAAAATAAGTTATTGACATAGTTAAGTGGACGGATATGCAAGCCATTTTTAAGGGTGTTGATTTGCACACTGCGTTCTTTATCCTCTAAGAAATGCAGATCATGGGTTGTTTCTAATTTGTCTGCCAGCGTGCTTAAGATACGCATAGAAAAAGCCTCAGCGATCAAGGTTTGCCAATGGGCTAAAATTTGAGAGCCCAGTAGCGATCCAAATAACGCCAAAGCCCCTAGAGATAAAATGGTGAGCAGGGGTTTGTATTCTAGGCTGTGGTGTTGCAATGCCAACGCGATAAAGTTGATAAGCTTAATGGTAATAGCAACACTCAAGGAAGGGAGCACGCCCACTAACACAACCAAGGCACAAGCCATGCACATGTATTTAGGCGCGCTTACATAGAGCAGAGAAAACACCCTAAAGATATTACTATGGCGCATGCATGGATTCTAGCGCATTGAAACCTAGCGTAAAAACCCAAACCCCCGCACTTTGGGGGCAATCTCTAAAGCAAGAATCTCTAAACTCTCTTGCAACGCGCTATAAAGCTCTTTGTAATGCGCGTCTGTAGCTTTGTTTGGGGGATTGAGTTTGCCCTTAGCATTGCGCCCAGCAAAAAACTCTTTGATGTCATAAAAACTCGCATTAGGCTTAGAGCCCTCTTGTGCGTGGTAATAGGCATAGAGCTTTTTGCCCGCTTGCAATAGCACTTGAGCACTGGGGCTAAAAGTGGGGCAGGGCAAACCTTGCGGGGCATTGTCTTTAAAAAGATTGGTTGCACTTTGAGCACAAGCTAGGCTTTTGCCTGCTAAAAAATCTAATAAGGTGTGGTGCGTGTAGCGCGCTTTGGGATTGACTTCACCCTCTTTAAAGGGGATAAAGTGGTTAGCTCCTAATTGGCAAGAAATGCGGTTTTTGCCATGAAATAACATGAATACTAAACAATCCCCTAAAAAGTCGCTATCACTCTGCCATGAATCATCATAGGGTTCATAAAATTGGTCATTGTGGTTAATCCAAGTGTGGGGGATGCAATGGCGCACGCTGAAATACACGCTTAAAGGGAGGAGGTTTTGAGGGGTAATAATGATGTTTAAATCGTGTCCCTTGCCAAGCTTGCTAGCGATACAAACCTTATTTTGGTTTTGAAAATCTACACCTAGCGTGATGAAATAGCCTAAATGCGGTTCTTTACTTTTTGTGAAGTGGCGCACCCACTCATTAATACTGGCTACCCCCTCAATAGCTCTAAACTCTTTGACCCCCAAAAAGTTAGCCTTAGAGTCATAGATGTCTAGGATGATGGGCTGGCTAGAGGGGGGTGCGCCCAAATCCCACACCAAAAACCCGATGGGGAATTGCCCCTTGACATTGTCAAAGGTGTTGCCCGGACACATAAAGCCCCCCAAAAAGCGCGCCTTAAAATGCGCTCTAAAGGTTTTAAAATTAGAGGAGTTTAGGTATTTGAGTGTGGAGAAACTGGCTAAGATAGGACCTGCGATTTTAAGGGAAGAAACGCGTAGCGTTTCCTCGCGTAGCGTTTCCTCGCCCGAAAGGGGAGTGGGGCTTAAAGTTTTGGTGTATAAGAAGTCTTGAAGGGTCTCCCCCTCAAGGGGGGCTTCTTTTTGGTTGGGAGAAACGCGTAGCGTTTCCTCGCCTCGCGTTTGCTTGCCCTTAGCGATCTCCTTAACAATGCGCATAAAAAATTGCGCAAAGACTTCGTTTCTAGCCTTGCCTAGTTCTTGGGCGTATTTTTGCGCGCTTTGAAAATCCTTAGCCACGCCCTGCTTATTCTTGCCCGTGTTAGAGATCTGAGTCTTGCTCCCCGCTTCAGCATAAGGGGGGTTGATGTAAATGAGCAATTTAGAGTGCTGTTTGGGGTTATTTAAAATGGCTTGTAGCGCGTCTGGGAGTTTGTCTAAAGAGTCCTCTAAAAAGTTAAATTGAAAAATATGCTCCTCTTTGAGGGCTAGTTGCCCTTTTAGTGCGCGCTCTTTGATGATGGACACATCGTTTTTATCTAAAGTGCTTGCAAAGATATGGTAGGGGTTAATAAAGCCTTCTAATAAATTGCCCGTGCCAGCTGCCAAGTCCCAAATAAAATACTCTTCTTCATAGGATGTGCCTAAAATCCTCTGTAAATACCTCTTGGATTGGTGCGCCCAAATTAAAGGGGTGTAAAACGCCCCCTTGTATTCGCGCACATCTTTAGCCACTAGCAAATCGCGCCTTTTGAGGATGTAGTCTTGGTATTGGTGGGCTGGGGGGCGGATATAAGCCCTCCAAAAAGCTTTATGGGCTTGTTGGTTGTCTGTGAAGTCCGCGCGTTTGATATAAATCAAGCCATCTTGAATTTCTTTATCAAACTCGTAATGATCCCCTATTAAGCGGGTGTTGAGTTCTTTTAAGAGGGTGGTATCCTCACAGCTAAGCAAGTCGGCTAGGTAAAAATCCACATCTAAAATCCCCGCCTTGGACATTTTGTCCCATTGGATGCTAATTTTAGGCTTGACGCGCTTTTGCCATTTGGTAAAAACCTCTTCTACATTGAGGGTATCTATGGGCATGGCACTTTGGGCGATGTGGTGCAAAGAGTTAATAAAGTTTTTCAACTCCTGCTCTTGGGTTTCAAACTCAAAGCTGATCAAATGCTGGTCTAAAAGGGGGCTTAAGCGTTTTTCAACTTCTTTAAACTCTTGTGAGCGGGTGTTGCTGGGAGCAAAGGTGTAGTTTTTGCTAGAGAGTTCGCTAAGCAAGTCTTTTAATTCTTTGGTTTCTACCACACTAAAACGGCAGGCATCAAATGCGCCTAAAAAGGGAGGCAAGCACGCTTGCGGGTGTTTTAACAGCGTTAAAACCAATTGGGTTAAAGCCTTTTTGGGCTCATAAATGCCCGCCTTAGCTTCTGCCCAGAGTAGGGGGCGGGGAAGTTGCTCTTTAGGGGCATAGACTTGAAAGTCGATCCACTCCGCCTTAAAGACAAAATCTTTAAAATAACGCTCTTTAATGGCATGTTTTAGAGTTTCTTCGCTCAGGGTGCTCAAGTCCATAAAAGTCCTTAAGTTTTGAAAGTATTTTACCCTAAAGAGATGTTAAAAATAAAAAGAGAAATTGGAGAATAAAAACTCAAGCGGGGACAAAAGAAGCCCCACATCCCCTCACCTTTCGCACCCTTAAAAGGGTGTAGTTCTACTCCCTTACCACCCCTTGCCCTTATGCTCCTGTGCTTTAGCCTCGTTTTGCTTTTGGGATTTGTATTGGTATTGCCATCTATTTTTAAAATGCTCTAGCTCTCATGTGGAATAGATAGCTTTTTTAGAATTTGTTTAAAATTTTCAACGCAATTCTCATTACTCTTAAGCTCTAAGAACTCAATCCCCCCAAGCCCCTAGTTGTCTTTTATTTTGTTCGCTCAAAGTATCAGCAATAAAAATATCCGATTCTCTAGCCATTACAGCGTCCGCGCATTCGGGATTACCCTTACCCATGAGCTTAACTTCCACTCTGTATTCTTTGTTTTTGTCAGTATTATAGAGTCTAAAATCCACTTCTCGATCATAGACCAACCTTTTGTCTTTACTAAAAGTTTTGGCGTTATAAAACTCTTTTTTCACCCCACATTTTTGACACAGAGCCAGCATTAAAGGTTTTTCTATTTTTTTGCCTACACTACTCCACGCGCCCCCGCGCAAGGCAATTTTTTTGGTAGCTAGAGCGTTGATCACCAACAAAGACTCGTTTAAATTGAGCTCTACGCTGACATTTTTATAGGTGATTTTAAGACAAAGCCCAATGTCCGCACTCTCACCTAAAGCGTCTAACAACTTTTCAAGATAATCAATATTACCCTGTGCCACTTCTAAAACAATTTCTCTTGTTTCGCTCCCATAAATATTACAGATAGTCTTTTTATTAATCCCCGCATAAATGGCTATGTCTTTGGAATCCAAGTCTTGATTGAGAATAAAATGTTTTTTATACCACTCCAAGTTGAGTTCCTGATCTTGCATCTTAGCTTCTAAAATTTGCCTAAAGAAATCTAGGGCGGAGTCTAAAAACGCGATATTAATGGCGTTTATAATCTCTTCTCTGTAATCTGACCCTTTTAAAAGCTTGTGTATAATCCGATCTAAAATTACTTTACTTAAGTTCAAAAAATCCCTCTTGTTTTAAACGCGTAGCATATTTTTCATTTTGCTCGCACAAAAGCGGGATGCGTCCCATTTTCTGCGCCACTTTGCCAAAAGTCCCGCTTCCTGCAAAAGGGTCACACACAATATCGCCTTCAAAAGAATAATATTTGAGCACCCTAGCACAGAGTTCCTCAGGAAATACTGCCGGGTGATCCTTGCTCGACTTGGGAGCAATATACCAGCAATTCGTGCTGTCTGTGCCTCCCTTGTTTTTAGGGGATTTATCGTATTTTTTCAGGTTTTTATCCAACAAAAAGGGCGTGTTTTTGCGATAAACCAGTAGACTCTCCGTAATGCAATTAGGTTTATAGCTCAAGGGTTTTTTGCTCTGCAAGTAGCCAGCAATGCGATTGGGCACAGAGTATTCAGGCTTAATCCAAATGATCTCATCAATGAAATAAAATCCGCTTTGACTTAAAATCGTATGAAAATCAAAATGGATTGGGTAACGCCTACTCTCAAACTCGCGCCCAGCACGCTTAACAATTACGGGGGAGACATTGATCACAATAAAACGCCCATCTTCTAAGATCCTAAAACATTGTATCAAGCTCTCTTGCATATGCTTTAAGTATTCTTTGTAATTAGTGTAATCGCTATACACTCTGGCGTTGTAATAGGGTGGAGAGGTAAAAATGAGCTGGATTTGTTGGTCTTGGATGTGTTGCAGGGTTAGACGATTATCTCCTATTAATAAACTTGGCTTTGTGATTTGCTCTGCTTGTTTTTTAGCAATTCTCTTATTTTGTCTGTATTGATAAAATTCAAGCATTTTATACATCACTTCATTATCGTAATGCTCTAAAATTTTATCCCTTAGTATTGCAAAACGACTATCGTCCTTAGCCTTATACAAGCAGGTGCGCAGCATCTGATAAATGACTTCCATAAAATGCGCTTTAAAGGCTTCTTGGCTTAAAAAGGCTAAAATGCGTTCATTATCTTTTTGCCGCCCAATAGAAGAAACAATTTCGCGCTTTAAATCAATATCTAAATCTTGGTGGAATAACTCTAATAAAGTGCAGAGATTAGTAGCAGATTTTTGTGCTCCCAATTTTTTAATAGAGGTAATACTAAGAGTTATGGTGGCAAAAAGGTTTTCGTTTTTAATTTTAATATTATTAACCATCGCACGGATTATAGCATACAACTCCCCCGCATCACCCTACTTTCCCACCCTTGCAAAGGGCAGTATCATCGGCGTTAGAGAGCTTGACTTCCAGGTTCGGGATGGGACTGGGTATTTCCTC
>NZ_QXQQ01000038.1 GCF_003660285.1 Helicobacter labacensis | reverse complement strand
AAATGCCCCCCCACCCCCCAAAACACCCCCAACCAGAACAACCAAGCCACACCGGTTAGGCGTTTTAGCCCATAACCTATAGCAATGCCTAGCAAGATGGCCACCACGATGGAAATCCCCAAACTCAGAACACTCGCCCCCTCCACGATCCGCTTGAATTTAGGCTCAGAGTCCATGCGCCATTTCGCTAAAGCTCTCTTGGGCTTTTTGCACGCAAGCCTCAATGATGTTTTCATGCATGGGCGCGCAAATAAACCCACTCTCAAAGGCGGAAGGCGCAAGATACACCCCTTTTTGCAACATCTTCTGGTGGAAAATAGCGTAGAGATCGTTTCTAGAGCTCTTAGCCCCCTCAAAGTCGCACACCTCCTGCTCGCTAAAGAAAAAGCCAAACATGCTCCCGCGCACACAGGTTTGCAAGGCGATATGGCAAGATTGTGCGGCTTGTTCTAAGCCCTGCGTGAAACGCAAAGCCAACGCCTCCAATCTGGGATACAGTTTGGGATCTTGGGCGATTTTTTCCAAAGCCACAATGCCCGCAGCCACGCCCACCGGATTCCCGCTCAAAGTCCCCGCTTGATACACCCCACCTACAGGGGCTAATAATTCCATGATCTCAGCCCTACCCCCAAAACAAGCCAAAGGCAAGCCCCCACCAATGACTTTACCAAAGGTAACTAGATCGGGCACTAGATGGTGGTAATCTTGAGAGCCATGGGCTCCGGCTCTAAAACCACTCATCACCTCATCAAAGATCAACACGGCGCGGTGTTCTTGACATAGGGTTTGGAGTTCTTGCAAAAATTCCAGTTTAGCCGGCACTAAGCCCATATTCCCGGCAATGGGTTCGATGATGACGCAAGCTACATTCTTACTAGCCTCAAAGCAAGCGCGCACCGATTGGATGTCATTATAGCGCGCCACTAGGGTGTGTTGGGCGATGCTCTTGGGCACGCCCAAAGAGTTAGGCACTCCAAAGGTGGCACATCCGCTCCCAGCCCCCACCAACAAGCTATCGCTATGCCCGTGGTAGCATCCCTCAAACTTGATAATGTCGTCTTTTTGAGAAAAAGCCCTAGCCAAACGGATCGCGCTCATGGTCGCTTCTGTCCCGCTATTGACTAAGCGCACTTTCTCCACGCCCTCGTAACTCAACACGATCTTTTTAGCTAGAGTGGTTTCTAATTCTGTGGGCGCGCCAAAGCTCAAACCTCGTTGCAAGACTTCAATCACGCGCTCTTGAATTTGGGAATTGGCATGCCCAAAGAGTAGAGGTCCCCAACTTTGCACGAAATCCACATAGGAATTCCCATCTACATCATATAGAGAATACCCCTCTCCCTTGAAAATAAAAGGGGGTGTGCCCCCCACATTTTGGAACGCCCGCACAGGGGAATTTACCCCCCCCACGATCACCTGCTTGGCTTCGTTGAAATCATTAATGCTGTGCAACAAAGCGTGATCCAGCTGTTTTTTTGCCATCAGTCTTTTAAGCCCGCTTTGAAAGTGATTTGCACCTGCGACCAGGTCAATTTTTGGTGCATGGGTTCACAGGCTTTAGCCAATTTAGCCAACGCGTCTTTAAGCCCAAATTCTAGAATATCTAGCACGCCGGTTACAACTAGCTGATCTTTCTCAATGGTGTAATTCATGGGCACCTTGACGCTCTTGGCATTCATGCGCACGCTAGCTAAAATAGTGCCTTGGTTTTCGCCTGCTACAATATCTCTAAAAGTTACCCTGAGATTCTTGTCCTTAAAGAGATCAAAGAAGGCTTCTTTGACATTCTTACTTTTGAGCGCGTCATGTAAATTCACATGCGACACATCTATGGTCGCGCTGGCTTTATCTAGCATGCGCACCACACTGGAATGGTCTTTATTGAAGCGGTAATTCACCCCATCAAAAGTGCCTTCTACCCCGACTTTTTTGGGCGTTTTGAACGCTGTGAAACTCATACTCAGCTTGCCTGTATCGATGCTGCTTGCGTGCGCTAGAGCAGAAAACAACAACGCGCCTACAACTATTTTTCTCATAAACGACTCCCTTGATCGAATTTTAAGAACGCCATAATAACATAAAAGCCCCCCTTTAGGCAATTATCTAGTGCTTTAAAGGTTCTAATAGCACTTTTATACCCGCCTTGAGGATCAAGGGGTTTTTTGTGTCGCTAATTTTGATGAAACGCACCGATCGGGAATGTCTAGGCTAATTTGGGAAGTGGGGGTGGGGCTATGGGTGAAATCCAACATGCGCAAGGATGAATCAAAAAAGCTAATTTGGGGATGCCAAGCATCGGTATTAGCTACAATGTGCAACCTACCACTATAGCCCATATCCAACCAATACTCCCCACTAATCTCTTTGAGGTTTAAATAATTGCCCGAGGGGATAACAGTCGCGCTATTGGCGATTTTGGGGGTGCGCACCCCAAAGTAATACACCCAATCTTGCAAACTACGGCGTTCTAAATCCGTGAAAACAAAGCCCTTTTTGGCAAAGAGGGCGGCGATGAGAGTGGGGTCTAGGGCGTATTCGGTCTTGAGCGCAAAGATCGCCTTACTCCAAGAATCTTGGTAATCCACCTCTAACACCATGAAGTAGGCATAGCCCATGGAGGCTAACACGCTTTGGGTGGTTTTTAAGAGCAACAAAGGCGAGGTTTTTGCTTGAAAACTCACATGCAACACCCCGGGTTTACCAAACTTTAAGGGCAAAAGACCATTGTCTTTAAGGGTATCCACCACCTTCTTGGCGCGTAATTGTCCTTGAGTGTAAAAATTACCGCGCTTGGCAAACACCCGCGCGATGAAATTCCTATTGGTTTGATAAAACCTCTCTCCGACGAGATTTTTAATCTTGTCCTCTAGGGCATCGCCACCCAAATATCCTTGCCAACCCAACCACAACACTAGGCATGCTAGCACTCTCAAACTTATTTGCTCCGTTCTTGATAGTGCGCGTAACTGATACGGCGCAAGCCGTTTTTGGGGGTATAGAGCAATCTTAAGGGTCTTTCTTGGTGGAAGTCTGAAACCTGTCCATTAGCCTCCAAAGACACATTGCCATGCCCAAAGGCTAACAGCCACTTATGCCCCTTAGTTTCTAAGATCAAGCGATCTTTGATGGTGATTTGGCTTTTTTTCTTATTGCTCAAATCGATGCTCTCCATCCAAATTTCTTCTTTGGGGGTGATCACAATCACTTTAGATTTATCAATGGGGGTTTCTTGCTTAACACTCTCTGGGGACTCCTGAGGTGGTTCTTGGGTTTGGAGACTCTGGGGTTTGTCCTCTGGGGGGTTGGAGGGTTGTGGGCTAGGGGGTTGTGTGCTGGCTTGGGGGGGGGGGAGTGGGTTCTACCTGCAAAGGGGCGTTCTTGGGCGCGTTACTTTCCAAAGGAGTGGTTTGGGGAGGTGGGGGAGTTGGTTGCGCTAAAGAAGCGTATTTATTGTAGTAGATATACCCCCCAGCACCCGCCAATAAGATCAAGGGCAAGACCCACGCCCACTTAGAAGTCTTTTTAGGCTTGAAAGAGGCTAGAGCCTCAGGGTCGGATCGTGGGGTATTGACAAAGGGGGATTCTTCGGGCGTGTCAGCTTTATCCTCTATGGAGGGTTTGACAAAGAGACTCTTGTCATATTCCATGAGCCACTGCCCCAAGTTAAGCCCATACTCCTTTTCTAAGATTTGGATGAAGCCCACCGCGTGCACGCGCTGCAAATCCTCAAAGCGTTTTTCTAGGATCGCCTTGATCTTGGGGTTGGCGATCTTGGTGGTTTGCGCGATCTGGGCGATCCCCTTGTCCTTGAGAATCTCTAAATTCTTGTCTAATTCTGCTAGCTTTGCCTGTTCGTCCATCATTGTGTCCTATCCATTATAATTGCTCCGGCCACACCCACATTGAGCGAACCGATGTTGCCATGCATGTTAATACGCACGATCGCGTCCATTTTGCGTAAAACCTTAGGAGATAACCCGCTTCCCTCAGCACCCAAACAGATCGCCAAGGGGGTTTTGAACGCCACTTGGCGCACATCACACCCTTGTGTGTGCGCCCCATAACAACGCACTCCAGCGCTTTTGAGCTCTTGCAACGCGTCTAACAAGCGCGCACACACGCAAAAAGGCACTTCATAGAGCGCGCCCATGCTCGTGCGCGCTAACCCCTCATAGGGCAAGGGTGTATCCATCACCACCCCCTCAAAACCCAAGCATGCTACACTTCTAAACAACGCCCCCACATTCCCCACATCGCTCACACCACACAGCACCAAAAGCCTGTTGCAATGTTTGAGCGTAGCTAGAGAATCGATTCTAGGGGGACGCACTTTGGCTAAAAACCCCTGGTGGTTACCCCCCCTAGCCATGCTCTGGGCTTTCTTAGCGTCCACACGCACAAGGGGGCGATCGTATTCTTTGGCATGGGCGCACAAGCGCGCAAAGAGAGTCTTATCCACTTGTTTAGCCAAATACCACTCTAGGATCACGCTAGGGTGGTGTGCCAAAAGGTGCAAGAGCACCTGCTTGCCAAAGACAATCATGAGCGCATGCTCGAAGCGTAAAGGGCTTTGGGAGACACCCCCTTGAGTTTAGCCAATAATTTGGCTTTGATCTTAGGGGGCAAGGGCATATCAGCGATCTCTTGGTAGGACAAAGTGGGCTGGGCGCAGGGGTGCAAGCCACACACCAACACCCACTCACCCCGTAGGGCTACAGAGGGTAGAGCCTTGAGTTTGCCATGCACTTCTAGGACATTGCCATAGTAGCGTTGTTCATGCAGTTTTGTCATCTCTTTGATCGCAAATACAGGGCAATTAGGGATCAGCAAGGCTAGATCGCCCAAAGTGTCTAGCAAGCGCTTGGGGCTTTCATAGATCACCAAAGCCACTTGGGTCTGCAAAACCGCAACACTGGCGTTGAGTTTGGCGATCTTGGCACGCCGATCAACGCTCTTGGGGGGTAAAAAGCCCACGAAGAAAAAAGCGCCCATCTCAAACCCGCTCGCGCCATAAGCGCTCACACACGCGCTAGCCCCGGGCAAGACTTCGTATTCAAGACCATGTTCTAGCGCGAAGCGCACCAATCTAGCCCCCGGATCGCTCACACAGGGCATGCCCGCATCGCTTAAAAAGCCCACATGCTGATCTTTGAAAAAAGCACTCCCCACTTGGGCTAAAAAGCTTTCTTGGTTGTGGGAGTGCAAAGCGTGCATGGGTTTAGAGGGCATCTGCAACACCTTCTGCGCAGAGAGTAAAAACAACAGACGCTTGGTAACGCGCACATCCTCACACAATAGCACATCGCAACTTGCCAAAGTGTCAAGCGTGCGCAAAGTGATGTCTTTGAGATTGCCTATGGGGGTGGGGAGCAGACTTAGCAAAACTACTGCAATTTGTATTTTTGGCGGAATTTCTCCACGCGCCCTGTGGTGTCAGCGATCTTGTCGCTTCCGGTGTAAAAGGGATGGCAAAAACTAGAGATGTCAATGCGTAATTCACTTTTGGTGCTGAGCACCTCAATTTGTTTGCCACTGGTAACACAGGTTACCTTGCAAGGGATATACTCCGGATGGATTCCTTTTTTCATGCCAACTCTCCACAAAGTTTTGCTCTGATTGTAGCTAAATTTTGCTTAAGTAAAATAGCCAGCTGTTGGCGTGCTTGTTTATTCATGTTTAAGAAATGATGTTACCATGAGAAGTTACTCATCATTTATGGCATTTATGGCATTTGGATTAGCAAATTAAGGAGAGTTTATGCGCCGACTAGAAACCCTAGAGTCTATTTTAGAGCGTTTGCGAGTCTCAATTAGGAAAAATGGTTTGAAGAATTCCAAACAGCGTGAAGAAGTTGTGAGTGTTTTATACAAGAGCGGGACTCATCTAAGCCCCGAAGAAATCACCCAAAGTATCCGTTTGAGCGATAAGAATACGAGTATCTCCTCTGTCTATCGCATTTTAAATTTCTTGGAAAAAGAACGCTTTATTTACACCTTAGAAACCAATAAAAATGGTCGCCGCTACGAGATCGCAGCCAAGGAACACCACGATCACATTATCTGCTTGCAATGTGGGGAAATCATTGAGTTTGTAGACGCCCAAATTGAGGAGCGCCAAATGGAGGTCGCCAAACAATTCCAAGCCAAGCTAGTCAGCCATGACATGAAAATGTTCGTGGTGTGCGCTAAGTGCTTGGCACAGGGGCGCGATTAGGGTTCTATGTCTTGGAGGGTGAGCGGGTGGGCGTATTCTAAATCTCTGGTGGCTCTCTTGCCTAAGACTTGGGGGAGGAATTTAGGGGCTAGCCCCGCATTGGGGCGCAGGGCTTGGAGGTGTTCTCTTGTGAGGGTTTCGCCCTTTTTGAGGGCTTTGGTGATAAAAAGGCTTCTAGCAAATTGCTGTCCCTGCGGGGTGCTTGCGCCCTCTTCTGCGCCCAAAGCCAAATGTGTGTCGCGCACTTGGGCGATCATGCTCGCAAACGCGTCAGCGTCCATGCTAAAGGCTTGATCGGGGCTTTCTAAGTTCTTATCCAAAATAAAATGCTTTTCAATCATGCATGCCTTGAGTGCGGTCGCGATGATCGCGCTTAAAGATCCCAGAGTGTGATCGCTCAAGCCATAGAGGACTTTGTAGCGCTTGCCTAAATTGGGCATGGCTAGCAAATTGGCTTGGTGCAAGGGGGCGGGGTAAGCGCTAGTGCAGTGCAGGAGGGTGATTTGGGAGTTATTAGCCTTGTAGCAGGCTTGCAAAGCGTCTAAAATTTGGGTGTGGGTGGCAATCCCTGTGGAGAGAATCATGGGCTTGCGCGTGCTAGCCACTTGGGTGATGAGTTCTAGATGCGTGATCTCAAAGCTGGCGATCTTATACTTGGGGCAGTCTAGTTTTTCTAAGAGCTCCAATCCCTTGAGGCTAAAGACGGAGCTAAAGAGTTCTAGCCCCAAGCTTTTAGCGCATGCAAAGAGTTCGTCATGCCACTCTAAGGGCATGCACGCGCGCTCATAGAGTTGGTATAAACTCTGTTGATCCCATAGTGTGCCCTGAATGATGAAGGGGGGTTTGTGGACATTGAGGGTGAGACAATCTGGGGTGTAGGTTTGGAGTTTAGCCCCATCAGCCCCAATGGCTTTGATGCATGCAAGGGATTTAAGGGCGATCTCTAAGGATTGGGCGTGGTTGGCACTCAGTTCGGCGACAATAAAAGGGGCGGGCATACTAACTCTTTTTCGTGGCATTATAGCTAAGAGGGGAGAATTTCACAAATAGCCACACATCGTAGTAACGCCCATCGCGGTAGATAAAATCGCGTAAAAAACCCTCTTTGCGGTAGGCATGGCGTTGGTAAAAGCGCAGGGCTCTAGTGTTGCTAGTGAGCACTTCTAGATGCAAGGCGTGTAATTGCAATTTGTAAAAGGCGATAAATTCCAGAGCGTCTAGGATTTGCGCGCCCACATGCTCTAAGTGGGGGTTTTTATAAATCCCTAAAAAGGCATGGCGGTGGATGGGATGGACGCGTGTTAAAGACCCCACGCCCAAGAGTTTACCCTCTTGTTTGAAGAGATAATAAGCGCTAGAGGGGTGGGTTTTGAGCTGTTCTATGAAGTGCAAATGCGCTTCTAGGCTGATGTGCTCGTTGAGCATCCAAGCACTGGTGTCTGCATGGTTGCGAAAGGAGAGAATTTCTAGGCGTTCGGCTTGGGTGGTGTGGATGAAATGGCAGGCGTGCAAGGGTTTGGCATCTTTAGCCAAAGTGGTGGGGGGGATGTCAAAACTAAGCCACAGCGGGTTATCCAAGTAAAATCGCCTGTAAAGTGGACTGGAGAGCAGAGCCGATATTGAGGGCTTTTTGAGCTACTTGCATGCGCGCGCGTGTAGCTAAGCCAAATTGGGCTAGATCGCTTGAGAGTGTGTCTAGGCTACTAGATAAGCAGGCATGCACCCCGCTTAGAGCTGCGAGTTGGTGTAGTTGGTTGGGGGCGATGGGGAGGGCTAGAATCGAGCTTAGAGCTAGCATGGCTTCATAGAGCATCCCCCCCCCACCCAAAAGCGCGATGTCGCTAGCATGCATTAAGCTAGCAATCTCGAACAAATCCAAATGGGTATGCACACATGCGGAGGTCTTGGGGAGGGCTAGTGCCAATTGCGGGGGCGCGATCACTTGGACATGCAGGGGGCCTTTGTCGAGTATCTCTAGGGCTTGTTGGTAAAATGGCAGGCTTTGTGCGCTCCCTCCAAAGCACATCAAGAGGGTGGTGGGATTGGGTTTTAGGGGTTTGTGATCCAGCTTGAACGCCTTTTCAAAAGGCATGAACGCACAGCCCAAAAACATGCGCGGCTTAATTTGGGTGTAGAGTTGCTCGGCTTGGTAAGATGGATTGATGATGAAAGTCTTGGGAGGCAAGTTGGCATGCGGACTATCCTCTAGCACAACGACGGTGCGCGCATGCGCATGCGCATGGTGGTAAAAATCCAAAGGGGCTAGATAGCTATCTATGAACAGCACATCATGGGGGGCAATTTCTAGCGCGCGCAACCAATCTAGGTTTTGATCAGCCAAGGGGTGGGGGGCTAGCACTTGCGCGCTAAACCCCAAGTTGGCTAAATGCCCTTTGAGCTTTTGGGCGCGTCTTAAATGCCCCAACCCGCTTTGGGGCGTGGCATCAGCTAGGATTTTGATCGCAGGCATGCACAAGCTGGTATTTGAGTTTGGCTAATTCTAGATCCTCTAGGGTGTCTATGTCTTGAGCGTATAAATGGGGCACAAGCACGGGGTAAGAGTGGGGGGCTAGGAGGGGTTCTTCTTGGAGGAAGTGCCTAGCTATTCCCATGTAAAACAGCCCGCTGTCATGGTAGAGAGTCTGGAGGTCTTGGGAGCGCTCTTGCAAGTGCTGGGGAAAAAGAGGGGTCATCTGGGCAGTGAGGGCTCGATAGGGCGAAGAGGCATAGGGGGTGAGGGCTAGGGCGTATTTGCAGTGGGGATGATCTAGAAGGGCTTGGCGCGCTTCTTTTAGGTAGCTAGCTTGCAAGAGCACACTGGTAGCATAGAGAACACACACCATGTCTTCTAAAGGGGTTTGTAAGTGTGTGAGGGCATGCGCTACAACCTTGAGGGTGGGTGTGAAGTCATCGGCTAAAGGCGCGGGGCGCAAAAAGGGGACATGCGCGCCATGATCTTGGGCGATTTTGGCGATCTGCGGGCTATCTGTAGAAACCAACACTTGGCTAAAGAGTTGGGAGGACATAGCGATCTCTATAACATGGGCTATTAAGGGCTTGCCTAAAAAGGGGTAGATGTTCTTGTGGGGGATGCGCTTACTGCCCGCACGCGCTAAGATCAAGGCTAACATGCGCACCTTAATAGGGGAATTGGGATTCTAACACATCGTTGGCAAATTTCTTTTTGTTGCTCGCGCTCAAAGCCCCAATATTGGTGTAAGAAATCTTGGCGTTGGCGATGTATTTGGACTGCACGGTGTTATCACGCGTGATGTCAAAGGGGCGCACCACCCCGCTAAGCTCGATCACCTGTTTCTCCCCATCTACAAGGATCTCCTTATATCCATGGATGAAGTAATTCCCATTTTCTAGCACCTTGACAATGCGCGCGGTGAGGGTGAGTTTGAGATCTTCGCTTTTCTTTTGCGCCCCTCCACCTTTGAAGGCGTTATTGGTGCTAGATTGGGTGAGGCTGTAATTGTTCTTATCGTCTAAAAATTGCGCCTCACTTCTCTTGTTGAGATCCGTGCCATTGTAGGTGAGTCTGGGCGCGCTAGAAGTGCCATTAGAGGTGCTCTTATAATCCTTAGAGGTGCTGTAATTGGCATTAGAGCTCTCAGAAATCTCCACGGTAACTAGATCATTGGGCTTCATCGCGCGTCTGTCGGCAAATAAGGGGCGTTCCCCCTGCCCAAAGAGACTTCCGGGCTTAGAGATCTCAGGGATAAACTCCTTAGAGGGCATCTCTTCTACATAATCGGGGGGGTCAAACTTGATCCCGGGTTCTAGCGCGCCAAGCACACTCACTAAGGCGACAAGATAAATCCATTTACCCACCGTAACTCTCCTTAGCACTTTTGCGCCTAATTATACTATAATAGGGGTTTCATAGTTATGATTTGAGGATAGAAAATGCAAAAACGACTTGTGTTACCTTGTGTTTTAGGAGTGGTGATGGGGATGGGGACCTTGCAAGCAGGGGAGAAACCCAATTGGATGAGGGGGCTCATTGTGGGGACAAGTTACCAAACCGGGGCGATCAACATTCTTACGCGTTCTTATGGGGTGCGTGATGATAGAAATGCGGGGGCTAATGGGCTAGGCTTTTTGATAGGCTACAATGGCTATTTTAGAGATGATCAAATGTTTGGGGCGCGCTATTACGCCTTTTTAGATTGGCAAGGCTTTGGGGCGAGTTATAGAAAAAGCCCTTATGGGGGCGGGGGCTATTATGGGGGGAGTAATATGATCACCTATGGCGCGGCTGCCGATGTCTTTTATAATTTTTTTCAGGGGGCTTTTTATCGCGATGACATTTCGCTGGATTTGGGCGCGTATGTGGGCATGGCGATTGCGGGGAGCTCGTGGTATTTGGGCGATGAAGGGCAAAATAAAATGGGGATTCCTCCCTACGATGACAACAATGTGAGCATTAGCGCGTTCCAATTCCTCTTCAATGTGGGGCTTAGAGCATTGGTGGTGGGCGAACATGGCATCGATATCGGTTTTAAAATCCCCACCATCAACAACCGCTACTACTCGGGCAATAACTTCAGCGTCAAACTACGCAGAACCTTTGCCTTTTACATCGGTTACAATTACCACTTTTAGTGGTAGGGGACACAGGCTTTTAGCATTTTCTTGTAGTAACTTTGGGCTTTTTGGATGAGGCTGGAGTCGTCGTCTTTAAGCAACAATTCGTAGCTGTTTTCAAAGGCGTTTTTGCTCCAATTGGCTGAGCCTAGAAAAATCCATTTGTCATCAATGAGAGCGAGTTTTTGGTGCATGATCCCTTTGTGGACGGTCTGGAAGTGCCTAGCCACTTTAGCGGGTGTGCCCTGCAACAAACAGGTGTCAATCCCTTGGTATTTAGACAAATAGGCGATGGTGGAATGCTTACCATGGGCGTTGCTTGCATAATCGTAAATGATATGGATCTTGACTCCGCGTGCGGCCGCGTCCTTGAGAGCTTTGGCGATCTTTTGGTGGGTGAAGCTGTAAATGGCGATGTTGATCGTGTTTTTAGCCGCATTGATGCCTGCAATGAGGCTATTGAGAGCCTCTGTTTGTTCGTAGGGGAGCATGTAGAGCGTGGGGGTAGCTTGCAACATGCCCGCCAGTAGACAGGGTAAAAATAAGGTTTTGTAAGTGATCCTCATAGTATTCCTTATGTTGTAGTTAAGCAAAATAGGGTGAACTTGTATTATAATGCGGAGTTTAGGTAGTTTAGCTTAAGGAGTGGCGTTGAAGATTCTGTTAGTCAATCAGAATAAGATGGTTGAAAAGTTATTTGAAAACATCGCCAAGAAGTTGGCTTTGGAATTGGTGGTGCAAGAGCATGTAGAAGAGACTCTTTCTAAACTCCAAGAGGACGCAGAGTATTTCTTTTTTGCCGATGACACTGTTGTAGATGAGGAGGGTTACCAGCGTCTTGCGCCCCTATTGGAGGGGACTAAAATGAGCGCGTTTGTGCACCGCAAGAGTGTCGCGCCCTTTGGGGCTTTCACCCACTATATCCAAAAGCCTTTTCTGCCCACCGATGTGTTGCATATTTTAGAAAAGACTATGGAGTCCTTACACATCGCCACCTCCACCCCCCAAGAGGCTTTGACACCCCCCCTAGAGCCTGCGAGTTTGGGAGATGCCAACTTGGAGGCGGATTTAAACCAACTAGAAGAGTTAGAGGGTTTGTTTGACACACCCCCCCCACAAGCCCCTCAAGAGTCCCAAACAAGCGCGCAGGAGGAACAACCTCCCGCACAGATCCCCCAAGAGCCCGCACAGACCCCCCAAGAGGATGCCCTTCAAGAAGAAGTTCCTCAAGAAGAAATTCCTCAAGAATCCCAAGAGCAAGCCCCCCAAGTTTCTAAAGAAACCATGGATTTTTCTTTAGAGGATTTATTGCCCGTGGATCACAGCAATGAGGAAGAAGAGGAGGAACACACTCCCCAAGACTCAACCTCCCCCGCAGATACGCCCCTTGAACTAGAGTTTCCCGCGTTAGAATCCCAAGAATCCCAAGAATCCCAAGAATCCCAAGAATCCCAAGAATCCCAAGAATCCCAAGAATCCCAAGAATCCCAAGAAACTCCAACTCTCCCCCTTGAGCTAGAACCCCCTGCGCTAGAAAGCCAAGAAGACCCCACCTCCACCCTTGAGCTAGAACCCCCCGCCCCGTCCGCGCAACAGAGTGCTTCAAGCCAAGAGGATTTACCTCCCCAAGATACCCCGGTTGCAGAGCAAACCCCCTTGAATCAAGCAGGCGCGCCAGAGGTAGAGCCCCAAGAGTTTGAGCGTATTGAGGATATCCCTGAACCCGTCATGGTGGGTGTGGTGGAAGGACCCCAAGAGTCAAGCGCACCTCGCCCCACACAAGAGAGCCACACAGAGGACGCGCCAGCACTAGAAGCACAGCCCACAGAGCAGGACAAAACAGAGCCTAGGGCACAGAGTCCTCAAGCACCAATGCAAGAGGACAGCAAGGATACGCCAGAAGCGAGCACGCCACAAGAAGACATAGAGCAGGACTTAGGCGTGGCTTTCGCCCACGAGGAGCTGGATGCGCAAGCCACCCCTGATATAGCACAAAGCCTTGAGGAGGCTATAGAGCCAGAGCCAGAAGCCACCCAAGATACGCCGGTGGAAACACAGGATCAGGATCAGGATGAAACCAAAGATCAAGATCAAGAGATCCCCTCTCAAGACCCCATGCCCGCCCAAGAGCAAGTGCCCCAAGATGTCGACCAAGACATGGATGCGCCCTTGGCAGAGCAGACCCCAGATTTAAGCCAGCCCCAAGAAGTGGCAAGTGCCCCAAGCACCCCAGCGACCAAATCCGCCGCACAGGACGAACAACCCCTAGAGCCACCCACACAGAGCGGACAACCCGAGTCTACAGAGTCTACAGAGTCTACAGAGTCTACAGAGTCTACAGAGTCTACAGAGTCTACAGAGTCTACAGAGTCTACAGAGTCTACAGAGTCTACA
>NZ_QXQQ01000037.1 GCF_003660285.1 Helicobacter labacensis | reverse complement strand
ACACAGCGACTGGGGTGAAGTCGTAACAAGGTAACCGTAGGTGAACCTGCGGTTGGATCACCTCCTTTCTTAGAGAATTGCCCTTAGCATTTGCTTGCTTGGGCTAAAGCGTTGCGCTGTGGACTCTCTTGCTTGGGGGTTAAGATTAAACCAAGCTCCAAGGGCTTGCTAAATTTTTGTAGATGGGCTTATAGCTCAGGTGGTTAGAGTGCACCCCTGATAAGGGTGAGGTCAGAGGTTCGAGTCCTCTTAAGCCCACCATCTCACTTTTACTTCTCTTTGTTTGGGGGATTAGCTCAGTTGGAAGAGCGCCTGCTTTGCACGCAGGAGGTCAGCGGTTCGAGCCCGCTATCCTCCACCACTTACTTTAAAATTACGCTTCTAAGGTGCTTGTTGGGAAGATCACACTAAAGACATTGTAATCCCCTTGTGTGCTGATCTCTAAGCTAAAATGGTATTGCGCGCAGATATTACTCACCAAATCTAAGCCAATGCCATAGCCCTTTTGGGAGTGTGTGCCACGCGCATAGCGCTCACTAAGATGCTCCACACTTTGAGGGCTCAAGAGTTGCCCGGTATTGCTCACACTCAGATTGCCCTGCAAGCGCACATGCACCACACCCTTAGGGGGGGTGTATTTGAGAGCGTTCATCAATAAATTACTCACCAAAGTTACCATATCTTCCTCTAGGGCTTTGAGGATTTTGGGAGCTAGGTCGTGAGTGAGTTGGATTTGGTAGAAGTCAGCCATATCGCTAAAAGCGCTAATTTGTTGGCTCACTAAAGCTTGCAAGTCTAGCAAGCTGGGCGTATCGGGGCGCAAATCCTGCATGAAAAGATAGGCTAACTGGTGGTGCAGGTGGAAAATACGCCGTGCGCTCACTAACACACCTAAGGCTTGGGGGGTATGGCGCACAAGAGTCTTAGCGCTCATCAACAACGCAGCAATAGGGGTGTTGAGCTCATGGGCGATGTCTTTGCTAAAGCGATCCAGACGCGCCACTTCATCGCTAATGGGCTTTAAAAATAGCCGCGCTAACCCATAGGCTATCAAGCCCACGCACACGCATGCCCCTAATAGCACAACTAAAATACAATGATAGAGCGGGGCGAAAAGATGGGGAGGTTTGGGGCGTTGTAAAATCAGAGTAACCACACCCAGATGCCCGAAAGTCTTATTGTCCACTAAATAAAACCCATCCTCTTTTTCTAAAAACAGCGGGAGATTCTTCACCTTGCCAAAGAACACAAGAGCACTACCCCCCAAAAACCCGTGTTTATACAGGACTTTGTTGCGTGCGTCCAACAACACGAAGGCTAATGCATTGTGCTTGAGAGAAAGGCGTTCAAAGGGGTTTGGCATAGCTTCCATGTGTTCTAACACGATGTCTTGGGCTAGGTTGTTAGCCTGTAATTGCATGTGCTGTTGGATATTTTGTAAGAGCGCGTTTTTTTCATAGAGAAAAAACAAGAGCGCGATCGCACCCATCAATAAAAAAGAAGATCCTAGATAAAGCCCTAAAAAACGCCGTAGCGATTGCCGTTGGTATGCATTGAGTTTCATGGACAAAAACAATACCCTAATCCCTTGATATTTTGGATACTCTGCTTGCCTAAAAGTTTGCGCAAATGCTTGATATAAGTGCGCAAAGTAGAATCATCTAGTCCACTTTCATACGCCCACACATTGGCAATAATCTGTTCGGTGCTGAGGATTTGGTGGGGATGCTGTAAGAAAAACTCTAATAATTGCCGTTCCTTTGGGGTAAGAAAAAAGCGTTCAGCTCCCACGCATAAGATACCATCTTCATAGCGTGCATGCGCATTGATAGCAATTTGTTGTGCCACTAGCAGGCGTTCGATTCGCACCTGCAACTCTTCTAAATCAAAGGGTTTTTTGAGATAATCACTCGCCCCAATGCTGAAAGCTTTTTTTAAAGAAACAATGTCGCTTAGCACACTAATCACCACTACCGGGGTTTGGATTTTTAGCTCGCGCACCACTTGCAGGGCTTCAAAATTCGCGCTTGCGGGCAATTGCACATCTAGCACCAAGAGATCAAAGCGTTGTTTAGCCAATATCTCTAACGCGCTTGGGGTGTCATAAGCACCCACCACCCTATAACCGGCTTGCTCTAAAAAATCCTTAATGAGTCGGTGTAAGAGCATGTCGTCTTCGAGCAAGAAAAGTTGCCTAGTCATGGCGTGGTTGGAAGATATAGACAAAGAGGATCAAGCCCATGATGAGGATACCTCCATAGCCCAAGAGCGGATAAATCATGCCCACCAAATCTTTAAAACCCAGTAAGCTAGCAAAAAAGCCCCCAATCGCAACTGCGAAAATCACCCACAAACCAACACGGCGTTTGAGGACTTTAGATAAGCGTGCCACAGAACCATAAAAGCAAGTTAGGGCAGTGGAATAAAGCCCCATAAAAAGCACCACCACATAGAACACCCCAAACCCAGCGTGGACTTGGTTAGCCAAGATCACCATGGGCAACTTCGTGCTACCCACTTGGCTAATATGGCTTTCTAGCACAGCATATAAGAAGAAACAGCCCCCTCCTAGCAATAACGCACCCAACAACACACCTAAAAGCATCATCTTTTGGGGTGTGTTTTGGCTCATGGGGACTAAAATTGCCATGGCTAGTTGGAAGTTAAAGGACACATACAAAATCCCGCTAGACCACCAATTGTATAATAGGGCACTGTGGTTGATAGGCACACTGGTTTGCTGAGGTGTCTCTGGGTGCAAGAGGGCATAGCACCCCACTAGGATAATCCCAGCAAACATGATGGGAGTTAACCATGTCATCACTTTAACAATCATGTTTAGCCCAAGTGCCGTGTTGGCAATGAGCAAGAGACAAACCACCAAAGCCCCCACAAACAAGGGCACATGGAATTTTTGCTCAAAGGTCGTGCCCGCCCCGGCTAACATCACTACCAAAGTGCCGAATAAGGAAAGCGTGATCATTGCATCGCAAAAAAGGCGCACGCTTGGATTGTTGGAGGGGTTGATGGCTAATAGATAATCTTGAGTCTTGAAGCGATAAGCCAATGCTACAGGCAGATACCCAAAGAGAAAGAAAAATAAAGAGGCTAAAGCGATCGCACAAATCCCCCACTCTCTAAAGTAAGAGAAGTATTGCAAAATCTCTTGCCCTGAGGCATAACCTGCGCCTATAATCGTGGCTACATAGGTGCAAGCCACGCCCACCACAGACACTCCTTGTTTTAACATGTCAATCTCCCATGAGCGTTTTTACTAAGAAAAACCCTCCTAACATTAAAATCCCCCATAAAAGCAGCGCCAAGCCAAAGGCTTTCCCCCCCAAACGCAAAAACTTTTTCATCTCCACTTGTAAGCCCAAAGCCGTCATCGCGCACACTAAGCACACCACAGAGGCGTAGCGCAACATCTGCACACTCTCTTGCAACGCACGCGCGCCCACAAACGCCCCAAATATGGCTTGTAAATGGGAGTGCAAAACCACCACACCTAAAAACCCAAAGGCAAAATAAGGGATATGCAAACGCGCTTTATGTGGGCTGTGGTTGTGGCTAGAGGTGTATTTGAGATAAAAAGACACGCCCAAGAGTAGGGGAATGAGCATGATTACGCGCACCATTTTGATAGTTACGGCGGCTTTTTGGGCATCTAAGGAAATCCCGCTAGCCGCCCCAGCCACATTAGCCACTTCATGCAAGGTAGCCCCGATATAAACTCCCTCATTAAGGGGACTCAAAGGGGTAATGCCCATATGGTAGAGTAGGGGGTAAATAAACATGGCTAACAAGCCAAAGACGATCACCGTCCCCACAGCCACCACGCCCTTATAGGGAGCAGATTTAAGCACACTCTCTAAAGCTAAGATAGCTGCTGCCCCACATACAGCACTCCCGCATGCCACAAGCATCGCTAAATCTAACTCCAAGCCCATTTTACGCCCCAAATACACCCCCACCAAAAAGACCACTACCACCACGATCAAGGCGATTAACAAGGGTGTATAGCCATAGTGCAAAATATCATGGGTAGTTACATTAAAGCCATACAAGATAATCCCTAAGCGCAGGAGTTTTTTAGCGCTAAAGTGCACGCCTGCATGGGTAGCATGAGCGATTCTAGGGTAAATAAAGGAGAGTGCAAGTCCTAGCAAAACCCCCACTAAGAGGGGGGAGATATGGTAGCGCGCCAAAAGGGGAAAATGCGCTCCATAGAGAGCCAGAACGCTAAGCCCCCCCACTAACACAAGCCCTAAAAACATGCAAACCCCAGAACTTTAAGTTGGCACAAAGCCGCCTATTAGGATAGCATAAAAATTTTACACTTTCAGCCCCGCGTTTTTGATCACAAAATACGCGCTAGGGATGATAAAGAGCGTGAGCACCACGCTAGTGATCATCCCCCCTAGCATGGGCGCAGCGATGGCGTGCATGATCTCTGAGCCTACGCCATGCGAATACATGATAGGGATGAGAGAGACCAAGATACTAAAAAAGGTCATCAATTTAGGGCGCACTCTTTGCACCGCCCCGTGCATGATCGCCTCTTTGAGTTTGGCGCGGGTGTGATCGCCCTGCTTTAAGAAGTGTTGGTAAGCATCCTCTAAATAGATAATCATCACAATCGCCGTTTCAGAGGCAACGCCTAAAAGGGCTAAAAAGCCCACTAAAGCGGCAATACTCAAGTTAAGCCCTAGCAACTCCATAAAGACCAACCCTCCTAAAAAGGCAAAGGGCAGAGTGAGAAAACAAAGTAAAGAATTAGTGGTATTTTTGAGCGCAAAGACAATGAGAATAAAGATCACAAAAATACTCAAGGGCACGATGTAGCGCAGGGTTGCAAAGGCTTCATCTAAATACTGACTCTCCCCGGAGAACTCATAATAATACCCGCTAGGGAGCTTGAAATTCTCTAGGGCTTTGAGCGCGGCTTGGCGGTAACTCTCTGAACTCACCCCATTTTTTGGCACAATGTAAATAAAATGCACCCCTAGCCCCTTTTCACTCTTGAGCACCGCCGGGGCGTTTTCATAGTAGATATTAGCAAAGGTGCGCAGAGGCACAAAGCTATAAGGGGTTTTGATATAGAGATTTTCTAAACTCTCAATATTGTTACGCTCTACATCCTTAAGGCGCACAGAGATAGGATAACTCTCCACCCCATCTAAAAGGGTGCTAATGGCAGAGCCCCCCATCCCAAAATTGACCATATCTAACACGCTTTGCTTAGTGATATTGTATTGGGCTAGTTTCTCCGGGCGTAAATCCACATTGAGATAGTAGCCATTATTAGACTTTTCAGCAAAGACAGAGAGGGACTCGGGGAGATTTTTAAGCTGTTGTTCCATGCTAATGGCTAAGTTTTGCAAGAGTGCGGGGTCTTTGCCATAAAGCTTAATGCCTAGGGGGGTGCGAATCCCGGTTAAAAGCATGTCAATGCGCCCGCGGATGGGGTAGGTCCAAGAATTGACCAAACCCTTGACTTGTAGGGCGTGTTCTAGCTTGTCTCTAAGCTGTTTATAGGTGATTTGTTCCTTCCACTCTGATTTGGGTTTGAGTTCAATATAGGTTTCTAGCATGGAGAGTGCGGCCGGATCGGTGCTCGTGTTTGCCCGCCCGGCTTTGCCAAAGACTTGTTTGACCTCATCTACACTTTTAAGAATACGATTTGTGCGCTCTAGGTATTGTTTAGCCGTGTCAATGCCTACCGCATTGGTGGTTACGGGCATATACATCACCACGCCCTCATTAATGGCTGGGATAAACTCCCAATTGAGCTTTTTATAGGCAAAATAAAGCCCGCCCAAGCCTAGCACGCTTAAAGCTAAAAAGAAAAATCTAAAGCGCAACACAAAGGAGAGGCTAGCCCCATAAATGGCGATAAAGAACGCGTTGATGGGGTTTTTGGACTCGGGGCGAATCTTACCTTTGATAAAAAAGATCATCAAGATAGGCACAATGCTAATAGAAAGCAATGCCCCAATGAGCATCGCAAAGGTTTTAGTATAAGCTAGAGGAGAAAATAGCCTCTCTTCTTGCCCGGTGAGATTAAAGATGGGCAAGAAGGAGACCACAATGATCATCAGGGCAAAAAAGATCGCCGGCCCAACTTGTTGCACGCCCTTAATGATCGCGCTTTGGCGCGCTTGCTCATCTTGCATGTTTGTATGTTGCAAATACTTATGCGCATTTTCTACCATCACAATGGCAGCATCCACCATCGCCCCAATGGCAATGGCTATCCCGCCCAAGCTCATAATGCTCGCCTCAATGTTGAAAAAGTGCATCAGCAAAAAACTCAAGCACACACATAGGGGTAAAGTGATGATCACCACTAGCGCGCTTCTAAAGTGCAATAAGAATAACGCGATGATGACTAAGACGATGACACTCTCTTCTATGAGGGTGTGGATGAGATTAGCCACCCCCTTTTCAATGAGCTCGCTACGATCATAGACGGGCACAATCTGCACATCTGGGTTACTCTCTTGCAAGGTGGCGATCTTCTCTTTAATGCGCTTTAAAATGCTGTAAGTGTCGGCATGGTAGCGCACCATCACCACCCCGCCCACCACTTCGTCCGTGCCATTGAGATTTGCCACTGAGCGGCGCGGCTTTGGAGTTAAGTTGAGCGTGGCAATGTCTTTAAGCTTAATAGGGGTGAGATTAGGGGTTTTGAGCACAATCTCCCCCAAATCTTTTAAGCTCTTGGTATAGCCTTGCGCGTGGATGATCTTCTCAAAGCCATTTTCTAAGATCACCCCCCCACCCATGTCTGCATTGGATTTTTTAATGGCTTGCACCACATCGGCTACGCTCAAATCGTATTGCACCAATGCGTCATTATTTAGCGTTACTTCGTAGTTTTTCTCAAAACCCCCGATACTGGCAACCTCACTCACTCCATCTACCCCTAAGAGTGCGTAGCGAAAATAGAAATCCTGCAAGGTCTTCAACTCGGCTAAATTCTTACTCTTGCTTTTAAGCGCGTATTGGTAAGCCCAGCCAATAGAGGTGGCATCGCTGCCCATCTCTACCTTGACCTCAGAGGGCAGGCGCACACGCGCCATCTGTTCGGACACCCGATCGCGTGCAAAGTATAAATCCACCTTGTCTTTAAAGATGATGTAGATTAGTCCCGTTTCATAGCTAGAAATCCCGCGCACGGTTTCAATGTCAGCAATCCCCATAAAATTAGACACTAAAGGATAAACCGCCTGTTCTTGCACCACTTGGGGGCTTTGGTTGGGGTAACTCACCTGCACGACCACCTGCGTGGGAGAGAGATCGGGTAGAGCGTCTAGGCGGGTTTCTTTAATTGCCCAAAGGGAAAGCAAAAAGAGCAAGCCCACCACCAAGATCACAATGAGCTTATTTTTTAAACTCCAAGAAATGATCGCATTGATCATCACTCATCCCCATTATTGATCGCATCGGCGTCCAAGATAAAGAGCGCGTTTTTAGCCACCTCGTCATTTTCTTGCAAACCCTTTAGGATTTCATAACTCCCATCGCTATTGCGCCTAGCCTTGATCTCTGTGATCTCAAACTCATTGTCCTCTTTTTTGAAAACAAAGGCTTTATCGTTTTTGACCAACACTGCCTCTTTGGGCAAGACTAAGCCTTTTTGGGCTTTTTGGAATAAAGTTACCTTAGCAAACATGTTAGGAAAAAATAGATTTTGCGGATTAGCCAGCACAAAGCGCACTTGCAACATTTTGGTTTGGGGATTGATGAGGGGGTTGATATTATCTAGCTGTAGGCTAAAATCTCCCTTGATGCCCTCTATACGCGCGCGTGCGCTGTCCATATGGCGCACAAAGTCTAAATCTTCTTGATTGACTTGGGCGATCACATAGAGCGCGCTCAAATCTACAATTTCATAGAGGGTTGCGCCACTCTTGACAAAGCCGCCCTCTTGGATATTCTTAGCAAAGATCACTCCGTTAAATTGCGAGCGCATTACAATGCGGTTGTGGATTTTTTTATCCTTGATGATATTAGCGATCTCCCCCTCTCCCACCCCCAGTAAGCGTAATTTTTCTTTGATCTCCTCTACTTGTCTATTAAAGTGCAATGCCGAAAGCAATTCGCTTTGCACCCCTATGAGTGCGGGGGCATACACACTAAAGAGTTTCTGTCCTACTTTAATAGGCTTGTAGGTTTGATTGGCATAAAGCTTTTCAATATAGCCATCAAAGCGCAGAGTATAGGTGAAACTTTTTTGTTCGTCTGGTTGCAAGCTGGCATAATACTGCCTAAAGGGGGCGATTTCTTTAAGGGTAACCTTAATGGTGTCCTGTGCCCCCCACAGCGCGCCTAGCAACGCCATATATAGCCCAATAATTCTCATCAAAGCCCCTTGAGATTTTCTAACGCCAAATAGGTCGTATTGAGCTCGCTAAGGGTGTCGATCTTAGAGAGCTTGATATTAATTGCATCGTTAAAGGCATTGTAATAGCTATTGTAATCCCCGTTAGCAGAGATCAAATTTTTTTCATAGATATGCACAATGCGCCCGCTTGCCTTTAAAATGGTCTCTATGCTGGAGAGATTTTTTTGGAGTTGCGCCATTTTCTTAAACAACTTCTTAGCGCGGTGGCGCACTTGGTTAATGGTGTTGTCAATGTTGTTTAACGCCATTAAGTGCTCTTGTTTGCGCTGTTGGAGAGTGTTACTCTGTTTGCCATAAATAGGCAGGGGGATAGCTACCCCGATGGTGAACATGTCAAAAATGCGCTGTCTGAAGAGATAGTTCGCTGTAACATTGATGTCTTCTAAAAAACTCTTTTTAGCTAGAGTGATGTTTTTGCGCGCCTGAGCGTCTTGCAAGCGGGCGATTTTGATGTCGTAATTGCTTGCCATGATGTTTTGGAGTTCTTGCGTGTTGTCTAGTGTCATGCTCTGGGGTGCTAAAGAGAGTAGATCACTTTGGTTAAAGGTCAATTCGCTAATGTTGATCTTATTATCTTCTAGCGCGTCTTGTAAATCGTTTTGTTTGATCTCTAGTTGGGATTTAAGCACTTCAATTTTGGCAATGGCGATCAAATCCGGGTTGCTCGCATTTTGGGCGTTGTAGAGCAGATTCTCTAGGTTATTTAACGCATCTTTGAGCAGGGCAAGCTTTTGGGTATTTTTATAGACTTGGATCGCATTGGTGAGCACGCCAATAGCGATCTCTTGTTTGAGCTTTTGGAGCTCTAAAAGTTTCTTTTGGCGTTCTAAATCCACCACTTGGGCTTGGGTGCGCCTCTTAGCATTCACATCAAATTTTTGGCTAATCCCTACGCTGATGCTTTGCATGAAACTAGAATCTAAAATAAAGAAATTGAACACATCGGCGTTGTTATAGCCCACATACAAAATCGGGTTATCCCAACGCGCCACCGCTTTAGCTTGGGCTTGCAAACTCTCAATTTGGGCTTGCAAGCTAGCGATTTTAGCGTTCTTGTGCAAAAATTTGTTGTAAATACTAGGCAAGTCTAGGCGTTTGCTTGGCAGGGGCGCACTCACGCTCACAGACTCCAAGCTAGCCTCTTGATGCCACGCCTTTAAGCCTCCCAGCATCAAAAGCACCCCCCAGAACAAAGCCTTCAATCTCATAGATCGATACTGCCCTTGCCTTTGTAGAGTTTGCCCTCTTTAGTTTTAATGTCTACTCTAATTTGCCAAGTGCCCCCCATCGGTAGATTGACTTTCACATCATAAACCCCGTCCTTTTCTTTCACTTGGGCACTCTCATGCATGGCAGGCATACCGGGCATTTCAGGCATGCTAAATTTCACCTTCACATGCGCGCCTTTGAGGGGCTTACCCTTGAGGGTAGGACTCAAAGTAAAGTGGTTATTCCCACTCACGGGCTTTTGATCGGATTTTAAAAGGGTTTCTACCTCTTTAGCCTTGATCTTTAAGTCCCACGCCTGTAAGCTCCCCAAACTCAAGGCGCACGCTAGTGCCAACACATGCCATTTTTTCATCTAAACTCCTTACAAAATAAGATGCCGTTATAGTAGTGTATTTCTGTGGATCATTTGTGGAAATTAAAGGTTGCCGTGTTAGAATTTTTCATCTTATAACTAAAGGAAAAGTATGTCTTATCGCGTTGAACATGACACTATGGGGGAGGTCAAGGTAGAGGATAGCAAGTATTGGGGCGCACAAACCCAAAGGAGCTTTGAAAACTTTAAAATTGGCACAGAAAAAATGCCCCCCGCGCTCATTAGAGCCTTTGCTAAACTCAAACGCTCTGTAGCGGTGGTGAATGCGCAATTAGGTAAGTTAGATGCGCAAAAATCCCAAGCCATCGTGCAAGCCTGCGATGAGGTGATCGCCGGGCAACTAGCCGACATGTTCCCTTTAGCCATTTGGCAGACCGGGAGTGGGACACAGAGCAATATGAATGTCAATGAGGTGATTGCCAACCGCGCTACTGAAATTTTGGGGGGGGATTTTAGAAAAGAGAAGCTCATCCACCCTAACGACCATGTCAACATGTCCCAAAGCTCTAATGACACCTTCCCCACTGCCATGCACATTGTGAGCGTGCTCGAATTGCATAAAACCCTTTTGCCCGCCCTAGATAAACTACACGCCACCTTGCAAGCCAAGAGCACAGAGTTTAAAGATATTATTAAAATCGGGCGCACTCATCTGCAAGATGCCACACCCCTAACCCTAGGGCAGGAGTTTAGCGGGTATGTGAGCATGCTCGAGCATTCTAAAGCCCAAATTCTGCAAAGTTTGGAGGGTTTAAGCGAGCTAGCTATTGGAGGCACAGCGGTGGGCACGGGTTTAAATGCGCACCCTCAATTATCTGAAAAAGTCGCTGAGGAACTAACTCGCCTTACAGGGCACACTTTCAAAAGCGCGCCTAATAAATTCCACGCGCTCACCAGCCATGACGCTCTCACCTTTGCGCATGGTGCGCTCAAAGCTCTAGCGGCTAATTTGATGAAGATCGCCAATGATGTGAGATGGCTAGCCAGTGGTCCGCGCTGTGGTTTGGGTGAGCTCAATATCCCAGAAAATGAGCCCGGGAGCTCCATAATGCCGGGCAAAGTCAATCCCACCCAGTGCGAGGCGTTAACGATGGTCGCTGTGCAGGTAATGGGCAATGATGCAGCGATCGGTTTTGCCGCCTCTCAAGGTAATTTTGAGCTCAATGTCTTTAAACCCGTGATCACCTATAACTTCTTGCAAAGTTTGGAACTGCTTGCTGATGGCATGGAGAGCTTTAATGCCCATTGCGCGGTGGGAATCACGCCCAACAAAGAAAAGATCGATCACTATCTGCACCACTCTTTAATGCTAGTAACCGCACTCAACCCCCATATTGGCTATGAAAACGCCGCCAAAGTCGCTAAAAACGCCCATAAAAAACACATCAGTCTAAAAGAGTCTGCACAAGAATTAGGGCTAGTGAGCGCGCAGGATTTTGACAATTTTGTCAATCCAGCGAACATGATCGCGCCTAAGGCGTGAGCCCTTAAGCAAGCTTAAAATGCATGCCAAAAACACCCAAAAGGGTGGGCTATAAAAACGCCCCCCTTTTTCACCCACGATCAAATCTGCTTATACAACGCCAACGCCTTAGACCCAAGCATCCTAGAAAAAGACAGCCTAGATTGTCTCATCACCTCCCCACCCTACAATGTGGGCATGGACTACAACGCCCATGCGGATAACCAAAGCTACCAAGAGTATTTAGACTTTAGCGCGCTTTGGCTTGAGAACGCCTACCAATGGGCTAAGAGAAGCGGGCGGCTCTGCTTAAATATCCCCTTAGATAAGAATAAAGGCGGGCAACAAAGCGTGGGCGCAGATCTCATTAACCTCGCTAAAAAGATTGGGTGGTCTTATCATAGTAGCATTGTGTGGAATGAGGGCAATATCTCTAGGCGCACGGCGTGGGGGAGCTGGCTTAGCGCAAGCGCGCCCTATGTGATCGCTCCGGTGGAGCTCATTGTCATCTTGTATAAACAGGTGTGGAAAAAGCAAAATAAGGGGGCAAGCGACATCACTAAGGAGGAGTTTATGAGCTGGACTAATGGCTTATGGCAGTTTAATGGGGAGTCTAAAAAGCGCATCGGACACCCGGCACCCTTTCCTAGAGAATTGCCCCGCCGCTGTATCAAACTCTTTTCTTTTGTAGGCGATGTGATCTGCGATCCTTTCAGCGGGAGCGGGACGACTATGTTAGAAGCGTATGCCAACCGGCGCGCCTTTATAGGTATTGAGCTAGACAAGAAATATTGCGATCTAGCCAAAGCGCGGTTTTTAAAGGTTTTGGAGGCGCAAAATGGGCATTAGTCAGCAAGATTTAATCATGGAGTTTTTTAAAAATAACCCCCATAGAGACACCGCGCATCCGGAGGTGGTCGATTGGGTGGTGCAAACATACAAAGAGCGCACGGGCAAAGTTTTTAGAGACCCAGATAGAGGCATTCGCTCCTTACACCAAAAAGGGCAATTGATCAAGGTTGCTAAGGGAGTTTATCGTTACGATCCGCATTTTGTGTTACGCCAAGATTTAGAGGATTTTAGTCCCGTGCTCAAAAAGCAAATTTTAAAAAGAGATGGGCATGCTTGTGTCATCTGTGGAGCGGGGCAAAAAGAAGGAGCAAAAGTTGCGTGTCGATCATATCAAGCCCAAAGATTTGGGCGGTAAGGCGTGCTTAGAAAATGGGCAAACTCTGTGCGCACGGCACAATTTCTTAAAAAAGAACTTTAACTAAACCGAAACGGGTAAGAAAATGTTTATGCGTTTGCTAGAAAGCGCAAGAGAGGAGGGTGATGAAAAACTCATCGCATTTTTAGAAGAAGTGCTAGAGGTCTATGAAAAACATGGGATCAACGGGCATGTGGTGTGGAAAAAGCACTAAAGAGATTTATGCATTGCAAAGCGCGCTAAACAAGATGTATAAGGGCATCTTTCTAGGCGTGCACTGGCGCACTCTGTGCCATTGTTGCAACACTGATAAGCCAAAGAACTTTTAAGCTGGGCGTATTTTAGGTTTTTTAATGTGTGCCAAGTGATTTAATCTTTTTGGGCTTAGGGTGAGCGTTTTTCTTTTATGGCGCGTGTTCTTGTCTTGCCTTTGTCTTGCGCGCGGGGGTGATTTTAGATTAAAAAGGGGGTTGAGTTATGCCTCAAAAGCCCCTAAAAAACCCCTAGCCATAGGCTTTAAAAGCTTTAACCCTTTTATTGGGGTAGAAAAGAGTGCTGAGTATGCGCGCATCGCTAGAGAGAATGTCAAGCGCGCTCTAGCGCATCCGCCTTTTAAAGGATTGATTGATGCAAACTGAATTAAGTGTTAGAATCCGTCCGCAACTAGACGCTTTTAGAGCTAGTATGCAAGCCGCACGCCGGGCGTTGTCTTTGCAAACTAGCAATGGCGTGATAGAGGGGGTGCGCGCCTCTATGGATCAACTTAGCACACGCCCAAAAGTTGGGCAGTTAAGAAAGATTTAGACCCGCTTTATCCTCTCTTAAGGCTTTTAGAAAGGGTGAGCATCTACCCTTAAACCCCGATAATCTTAGCACAACTCTCCAACCCCCACCCTTAAGCCTTAACCCTTTTTTTGCTTTTGCAAATGCACTACAATAAGGGATTAGATGATTAGACTTGTGATCTGTGTGTTTTTCTTACTAGGGTGCGCGCCTAGAGTGGTGTATAAAGATGTGTTCGTGCCCACACCTTGCAATGTGCAAAAGCCTAGCAGACCGCATAAGGACTTAGGGGTGTTAGAGTATGTG
>NZ_QXQQ01000036.1 GCF_003660285.1 Helicobacter labacensis | reverse complement strand
TAGGGCTTTGTTAAAGGTGTTGAGGGTGTCTAAGAGTTGGCTAAACTTAGTGCTTAAATCGCTAACCTCCTCTTGGAGGGCATCACCCCCCCCCCCCCCCATATCTTGGGCTAGGGATAAAAACAAGCGGTGTGTGCGCTTGGTGGCTTTGAGGTGTTGGGAGAGTTGGTTTAATGTGTTTTGCATGCAAGCTCCTTAGATTTGTAAAGTGAGTGGGTATGATAACACAGGTAGACTAACATACCCACTAAAATCTGAAAAGTTGGGGATTTGCGGGCATGGATTTGGATTAGGACTCATGTTAGAAGGGATGAAAGAGATGACTCAGGGGTTTCGAGGTTAAAGAGCTCTTTGCCTGCAAGCTCTTCTAAAAAGATTGTAGCATAAGCCCCTTTGGGCAAGAAAAAACGCAGTTCACCCTGAATTTTTTGGATATTGTAGTGAAAAGTAATATCCGTGGGGAACACTAGGGCATAGCGGCGATCGCCTTGGATGTCAACTAAGCCACTGTAGGGCTCTTCAAAAAAGCCAGCAATATCTTTGGCAAGCAACGCTCTATACCCCGATAATAACCCCGTGGGGGCAAGTCTGTGGGTGTATAAACGCTCCACATCATGCCCTAAATCCTGGTCGTAGTGATAAAAGCACCGCCCAAAGGGATATTGGCATAGCACATCGCCATTTAAGAGTTTGAAATAGTGCTGTTGGGCTTTGAGAATTTGGGATTGTCTTATACTGAGGCATTTAAAATGGCGCACAATCTCTCTAGGACTAAGTACCCGCACAAGGGTATTCAAGCGCATACGCGCGCTCAACCACTGGTTGAACAGGTAACTTTGTTGTTTAGAAAGCAAGACTCGATCGATCCTTTTATTGCCCTGATTCTGTTTGAAATGATCCGCCCAGCTTTCAAAGTGTTGTATCCCAAAGTAATTGGGGAAACCATAAGCCTGTAAAAAAAGCAACACCCCGCTAATCCTTTCAGCGTTGGTTGGATCGAGTTTTGTAAGGCGCACTGAAAAGTGGTTGCCCTTGAGATGCCCTAGGTGCAATTTATGGGGGTGGGCAGTGCTTCTTAGGATTTTGATCCCTTGCTCGGCAAGCATGGGGACATGCCTGTCTAGTTGGGTTTCATAGCTTTTAGGCATGGAAATGTATTGCAACGCCATTGTGTGTTTGTCTTTAAGTCCGGTATAGCCAAAAACAGAAATATTGCAACCTAGCACTTGCGATAGTAGCGTAAGCATCTCCCAAGTGCTCTTGTTTTTCTTGCGCACCTGCACGATGAGATGATCTCCATGCCCATAGAACGCATGCAGGGGCTCTTCTTGCACCGCGAAGTCCCGAGGGCATTTGTGGAAGTGAAACGCGATGGGCGCGTGGCTGCTGGCAAAAAATCTAGGCAAGTTCATGGGGAGAACCACATCTAAAAACTATCACTCGTAATAAAAAGCACCGCTTGATATTTTTAGATATTCTAAAATCAACCCCCCATTTTGTAGGTTGATCAAGCCACTTGAGGGCGGTATTACCCCCCCCCCCCCCCCCAATATCCCCGCTGTGTTGCGCGCATCTAGTGGCTTTGGCTGTTGGCTGAGAGTGTCTTGCATGGGAAACTCCTCAAATTCAATAAGGCTATTGTAACATACTATTCTACTAAACACCCGTTTTCAATAAGCAAATGGCGGGCGAAATATTTTTGGGCGATGGCTTTATCGTGGGTAATAGCAATCATGGTGGTTTGGTGGCGCGCTTGGTAAGCCATCAACACTTCCATAATTTCATATTTGAGTTTCTTGTCCAGCGCGCTGGTGATCTCATCTAAGAGCAGGACTTGGGGGCGCACTAACATCGCGCGCGCGATCCCTAATCTCTGTCTCTCCCCTCCGCTCAACTCCCTAGGGTAGCGTTTTAAGAGCGTGGGGGCGAGTTTGGCTTGGTGCATGATCGCCTCTAAATCCTCTTGGATACCAAAGCGCCTACACACACTCCCCAACAAGTCTTTGACCAATTTAGCCGGGTTGAGTGCGCTGAGTTGATCTTGAAAAACATACTGGATAGTCTTTCTAAACTCTTTTTCTTTGAGAGTTAGAACATTGGTTTGTTTGTATAAAATTTGCCCGCGATGGAAACTCTCTAACCTAGCGATACACTTAGCTAGCGTGCTTTTCCCACTCCCACTAGAACCCATTAAAGCCACACATTGCCCGCTTTCCACGCAAAAACTAATGTCCTTTAAAATGGGGTATTGCCCATAGGATTTTTCTAAATGCGCCACTTCTAAACTCATGAAAAATACCCCATCTTGTCCCCAAAATAAGTCATCTGCCCGCTTTCTAGCACTAACACGGTTTCACATAGGGCGTAAGCCACTTCCTCATCATGGGTGATGACAAGCCTTTGGGTGTCTAGTTGCAAGAGTAAATCGATCACGCTTTTGGTGTTTGCGCTATCTAGGGAGCTGGTTACCTCATCTAAGAGTAAAATCTTGGCTTCTAGGGCTAAATTTAGCGCGATTTGGATTCGACTAGCCATGCCTCTACTGAGTTCATAAGGGTAAAGCCCCCAGACTTTACTAGGGATATGGAGTTGTTCAAAAATGGGGGGGGTTTGGGCTAGTTTGTCTTTTAGCACCATTTTAAAGGTGTCTTGGATACTCAGGTAGGGGAAAAAGCAACTGATACAATCTTGGAAGACATAGCCTGCACGCCCATGGGTGGCAAGTTTGGCGTATCGGGCTTTAAGGTGGTGGGGCAAAATCCCACAGATCGCCTTAGCTAGCGTGCTTTTCCCGCTCCCACTACTCCCCAAGATCGCCAAATGCGCCCCAGTGGTGAAACTCACATCGCGCAAGATTTGCGCTTGGGGGGCGTAAATATCCAAGTGCGCCACTTCAACCATGCTTTTGCACCCTCTGCCCCATTAACATAAGCCCAAAGACTAGCCCAAAGACGGCTAACCCGGGAGTTAGCACCAACCACCATACCCCTGTAAAAATAGCTTGGGAAGCCTCATTGAGCATATTGCCTAAACTGGCTTGCCCCACCATGAGCCCTAAGCCAAAAAAGCTCAACAAGGCTTCCGCGCTGATGGCATGCGCGCAGGTGCTAACAAGGAGCACAAACACGCTACTCTTGGCTACGGGCAAGATTTGGGTAAACATGATCGCAAAACGCCCCGCCCCTAGTGCCCTTTCATTTAGGATAAACTCTTGGGTGCGGATATTGGCAAATTCGTCATGGATCACCTTAGCCACGCTCCCCCAAGAAAACACCGCCAAGAGCAAGCTCAAGCTTAACATGCCAAAGGCGCGCTGGTTGAACGCGCTAAAGAGCAAGATGAGGAGCAAGTTAGGCAAAGATAAAAACCCGTCTAAAAAGCGCAATAATAAAGACTGGATCCACTTGGGCGCGTTCAAAGAGAGGAAGGCAAAACCAAAGGCGATCAACATGGCAAATACCCCGCTTAACAAGCCGATGAAAACAGAGGTTCTGAGCGCAAAGAAGAGTCTAGAGAGTTCATCGCGCCCTAAAAAATCCGTGCCCAGCCAATGCGCGCTAGAGGGGGGGAGTTTGAGCTGGGTTAGATCCACTTGGGTGGGATCAAAGGGGGCTAGATAGGGGAGCAAGATCAGCACAGCCAAAATGCATACCGCGTAAATTGCCGCTGTTTTCATGCTTGCCATCTAGGGTTAAGGAGTTTAGCCATGATCTCCACCAAGAGATTGAACAACACAACGACGATGGTGCTCAGTAAGATGATACTCAAAGCTAGAGGGTAGTCCTTGCTAAGGAGGGCGTTGATCGTGGTGTTGCCTAAGCCCCCTATGGAAAACACGCTTTCTACAATGTAAGTCCCTCCCAAAATCCCAGCCGCATTAGCCCCAAAATAACTAATGATGGGCAAAAGAGAATAGCGCAACACCAATCTTAGCTGGATCACCCTTTCACTCACCCCCCATGAACGATAACTGGTTACAAAGGGTTCTTGCAAACTCTCCAGCAAGACGCTGCGCACCAAGCGGATATAAATGGCTAGATGCGAGAGGGTGAGCACGGCGATGGGCAAGACCATGTGCCATGCTAAATCACCCAAGCTCTCATCCCCCCCCAACTCATAAACCCCCGAACTAGGAAAAATCCCCAAGATTACGCTAAAAAACATGATAAACACCAAGCCCAGCCAAAAATTAGGGATACTGAAAAAAGCCAAACTGCCCAACAACACCACCTTATCCAGCCAAGACTCTTTAAATAACGCGCTCAACACCCCTAACACAAGGGCTAGCACAAAACTCAACACAAAACTGCTCAAACCCAAAATCAAGGTGTAGGGCAGGCGTTCTTGAATGATCTGCGCCACACTCTGCCCGCTTGCAAAGCTGAAACCAAAATCCCCATGCAAGACGCGCCCCAGCCACTCGAAATAGCGCACCAACAAGGGGCGATCTAGACCCAAATTGGCGATCACGCGCGCTTTGATAGCCGGGTTAAGGGCTTGGATACTATCCCCATAAATTCCAGAGATCACATTCCCACTAGAAAAATGCAACACCACAAAGATCACAAAGCTAAAGACGCATAGCAACACTAACGCCCCTAGCACCCTCTTAGCGATAAAAGCAAGCACTAATGCTTACTCCATTCTTGCACGCTGTAGGTAAAGCGCGCCCCATGGTGTCCCAAAATCGTGGACTGGATGCCTGTAATATTGCTGCGGTAGGCTAGGGGGTAGCGCAAATACACCAAAAAAGCAAAGGGAGGATCTTCATGCAAGGCGCGGATGAATTTGGCATACCACCATTTGCGCTGTTCGATCTTATCTGTGGTGCGCGCCTTGAGCAGGGCTTCATCTACCGCCTTGTCGCTGTAGTGGTTGTAATTCCAGCCATTTTCATTGACGCTCGCGTCCATTTTAGTGCTAAAAACGCGGTAAGTTTGTATATCAGGGTCTAGTGGGCTGCCCCACCCGATGATGAAACTATCCACCTTGCTGATCTCAAACGCCCCGTGGTTCTTGGCAATGGCATGGGCTTTGATCCCAACTTTGGCTAATTCGCTTTGCAAAATATTAGCTAAGGTAACGCGCAAGGGATCGCTATTGAAGGCGTAAATGTCAAATTCTAAGGGCTTGCCATTTTTGTAAAACACCCCCCCCTTGAGTTTCCAGCCCGCTTTGCCCAAAATCTCCTTAGCCTTTTGGGGGTTGTAGGGGTAGCTTTTGGCATTCTTGTCATTAGCCCAGCTAGCTTGGATGGGGTTATTGGCTGCAAAACCATAACCATGCAAAATCTTATGGGCGATAAGTTCCCTATTGATGGCGTAGTTGATCGCTTGGCGCACCGCCAAAGACTTTAATAGATCGTTATGGAAATTAAACATCAACGCCCGGTAATCCGCGCTTTTCATGTCCATGATCTTGATATGGGGATCGCGCTCTAAAGCCCTGACCAGATTGGGTTCTACAAGCGCCACATCTAAAGAGCCATTTTTGATCTCATAGGTGCGCACATTGTAATCGGGCACGATTTTTAAAATCACCTTCTTGGCTTTGGGGCTTCCTCTATAAAAATGCTCATTGGCTACAAAACTGATATAACTCCCCTTTTGCCACTTGGCGAATTTAAAAGGTCCTGTGCCAATGGGGTGTTGGTTGTAGGCATCGGTGTTCAAATCCTTGCCCTCTAAGAGGTGCTTGGGTAACACGCCTATGCTTAAAGCGTCCAATAAGGGGGGGAAGGGGGATTTTAGGGTGATCTTGAGTTGGTAGGGACTTAGGACCTCTACGCTCTTGACTTCCTCAAAGCTAGCGCGCGCAGGGGCGTTGAGTTTCTCATTAAGAGCCTGTTCGATAGTGAATTTCACATCTTGCGCGCTGAATTTCTGCCCGTCATGCCAGCTGACATCTTGTCTTAGATTAAAAACCCACACCAAGCCGTCCTTGCTCACTGTCCAGCTTTTGGCTAAATCTGGTTCAATTTTCATGTCCGGAGAAAAGCGTGTCAAACCGCTGAAGACAAAGTCTAACGCGCTGTCATGATCCTCATCAAACAGCGGGTTGATGCGCGCGGTTTCATTTTCAATGCCAACCACAATCGTATCTTTGGGCGTGGCAGCAAACATTTGTGCCACCAAGAGAGTGGCTAAGAAAAGCGTTTTAATCATGCATCCCCTTTGCGTATAATCTAAGTGAAAAACCGCACTATTATAGTATTATTGACTTTAACGCTGTGTTAACGCGGTTTGGGCGGAACACTCTTTGCATACTCTATATATTCTATTACACCAAAAGGAGTTTTTTATGTCTAATTTAGACTGGGCTAATTTAGCCTTTGAATATGTCAGGACCGATTTTCGTTTCATCGCCCACTATAAGAATGGCGCATGGAGTGTGGGCAATTTAGTAGAAAATAACCAATTAGTCTTGCATGAAGCCTCTCCAGCCCTACACTACGGGCAACAATGTTTTGAGGGGCTAAAAGCCTACCGCTGTAAAGACGGCTCGATCAATCTATTCCGCCCTGAAGAGAACGCCAAACGGCTACAACAATCCTGCCAACGCCTTCTGATGCCCCCCGTGCCTGTGGATTTGTTCGTGCAAGCTTGCACCCAAGTGGTGAGGGCTAATGAAAAATGGCTAGCCCCCCATGGCTTTGGGGCGACCTTATATGTGCGTCCCCTAGTGTTGGGCGTGGGCGCGGGCTTGGGCTTGCAACCGGCTAAGGAATACCTCTTTGTAGTGTTTTGCGCGCCTGTGGGACCTTATTTCCATGGTGGCATGCGCCCGGCTAATTTTGTGGTTTCTGCCTTTGATCGCGCCGCACCCAATGGCACAGGGGCGGCTAAAGTGGGAGGCAATTACGCAGGTAGCTTGCTTCCGGCTAAACTGGCTAAAGAACAGGGCTTTAGCGATTGTGTTTATTTAGACCCAGCCACCCACACCAAGATCGAAGAAGTGGGCGCGGCAAATTTCTTTGCTATTTCTAAAAAGAGTGGGGCTTTTGTTACCCCAGCTTCCCCCTCTATTCTGCCTAGTATCACGCGTATGTCCTTAGTGCACCTAGCCAAAGAATATCTAGGTTTAGAAGTGCTAGAGGGAGATGTGTTCATCGATTCTTTAGAAGATTACAGCGAGGCGGGGGTGTGTGGCACCGCTGCGGTGATTGTGCCCGTGGGGGGAATTTTTTATAAAGACAAACTGCATGTCTTTTATAGCCAAGAGAAAGCCGGGCCCACCACCCAGAAACTCTATGATATGCTGGTGGGCATGCAATTTGGAGATGTGGACGCGCCTAAAGGTTGGGTGCTGAAAGTCTCTTAACTTCAAGGGAGATTTGGTGAAGGATTTTTTACTCAAGCTCTTATACGGGATGGCTTTAGCCGTGGTGATCGCCCTAGCGCCCAACGCGATCCTAGGGGGGCTACTCAAGCCCTATAACCACATCCACGCCATTGCGCTATTTTTAGACGCGCTTGTGATCTTGCAGGCTTTAGTTTCGCTGATTACAGGCGTGCTTGTGGGGCTTGCCTTCAACTTTAACCCTATGAAATCCAGTATTATTGGCGTGGCGACTTTCATCGCCTCTGGGGTAGTCAAACACGGCGCGCATGGTTTAGCCTTAGTGGGGATTGGGGATTTACTCAATGTGCTTCTCATTGCCGCGCTAGCGGTTTTGTTAACCCAATGGCTGGGCGATAGGTTTGGATCACTCACCATCATTTTGCAGCCCATTGTGGTTTCTGCGCTCTGTGGTTCTTTGGGTTTACTCATCTTGCCCTACACCACCAGCGTAACTTTGAACATCGGGCAGGGGATTGTGTATTTCACCCAGCTACACCCCTTGCCCATGAGTGTGCTCATCTCGATCTCCTATGCGATCATCATCATCTCGCCTATCTCCACGGTGGCGGTGAGTTTGATCATCGGCTTGACCGGTCTAGCTTCAGGGGCAGCCAATTTAGGCGTAACCTCCACCACCGCCGTGCTCATCATAGGCTCTTTGCTGGCTAAAAACAAAATGGGCGTGAATGTGGCACTCCTGCTAGGGGGCATGAAAATGATGATCCCCAATCTCTTCAAAGCCCCGATCATGTATGCCTGCATTCTCTCCAATGGAGTGGTGGGAGGCTTGATCGCCTACTTTTTCCATGTTACAGGGGATGCCAAGAGCGCGGGTTTTGGTATTGTGGGATTCATCGGTCCTATTAAAGCCTATGAAGAAGCCCTATTGCACCATTTAGATCAACCCTTTGTGCGCGTGCTAGTGGCTTACGCGCTCTTGCCCTTTTTGGGCGCGCTGATCTTGCATTTCTTGTGTTGCAAACTCTTTAAGGGGTATAACCACCAAATCTACGCCTTTCAGGCTAGTTGATGTTTGCGCCCCTGCTAGAGGCTTATATCGCCTCCATGCATTTACCCCCATGCGCGCACAAACCCCCTCTAGTGGTGGGGTTTTCTATCTGTCCGGAGTTTCGAGCGCATGGCTTTGAGTTCATCCTCTCCTCTGCTTATGAGCTAAGTTACCACAATTCCCCCTTTGAGCCCTGCGATCTAGCTTTTGGCGCGTCTTTTAGGCTGGAGGGTTACCACAAGAAAATCCTAGATTTTTCCCAAAAGCGCGTGGGCTATACGGGCGAAAATGAGCGAATCAACTTTGACATTTACGACTTTGGCATGGGCTTTGATCACCTGCACTTCCATGAACGCTATTTGCGCGTGCCTTTATACTACCTGCACTTATTCAAACTCTACAATGTAATTAGCGCGTATCAAGACTCCCCCTTTGGGCTGGCTAGTCCAACTCCTGCCCCCTCCTTTGGGCTAGATTACCCGCATTTGGACTTGTGCGCTAGGCAGGAGTGCGATTTTAACGCGCGCGCTTTTGCAAGCTTTGTGGCTTCTAACTCTAATGCGCCTGTGCGCAACCATTTTTACCAAGAATTGAGTGCTTATGCCCCTGTGGCTGGAGGGGGCAAGGTGTTTAACACCACCGGAGAACCCGTAGCCAATAAATGGGATTTTCTGAGCCGTTACAAATTCAATTTGTGCTTTGAAAACACAAAGGGCTTGGGTTACACCACAGAAAAGATTATAGATGCCTACTTTGCCCACACCATCCCCATTTATTGGGGCAACCCAGAGGTGGCTAAGGATTTCAACCCTAAAAGCTTTGTCAATGCCCACGACTTTAAGGACTTTAAAGAAACCCTAGACTTTGTGCGCTACCTAGACACCCACTCCAACGCCTATTTAGACATGCTCTATGCCCATCCGCTCAATAACTATGAGGATCAACCCAGCTTTTACAACCAGTTGAGCTTTTCTAAGATTTTAGCTTTTTTGCAAAACGCGATCGCCTGCCAAGAGATTTACCATGAACATTGCTTTGCGCGTGTGGCGCACACTTCTATTAGCCGCGCGTTTAAAAGCCGTTTGCATGCCCTAAAAGCCTATGGACTAAAAGGTTTCACCCACTATGATACCAGCGGACTTAAACACCCCCACACTCCGCATTAAAGCGCAGTTTTTGCTATAATACGCCCTTATTAGCTTGCATAAAGGAATCCAATGGGGCAGGACATTTTAGATCAAATCCATGAGAAACTCGATGATCTCTTGGTGAAATTAGCCCTCCTAGAAGAAGAGGTCAAGGATCTACAGCTCAAAAACGCCGCTTTAAACACCCAGCATGACGAAAAAGATCGCCAAATCAACGCCCTATATGAAGAGATCGCCAACAAGGATAAGCGTCTTGTAGAACTGTATGACAAGATTGTCAAAGTGTTTGAAACATGAACGATGCACCCCCCTTCCAAACCATTGAAGTGAGCATTGGAGGAAGGCGCTACAAGATCACCTTAGACTCTAGCTTTAGCCCGGAAACCGCTAGTGAGCTCAAAGAGACTTTTCATCTCAAGGAGATCGCCCCCATGGACCTTTTCAAAGCCTATTTAACCAAGGTGCGCGACATCTCCAAGCTCAACGCCCAGCTAAACAGACTCAACTCCCAACTCGAACAGCTCTTAGATAAAATCCCCTAACTACTTGACATTCCCCATATCCGTAACCTTACCCCACATCAAGCGGTATTTGCGTTTCATAAATTCGATCTCTTCGCGCAATTTGGTGAGCTCATCTTGCAGCACTTCAATGGTGCGCTTGTCCTCTTCATAGACCTCTTGCATGTCAATCACCGCGTCTTTCAAAAAGCCATTTTCATTTTTGTAGGCGTAAATCGCCTCATCTTTAGCCCCAATCACCTTGTCATGCAAACTCAAAATCGTGTTGATGGTTTTTTCCACAAAGACGGGATCGAGCGCGCTACTCCCCATGTTCTCCAGCAAGGCCGGGTAGCCCGCTTTCACGACATCTTTACCCACCACCCGTTTAGCCAGCACCTGCGTGGCACTGTGTAAATCCACCCAAATACGCTCTTCATCGTGTTTGCTTAGAATACTCTTATCCGCAATGAGGGCTAGAACTCTCTCTTTGGGCAATTTAGACACCTCTAAAAACTCTTCTAACGCTATCCAAGTGGCTTCCTGTTCGTCCATCTCAACCTCCACGCAATGTTTGGATCGCCTTGCTGATCGCATCGGCTAGAAAATCTACATCCTCTAAGGTGTGGCTGTAGTGCAAACTCACGCGCACCCACCCGGGTTTAAGCCCTTTTTCTTGCAAGGTGCAAAAGCTACTATCTTCCATGTCGAGCAAATCATGCCCATAAGGACCCGCGCAAGAACACCCCGCCCTAGTTTCAACGCCAAATCGGTGGCTTAAAAATTGCGCCAAAGTGTAACAAGACACCCCGCTGGCATTAAAAGCCACATTGCCTAAACGGGGCGCATGGGGGTTACCATAGATCTGCACGGCTGGGATTTTAGACAAGGCGTGCATGAAAACCTTAGAGAGCATACTCTCGCGCCGCCTGATCGTCCCCGTGCCGATTTCATCGCGCAATTGTAGAGCCAAAGCCGCCCTGAAGAGTTGCACTAAACCATAAGTGCCCACTTCCTCGCGCACATCTGGGCTTTCTACATACTCTTGCGTGCTACGACTCACATACTTCACCACCCCTCCCCCGCTAAAACTAGGGGGTAAACTGCTATCAATGAGCTGTTTTTTTAAACCCAAAATCCCACACGCCCCCACCCCCCCTAAGAGCTTGTGGGCTGAGAGAAAGAGCGCGTCAAACTCCGCTAACTCCAAATTGTCATGCGGACCAAAGGCAGCCGCATCAAAAGCCAAGCGCGCCTTGTAACGCGCACAGAGTTTAGCGATCTCTTTGTAGGGCACAATCATTCCGGTTACATTAGAAGCCACGCCTATAGAAACCAAGGGGGGGGAACTAGAGGTTTTTTGGGCTTCTTGCAAGGCTTGCTGCAAATTCTCCAAAGAGAATAGCCCCTGAGAATCTAATTCCAAGCGCACCACCTCACACAAGCCCTCCCGCCAAGAAATTTCATTAGAATGGTGTTCATAGGGACCGATGATGACTTTAGGTAAGGCGATGTTTTCTAATTTCCCAATAGTTTGGCGACTCTTGGGGGGGATGTAAATGCCTAAAATCTCCTGGAAGCGTTTGATAGCATGGCTAGCCCCAAAGCTAGCGCTCAAAATGACAAAATCCTCCCCCAAGCGCAGGCTTTTTTTAATGCGCGCCTTGCTCTCCAAATACACCTGTTGCATGAGCGCGGCGTGTTTGGAAAACTCTGAATGCGCGTTGGCATAGTAGGGCAGGAGTTTCAGCACGCGCTTTTCAACCAAGGCACTAGCCAACCCAGAAGCCGTCCAATCGAAGTAACGCACCCCCTTTTTTAAGATGAGACTCTCACGCACGCATGCAAGCTGTTCGCGTTTGGAATGCGCCTTGAGTAAGGGCGCAAACATCTGGGCTAAAAAGCGTTGCGTGTCCTTAGCATTTAGTGGAGTTTGGACCATGTAAGTTTAGCCCCCCCCAAAATGTGGAAATGCAAATGGGGCACTTCTTGCCCTCCATCGCTCCCAACATTGGTGATGAGGCGATAGCCCTTTTCTTGAATGCCCAACACTTGGACGACCTCCAACACAAACGCGCTCATGTTAGCCATGAGCTCTGGGGTGATGGCGTTGAAGTCCTTCACACCCACCTTGGGGATCACTAGCACATGCACGGGAGCCTTAGGGTTGATGTCCTCAAAGGCTAGAAAATCTTGATTCTCTAACACCTTCTTGCAAGGCAACTCCCCCGCGACAATTTTTTCAAATACATTTTTTTCTTTCACGCGCCCTCTTTGTAGAAATTTCGGGTATTATAGCTGAATTTAGCCACAACGAGTCCAACTCCCTCTTGTCTAAATCTTAATAGACTTTCTTTGCTATAATCTGGCATTTAAACTAAGGAGTAAACCATGGAAGGATTAGCAGGTGTGGTGGCTGGCTCTTCAGCCATTTGTAACACGCATGAGGGTTTGTGCTACCGAGGCTACCCCATTGAAGAGCTAGCGCACAAAGCGGAGTTTGAGGAAGTGGCTTATTTGTTACTCAAGGGGGATTTGCCCACCAAGCGCGCGCTTGTAGAGTTCAAACAAGCCTTACAAGAATACAGGGAGCTCCCCTGTGTTGTCAAACAGGTCTTAGAAGCTCTGCCCATTAGCACCCACCCTATGGAGGTGCTCAAAGCGGGCATAGTCGCGCTTGGTTGTGTGCAACCAGAACAAACTGATTTCTCTAACCAATACCCATGCGCCCTGCAAATCCTAGGCGCGCTCCCTGCTATACTCCTTTACTGGCATCATTACCACAAACACGGCAAGCGGGTTTGTTTGTCTTCTGACTTGGGCATGGCGCATTACATCTTAGAGCACCTACGCGCCCAAAAACCCCTAGAATCTGAGATCAAGGCGATGGATTCGATGTTAACCTTGTATGCCGAACACGAGTTTAACGCCTCCACTTACGCCAACCGCATCACCGCCAGCACTCTCTCTGATCTGCACTCTTGCGTGGTTACGGGTATTGGCACTCTCAAGGGGCGTTTACATGGGGGGGCTAATGAATTGGCGATCGCTTTCATCTTGCGTTTTAATAGCGTGCAAGAAGCCTTGCAAGAGGTGGATAGATTGTTTGCCTGCAAGCAAAAGATCATGGGTTTTGGGCATCGCATTTACAAGCATGCCGATCCTAGAAGCGCGGTAGGCTTTGAGCTAGCCCAACAACTCAAACACTTAGGCGATCCCAAACTCTTTGACATCGCTTTAGCTATCCGCGATCATGTCAAGCAAGAAAAGGGCTTGCCGGATAATATTGACTTTTTTGGAGGGCTAGTTTACCACTATTTGCGCCTAGAGAGACTCTACTACACCCCCTTTTTCGTGTTCTCTAGGGCGGTGGGCTGGATGGCGCATGCGTTCGAACAACGCGCCCACAACCGCATCATCCGCCCCACCTCCACCTACACAGGCGCGCCCAAACGCCCCTTTGTGCGCGTTTAATCCCCCTTCACTCTCTCAAAAACCCAAACCCCCGCACTTTGGGGGCGATCTCTAAAGCAAGAATCTCTAAACTCTCTTGCAACGCGCTATAAAGCTCTTTGTAATATATGTCTGTGGCTTTGCTTGGGGGGTTGAGTTTGCCTTGAGCATTGCGCCCAGCAAAAAATTCTTTAATGTCATAAAAACTTGCATTAGGGTTAGAGCCCTCTTTAGAGTGGTAATAGGCATAGAGCTTTTTGCCCGCTTCTAGCACGCTTAAGGCTAGGGGGCTAAAGGTAGGCAAGATGGGCGGGGGGTCTTTAATGAGCTTATCCTTAGCAAGGGCTACGCTTTTGCCGGTTAAAAACTCTAGCAAAGTGTGGTGCGTGTAGCGCGCTTTAGGGTGGACTTCACCCTCTTTAAAGGGGATAAAGTGGTTATGCCCCAGCGTGCAAGAAATGCGGTTTTGGGAGTGAAACAACATAAAGACCAAACAATCGCCTAGAAAGTTGCTATCGTTTTGCCACGAGTCATCATAGGGTTCATAAAATTGATCGCGATCGTTGATCCATGTGGGTTTAATGCAATGTTGCACGGCAAAATACACGCTTAGGGCGTGTAGGTTAGTGGCATTAATGTAAAGGGGGCGGGTGTGTTCTGTGATTGTATTGAGCAGGGCAACTAGGTTTGTATTTTGAAAGTCGCCTCGCCCTTGTTTGATAGCCGCCCAACCTTCTTTAACTTTAAAACCTGCTATCCACTCATTAATACTTGCTATCCCCTCTAGGGCTCTAAACTCTTTGACCCCCAAGAAGTTAGCCTTAGAGTCGTAGATGTCTAAAATAATGGGTTGCATTTAAGTTCTTTAAAGGGAGATTGCGGAATAATAGCACTAGTGTCAGGGCGGGAAACCTGCCCTGGTGATCTAATTAAGCGCTCCTACAAACCCATAAAATCATACTAAATCCTATAAAACCCTATAAACTTAAAAAAATTATAGAGAATAGGCAGTTGATTTCTGTTGTATTCCTGTTTCAACCATACTGGT
>NZ_QXQQ01000035.1 GCF_003660285.1 Helicobacter labacensis | reverse complement strand
GACCTTTTTCATCCGGAGTTGGCTTCTGCCAATCAAAATTTTTTGCAAGATCAGATCATGCGTTCTATGGATATCAAGGTGCAAGATTTAGACTTATGGGCAACTTATTACGATGCGCGCGCCCTTGCTTTTTTGGGGGATTATGAAGATCAATACGATTCCAACATGGAAAATTATTGGCTTGTTATTAGCAATGTGCACGAAATAAAAAACCCTTCTGGTGTTCCTTTATTTTTTGTAGTGCGTGGCCTTGATGTCTATAAGGTTGCAAAGGCAACAAATGGCATGAAAACAGCGATGCAAATGATTCTCCCTAAATACCCCACCCCCTGCTTGCAACCACAATATTTAAACAAAGAGGCTAAGGCACTCTGCTTGCAAATCTTCCAACAACGCACCTACAACCCCCAACCCTTGCAAAAATACCTAAAGTCTTTGCGTTTGATCTCCATTGACAACGCGCCCTGTGTGTATCTTAACTCCCAAGACAAGTTACAGGCGTTTAAGTCTGATAATGCGATCTGTGTGGCGTTGCAAAAACATTTAGAGAAGGAGTTTAAATGATCCGCTTGCTTATCCCAATGGTTGCATAAAGATTTTTTTACAGCTCACCACCAACCCAACGCCCTATTAATTAGTAAGGTTATGGGTATGGCAGGGACTGTAAGCAATAGCATGGGTTTCAATGGAATCTTATCGGGGCGGGATATTTTAAAGAAATCGAATGGGACGCTGAACACCCACACCATTCCAAATAGGATCAGCATGTGCTCCCACCACAACCAATGGCGTATCTCAGAAAAGTGTTTTACAAACGACCCGGTCATACTCAATGCTACGACAAACCAAAGAGCAAAGAGATACTGCTTGGTTTTCGCGCTCATGCTAGCTCCTTTTATAGTAGTATAAACCTCCCCTCCCATTCTACTATAAAACAGCTAAAAATAATCTTAAGAATAAAAATTATTATCTCAACGCCAAGCTATCTTGCGCTCTTGCAAGGTTTGCAAGTAAAGCGCATGGTTTTTCTCTAAATAGGCGCGATCGTTTTCTTTATGGTGAATGTGGTAAGCTAGCGCACAAAAGCGCAGGCGTTTCATCACCCCACCATTAAAGAGAAAACGCGCCACAAATTCGCTATCCTCCCTACCCCAGCCTACAAAATTTTCATTAAACCCCTCAATAGCTAAAAAATCCGCCTTGCTAAAACTCATGTTCGCGCTCCTGACCCCCTTGAGCAAAACATTAGTTTTACAAGTGCGCACACTGGGGAGATAAAAGAGTTTGGCTAGAGCTAACTGGCGGTAATTTTTATAGCTTTTTTTATGCATGGCTAGGCTATGATCATGGCGATCTAGCATTATTTGGCTTTCTACAGGGTTTAGAATCACGCGCCCCCCTTGCAGTAAAGTTTTAGGGCGCGCAAAGTAGAGGTGATCATAAATAAAATAGGGGTGCAAGATCATATCGGTGTCAATGATGACAATGTAGTCCCCCCTAGCGCGCGTGATAGCGTTGTTGCGACTCTTGGCGGCGCGAAATCCTAAATCTTCCTGCCATACATGGATCAAAGGCAAAGCTTGGGCTTGGAATTTAGACTGATAGTTTTCTAATAATGCGCGGGTTTTAGGCGTGCTTCCATCATCGGCGATCAGCACTTCATCAGGCTTGAAAACAAGCTGGAGAATCGAATCTAACACCAGTGCTAAACGGGCTTCTTGGTTGTAAGTGGTGATCACTAAGGAGATGGTATTAAAATGGGGGCGCACAAAGGGCAAGGACATGGGCGCTCTTTTTGGTAATTATAAGTAAATAAAGGCTACAATAGCCTGAATTTTTTAGCAAGGTTGTGGATGAATCAAGAGTTGGAATCCTTGGACGAGTCTGAAGTGTTCAAGCAATATATGGATACTATGGGCAAGGAGGATGAGGTAGAACAAAGGGGCATGGTTAAAGAGGGCGTGGTCGTTTCCATCAATGAAGTGGAGAATTACGCGATGGTGAGCGTGGGGGGCAAAACTGAGGGGCGACTCAGTCTAGAGGAGATCAAGGACGCACAGGGGAATTTGCTCTTTGGTGTGGATAGCCCCATTCGGGTGTATGTTTCCCAACGCGGGGAGCGCCCCAGTGTGTCGTATAAACGCGCCCTTGTTTATGACAAGGTGCAAGCCAAGATCACCCAGCTTGGAGAGCATTACAAAGACAAGGTTGTGGAGGGGAGGATCGTGCGTGAGAACAAGGGGGGGTATGTCCTTGCGGATAAAGAGGGGGCGGAGTATTTTCTCTCCAAATCCCAGTCTTCTTTACGGCGCGATGGCAAGCACATCGGCAAACACATTAAAGTGTGTATCACTTCTATAGACCCAGAGGCGGGCTCTATCAATGTTTCTAGAAAGCGTTTTTTTGATGTGCATGACAAGCAACAGCACGAGGGCGCAAAAGCCTTGATGGCTTCCCAAGAAGTCCATAAAGGTATTGTCAAAAGCATTACGGGATTTGGGGTGTTTGTGGAGGTCAATGGGGTAGAAGGCTTGGTGCATTACAGCGAGATCACGCACCGCGGATCGGCTAATCCAGCAAAGCATTTCAAGGAAGGCGATGAGGTGCAGGTGAAGGCGATCGCTTATGATGAGGAGAGAAAACGCCTATCTCTCTCTATTAAAGCTACAATGGAGGACCCATGGGAGGAGATCCAAAGCAAATTAAAAGTGGGCTATGCCATCAAGGTTGTGGTGAGCAGCATTGAGAGTTACGGGGTGTTTGTGGATATTGGCAATGACATCGAGGGCTTTTTACATATCTCAGAAATCTCTTGGAACAAAGATGTCAAGCACCCCCAAGATTATTTGGAATTGGATCAAGAAATTGATGTCAAAATCATCGAAATAGACAGCAAAAACCGCCGTTTGCGTGTCTCTCTCAAACAGCTTTCCGACAAGCCCTTTAACGAATTTGTTTCCAAGCACAGAATCGGGGATGTTGTGGAAGGCAAGGTAGTGAGCCTCACGGATTTTGGGGCGTTTATCAATTTGGGGGGTGTGGATGGACTCTTGCACAATAAAGATGCCTTTTGGGAAGCCGATCAAAAATGCAAGGATCATTTCAAACTAGGCGATGTGGTGCAAACTAAGATCGCGCGTATCAACAGGGAGGAGGAGAAAATCTCTTTGGATATGAAGTTTAAGCAACCCTCTCCCATCGAGGCTTTTGCCCAGAAACATAAGATCAACGACACCATCCAAGGTAGCGTGGTGAGTGTTAAAGATTTTGGGGTCTTTGTGCGCGTGGACAATATCGATGTCTTGATCAAGACCGAGGATTTAGCTCCCCTTAAAAAAGAAGAGATCACCATGGGTCAGGAGATCACCAGCGTGCTGGTTTCTTTGGATAAAACCACCCACAAGGCACGCGCCTCCGTGCGCCGTTTGGAACACAAAAGGGAGCGCGAGCAATTACAAGCTTTCAACGCCAAGAGAGACAAGATCACCTTGGGAGATAAACTTGCTGGCAAATTCTGATCTCTTTGATGAAGAAAAAGCGTTTTAGGTTAGTTGTCTCTTTGGGGGTTATGGGGCTAGCGGCTTTCGTGGCACTGGATTTAGGCTATCAGTTTTATCTCAGCCATATCAAACCCCCGCCCCCTCCCCACCCTCCCAAGGGCGTTTTAGATTCGCTAACCTCCCCTGCGCAACCCCGCCCACCAGAAAAACTCACCCACAATCCCCCAGAGTTCAAGGATTTTGATTACCCCATTTTGGAGCGCCAAATCACCCTAGAGTTTCGCGAACACAAGCAGGCACAAAAATTATTTGTGCGTAACTTGGATTCGTATAAATTCTTTTGCCTGCATGAAATTTTAAAAGAAAAGCGCATTGATTTTGCTACGGACAAAAAGGGGCGCACGACAACCTTAATCATCTATCTCCCCAACTCTCCCCTGCGCCAAGCCTTTCTAGACGATCTGCGCTACTACCAAATCCCCTACCAACTCAATTAAGGAAGAGTATGTCCCAAGTTGTTATCTGTGATCCCATCCACCATGCCGGCCTTGCTTTGCTCAATGCGCAAACTAATTTAGAGATTCTAGATCACTCCAACACCCCTAAAGATGCCCTGCCCTCCGCGCTTAAAAACGCCCACGCGCTCATTACACGGAGCATGACCCCCATTGATGCGCCCATGCTCGAACACGCCCATCAGCTCAAGGCTATTGTGCGCGCAGGGGTGGGTGTGGATAATGTCAATATCGATCTGTGTTCTAAAAAGGGGATTGTGGTGATGAATGTCCCCACAGCTAACACCATCGCAGCCGTAGAACTCACCATGGCGCACTTGCTCAACGCCGTGCGCCGCTTCCCTAGCGCGAACACGCAACTCAAATCTGAGAGGCTTTGGAAGCGCGAAGATTGGTATGGCACAGAACTCAAGGGCAAGAAGTTAGGCATCATCGGTTTTGGGAATATCGGTTCGCGCGTGGGAGTGCGTGCGCGCGCCTTTGGTATGGAGGTGATCGCTTACGATCCCTATATCCACAAATCCAAAGCCACAGACTTAGGGGTGCACTACACCACAGATTTTAACGAGATTTTAGCCTGTGATTGTATCACCATCCACACCCCTAAAAATAAAGAAACGATCAATATCATCGACGCGCCCCAGATCGCCAAAATGAAAGAGGGGGTGATTCTCATCAACTGCGCGCGCGGGGGACTTTACAACGAAGAAGCGCTCTTGGAAGCGTTGCGCTCTAAAAAAGTGCGTTGGTTGGGGCTAGATGTCTTTAGCAAAGAACCTAGCACAGCCAATCCTTTACTGGATTTAGAGAATGTCTATGCCACTCCGCATATCGGGGCTAACACTTTGGAATCCCAAGAACAGATCGCCCTAGAAGCGGCTAAGGCGGTGATTCAAGCCTTAAAAGGGAGTGCTTACCCCAATGCGCTTAATCTCTCTATTAAAACCCCCATGCCCGCACATGCCAAGGCGTATTTACAACTCACCCAAAAACTAGGCTTTTTCTCCGCACAGATCAATAAAGATGCGATTGGCGCGCTCGAGCTCATTGTCGCTGGACCTGTGCGCGAATACGCCGATTCTTTACTCACTTTCGCCCTTTTAGGACTGCTCAAACCCACCCTAGGCGATCAAATCAATGAAGTCAACGCGCGCTTTGTCGCCCAAGAACGCCAAATTGCCATTAGCACACGCACTTTAGACAACGCCACCCCCTACACTAACGCAATCACCCTCCAGCTCACCACCCGCACGCAAAGCACCCAAGTGAGCGGGACGATCTTTGCGGACGACTTGCTCAAGATCACTAACATAAACGGCTTTGAAATGGACATTAAACCCCAGGGCAACATGATTTTATTCAAAAATACCGATGTGCCCGGGGTGGTGGGTAATGTGGGGCAGACCTTAGGCAAGCATGGGATCAATATCGCAGATTTCAGATTGGGGCGCAATGACAAGCAAGAAGCCTTAGCGGTGATCTTAGTGGACGCGCCCATTAGTGCGGATATTTTGCACGCGCTCCAGCAAATCCCCCATTGCTTGCACGCCTGTTTGGTTTGTATTTAACGCGTGCGCGCATTTTTAGCTCAATTAGAGAGCTTAGGGGAGTTACAGACCCTAGATACTCCCCTAGACATTTATTTAGAAATCCCCCATTTAGCTTATTTGGAGGCAAAAAAACCCCAAGGGGGCAAAGCCCTCTTATGCACGAAGCCCATTGATGGCAGAAATAACAAATCTTTCAGTATACCCGTCTTAACCAATCTCTTTGGCTCTTCTAGGCGCATGGAGCTCCTCTTGGGCAAGCCCATTAGCGCATGTTGTGCCCAACTAGAGGCTTTGCTCAATATGCAAAAACCCAAGAACTTGAGAGAAATTTGGCATGCACTCAAAACCCTAACAACTCTTTATCACATTTCCCCCAAAATCTCTAACAAACCCACCGATCATATCAACTATACCGGCGATCAAGTCAACCTTTACGATTTGCCCATTCTTACCACTTGGGAAAAAGACGCCGCCCCCTTTATCACAATGGGGCAGGTTTACACCCAAAGTTTAGACGGGGCATATAAAAATTTAGGGCTGTATCGTCTACAAGTCTATGACAAGAAACATTTAGGCTTGCACTGGCAAATCCACAAAGATGGCAACCACTTTTTCCACGCCTACAAACAAGCGGGGCGTAAAATGCCTGTAAGTGTTGTCATCGGAGGCGACCCGCTCTACACTTGGTGTGGGCAAGCACCCCTGCCCTATGGCATGTTTGAACTCTGGCTCTATGGTTTGCTAAGAGGTAAGCGCGCTTTTCTTATGCGCGCACACACCAACCCAATTTGTGTGCCCCGTGATGGGGATATTATCCTTGAGGGCTGGGTGGACCCTAAGCAGATGCGCCTAGAGGGTCCCTTTGGAGATCACACGGGGTTTTACACCCCCCAAGAACCCTACCCACTCCTAGAAGTGAGCGCGTTGCGAATCAAGCCCAACCCCATTTATTTAGCCTGCGTGGTGGGTAAACCCCCCTTAGAAGACAAATACATGGGCTATTTGACCGAACGGCTTTTTTTGCCCTTGATTCAAAAAAGCACCTATGGGCTCTTAGATTATCACATGCCTGAAAATGGGGTGTTCCACAATCTCATTTTAGCCAAGATTGCACCCAGTTACCCCGGACACGCCAGTCAGATCATGCACCACTTTTGGGGCACGGGGCAGATGAGTTTTGTCAAGCATGCTATTTTTGTAGGTCCTAATGCCCCTAGTTTGCAGGATTACCCGGCTATTTTTACCCATATTTTAAACCACTTTGACCCCTCTAGGCTCGTGGTAAGCGAGGGGGTGTGCGATGCGCTAGATCATGCCAGTCCTCACTTTGCCTTTGGGGGGAAACTGGGCATTGATGCGAGCATACCCAGCTCTAAAACCCCGCATCTCTTAGAAGATAGCGCGCTTTTAGAGCGCGTGCAAGCGGTGTTGCCCGAAGCCTTGATTCTAAGACAATATGGCACCCACACCGCCAACCCCCTTTGTATGGTGGGGGTGCAAAAGAGGCGCCCCTTATTGAGCGCGCTAGAGGGGCTTAAAGACCTGCAGAGTGCTCTAAGCATTATGATCTTTGTGGACGCGCATAAAAACGACCTCAACAACCCTTATATGCTACTTTGGCGTATCACTAACAACTTAGATGCCAAGCGCGATCTCAAAATAGAAGGGGGGCTGGTGTTCTTGGATGCCACAGACAAAAGCGCGCTAGAGGGGCATACTAGAGAATGGCCCCTAGAAACCGATTGCTCCCTAGAGGTTTTGCAAAGATTGCACGATCTAGGACTCATCCCCCCACTAGACGATCCGCTTTACAAGCACTACCATATTTATAATTCCCCTAGCACTTAAAGGACACAGATGGATTTTGCCAAACGCTTAGATCACATTATCAAGCGCATTGAAAAAGCCCGCTTGAGCTATAACCGCCACCATATTGTGCAGCTCATCGCTGTGTCTAAATACGCCACCGCTGAACAGGTGCGCGCGCTGTATGCCTGTGGACAACGCGCCTTTGGAGAAAACAAGGTGCAGGACTTGCAGGTAAAATCCAACGCGCTAGAGAGCTTGCCCCTAGAGTGGCACATGCTAGGCAATTTGCAACGCAATAAAATTAACAAACTCTTAGCCCTCAAACCCTTTTTATTCCACGCCCTAGACTCCCTAGAACTCGCCCAAGCTATAGAGGCGCGTAGCCATAGCACCCTCAACGCGCTTTTACAAGTCAATGTTTCTAAGGAGGGCACTAAAAGCGGAGTGATCCCAGAGCAAGCCTTAGAAATATACACCCATATTAGCCAAACCTGCCCACATATCTGCCTAAAGGGCATCATGGTTATTGCTCCTACTCCTCCCAGCACTCCAAATTTTAGTTACACCCAAGCCCTAGAGCGCGCTTTTGCTCAAGCCAAAGATATTTTTGACATACTACCCAATCCTAGTATTCTCTCTATGGGGATGAGCGCGGATTTTGAGTGCGCGATCGCTTATGGGGCAAATATGGTGCGCATTGGGCATGCGCTATTTGCGGGTTAAGATTCCTAGATTATAATTTGCTACCTCATTATCAAGGATACACATGCCACACATGGGCACTTTGCAAACCGCTAGACCTGAATTTGACAACCTACTCTCTACTATCGCGCGCTATGTGGTGGATTATGAAATCACTTCTGAATTAGCCTACCAAACAGCCAGACTATGCCTGATCGACTCGATTGGCTGTGCTCTGCTCTCCTTAAAGCACCCCGAGTGCACCAAATTACTAGGTCCTAGTGTTCCGGGCGCACAGCTACGCCCACTAGGGAGTAAAATCCCCGGGACCGCTTATCAGCTTGAGCCCATCCGCGCGGCATTTAATATTGGTTGCATGGTGCGCTGGCTAGATTTCAACGATACATGGCTAGCGGCTGAATGGGGACACCCCTCAGACAATCTAGGAGCGATTTGGGGCTTGGGGGATTACTTGAGTCGCGCTAAGCGCGCTAAAGGACAAAAACCCCTACAGGTCAAGCAAATTTTGAATGCCATGATCAAAGCCCATGAAATCCAAGGGGTTTTAGCCTTAGAGAATTGTTTTAATATTGAGGGCTTAGATCATGTCCTTTTGGTGCGCATCGCTAGCACAGCGGTGGGCGCAGGGTTGCTAGGGGGGAGTTTTGAAGAGGTGCGCAATGGGGTTTCTAACGCCTTTGTGGATGGGGGGAGTTTGCGCTGTTATCGCCACGCGCCCAATGCGGGTTCTAGGAAGTCATGGGCAGCTGGAGATGCGAGTAGTCGGGGAGTGGATTTAGCCCTTAAAGCCCTCAGTGGAGAAATGGGCTACCCTTCGGCTTTAAGCGCGCACTACTGGGGTTATCAAGATGTCTTTATGAAAAACCAACAGGAAAAAGGCGATGTCTTGCACATCCCTCAAGAGTTTTCTAGCTATGTGATGGAGAATGTGCTCTTCAAACTCTCTTTTCCAGCGGAGTTCCATGCCCAAACCGCTGTAGAATGCGCGATCAAATTGCATCCAGAGCTCAAAGACAGAATAGAGGACATCGCCAAGATCGAGATCACCACTCAAGAATCCGGACACCGCATTATCAATAAAGAGGGAGAGCTACACAATTATGCCGATCGCGATCACTGCATCCAATACATGGTCGCTTACGCGCTCTTGCATGGGGATTTAAACGAACATTCTTATAGCGATGCTAGCGCAGCCGATCCGCGCATTGACGCACTAAGGGCTTTGAGCGAGGTGAAGGTAGACGATCGCTACACACGCGAATACCTAGACCCCACCAAGCGCTCCATTGCCAACGCCCTGCAGGTATTTTTCAAGGATGGCACAAAAACCCAAAAGCTAGAGATCCACTACCCCATCGGGCATAAATTCAGACGCGAAGAAGGCTTACCCTTGCTTTATGAAAAATTTAAACAGGCTTTAAGGGGTGTTTACGCCCCCAAACGCGCAAGCCAGATTGAAAAGATCGTCTTTCACGAGGAGGCGTTGTTGCAAATGGACTTTGACACCTTTAGCGATCTCTTTGCCTTTTAGGGGATTGCATGAGCGCAGGAAAAAAATTTAGAGAAGCCTTAGTGGAGAGCGCGCCCTTGCAAATTGTGGGCACGATCAACGCTTACCAAGCTCTGCAAGCCACCAAGGTGGGGCATAGGGCTTTGTATCTCTCAGGGGCGGGGGTGGCTAACGCGTCCTATGGCTTGCCAGATTTGGGGATCACGGGTTTGCAAGAGGTGTGCATGGATGTGCAGCGCATCTGTGCGATCTGTCCTACCCCCTTGATTGTGGATGCGGATACAGGCTTTGGGCATGCCCTCAATATTGCCAGAACGATCACCCAACTCATTAAAAGCGGGGCAGCGGGGGCGCACTTAGAAGATCAAGTGAGTGCCAAGCGCTGTGGACACCGCCCTAATAAAGCATGTGTGTCCACCCAAGAGATGTGCGATCGCTTGGGTGCAGCCCACCAAGCGCGATCTCTAGACCCGCATTTTTACTTGATCGCGCGCACGGACGCACGCGCCAAAGAAGGGCTAGAATCTGCTATCACACGCGCTCTAAGCTATGCGAGCGCGGGCGCAGATGCGATCTTTGCGGAGGCTTTGGAGAGTTTGGAGGAATACCGCGCTTTTGTGCAAGCCGTGCCAGTGCCCATTTTAGCCAATATCACCGAATTTGGACGCACCCCCTTATTTAGCCTTGAGGAGCTTAAAAGCGTGGGGGTGAAAATGGCACTCTATCCTTTGAGCGCCTTTAGGGCGATGAACAAAGCCGCCCTAGAAGTTTACCAAGACCTCAAAGACAAGGGCACACAGCGCGATCAAATTGCGCGCATGCAAACCAGGGAGGAACTCTATGAGATGTTGGACTACTATAGCTACGAAGCCCAAATGGACGCGCTTTTAGCCAAAGACTAGGGTTTGAAGATGAGGTTGTAACTTGCGGCTATTTTGTGGCTGTAGGTGATATTGATGTCCCCGGGTTTGTTGGATTCAATAAGGAAGGTGTTCCCCCCCTCTTGGATACCATAAAAGCGCAGGCGTAGTGCCATTTTAGGCGCGAAAGTGTGCACCGCATACACACCGCGCGCTTGTAGTTCTGATGCCAACTCTTTGGCGATGTAGTGCGTGCGCACAAAGGGATTGTATCCTCCCCACAAATACAGGCTTTCTAAAAGCAGAGTGCCAAAGACAAGGCTATAGCGGATACGATAGTGGGTGCGAAAGAGGGGGAGGTGCACGCGGATACTAGAGAGGGCGTGCTTGAGTAAGACGGGTATCCCCAACACGCCATAGGCTAGAAATTGTGGGTTAATTTCTTGACGCAAGGATAGGAGTAAGGGCAAACAAAAGCCCACTGCGCCCACCATCCCCACTAAACTATCTTGTTGGCGCGCCTTGATCACCTGTGCGTAAAGCGCATAAGGGTAGTAAAGGCATAAACAGGGAGAATAGAGCACAAACATCACAAAGAGGGTTTGTAAGAAAAAGCCTTGTGGCATGCCAGAGACGGGTTTAAAATAGAGCACATTGAAACCCAAAGCCACGCCCAACAAGCCGGCTTTGAGGCGGTGTTTGTGTTTGAGCGCGTAGAGAAAAAAAGCACTGAGTAAGACCACACAGCTTGGATCAAAGAGCGCGAGCAGAGGGATTAAGGCGTAGAAGATGCGCGTGTGGAATAAGAGCATGCTAGAGAGAGCTAGGGTGAAGAGCAAACTCACTTTTCCTAAGAGAATCGCGCCTAGTTGCACACCCGGGAGCAACGCAAAGGTGAACACACTTAAGAGGGGGTCGTAGGGTTTTTTGGGCTGGAGTTTGAGACTTAGCCGGTAGAGTAAGATGAGATTGAGCGCGTGCAAAAGCAGACTGGGTAGACGCAAAGCCAGATCGTGAGGAAGGAATTTACCCACCACTCCCACAAAATCGCGCAACGCCCCCAACAAGAGAGCATCCAGCCAAAAACTAGGCGTGCTAAAATAGAGTAGGGCTTCTTTATAGCTAATAGAAATCTCTAAACTCTTAACCACCCCCAGTATTAGGCTCACCACTACCAGCAAGCCTAAAAGACGGCTATAAAGGGGGCTGGGCGTGCTAGAGGGGAGAATGTTTAACCTTGCGCTTTGTGGTGTTCTACTAGGGCGCAATGATCTTGCACCACCGCCACGCCATGCGCTTGTAATAATTCTTGGGCTTGGGCGTTTGTAATGCCTAATTGCATCCAAAAGAATTTGGGTAGGGGCGTGAGGGTTAAAAACTCTTGGGCTAGGGGCATGATCGCTGCAGATTTTCTAAAAACAATCACCCCATCTAGGGGCTGGGCAACTTGTGCTTCTTGGAGGGTAGCATAGACGGCTTGTCCTAAAATGGGTGTGTCCGTCTTAGGATAAATAGGCACAATATGGTAGCCCTGCGCTTGCAAATACGCCCCGACCTTGTGGCTGTCCTTATGTGGATCAGGGCTTAAGCCCACAATGCCTAAAAAACGGCTTTCTAACAATAAGCGTAACGCTTGTGCGTTCATGTTTTATCCTTTGCTTTAGTTTTACTCTCTAAGACGATGAGAATCCCCGAGAGCACAATGAGCCCCATGCCTAAAATCTGCAGGGCATGCAAGCGCGGATCGCCTAAAAGCATACCAAAGAGCACTGCCCACAACAAACGGGTGTAATCTACTGGGGAGATCAGCCCAGCAGGGGCGATCATGTAGGCTTTGGTGATGAAACACTGCCCTAAAGCTCCGCTTAAACCCGTGCCAATCAAGAGCCATAAATCCCAGTGCCACCACACTCCCTCAAAGCGCAAAGGGTGGTAACCTGAGGCAAAGGGGGGAATGTCAAAGCCCATCAAAGCCAAACTCATTAGGGTTAAAGACACCGAGAAGATTACAATCACAAACCCCCCATCGTAATACTCTTTGAGTTTATTCAAGCTCACATAGGCACAAGACATCATCAAACCACTCAACACCCCCGAGATCACCAATCCCCAAGAGAGCCCGCTAGTGTGTGGGTCAGCCACCAAACCCACCCCTAAAATCCCCAAGAGGGCAGAAAGCATTAATTGCCAAGTGATGCGCTCTTTGAGCACCCACCATGCGATGAAAATGGCGTAAATGGGTCCACTTTGGCTAAAGGCGATCGCGCTGCCTAAATCCATGTTGGCAATATTATAAAAGATCAAGATCATACCCACCTGCCCCACAAACACTCTAGAGATCAATAAAAAAAGCCCCCCGGGCTTGTGCGCCCTAAAGGAAAAGGGTTTGATGTAATAAAGCCCCCATAGAAAGAAAAGCATGAAAAAGGAGCGATAAAAGACATTCTCTAGGGGCGAATAATAAGAACCTAGCATCTTAATGAGCGCGTTGAGCAAACCAAAGCTCAATGCCCCCAAAGCCATGTAAAACACCCCCAAGCGCACATTTAGATTCGATTCTGGCAACACGCAAAACACTCTCCAAGAAATAGCCTCCATGCTAGCATGGATTGATAAACGCGCCCGCGTGTTTAGGGTGTGGTGTCTCTGAGATAAAAACGCCCCTGCAAGGGGCAACCCCTCCAAACCCCCCCTAAAATCTATTTGCCAAAACGCCCGCCAGTGGTGGGATAGCCATAGATAGAGCCATCTTTGATTTTCATGTGATCTTCCCAAGGCAATTTGTATTTGCCCGCAGCCAAATCTTTGATATAAGTCAAGCCCGCATCGCTTTCGCCTCCGGGTTTTGCTACATACCCGCGGTGACCTAGATTGTAAATGTTATTTTCTAGACCCCAGCTTAGGCGCGCGTTGTCCGCCATTTTGGGATAGATTTCGCCTGTAACGATCTCCCAAGGATTGCGATGCCCCTGCACTAAAGTGGTGCCATCAAAGTTGCAGATTTGCCCCTCTCCAAAGTAGTAGAAGACATTGTCATAACCAGCCAAGTTCACACTCACGGTGTACATCAAATTGTGCCACGCGTTGGAGCGATTCGTTAAAATCCATTGATCGTTGACTTGAGTACTGTAGCCAGAAATGCGGATGTAGACATTGCATCCCTTATAAGCCGCCTCTCTGGCTAACTCTGGGATCATGCCATCATGGCAGATGCACACGGCAAGTTTAGAGCCTCCGGGTCCTTCGCACACAGGCATACCTAAATCTCCGGGATACCAAGGTTCAATAGGATTCCAAGGGAAGAGTTTGCGGTATTTCAACACAATTTCACCCTTAGGGTTGATGATGATGGCGGTGTTATAGGGGTTTTTGTTGGGATCAGGATTGCGCTCCATCACAGAAAAGACCCCAAAGACTCCGGCTTCTTTACACGCTTGAGCATACATTTGGGTTTCTTTGCCGGGCACATCTAGCAAGAATTCTTCACTCAGCCATTTGGCAGTATTCAAACCCTGTGTGCTGTATTCAGGGAAAATGATGAGCTCTACGCCCGGATAACCCGCTTTAGTGGCATGCAGGGTCCTAATGATGCTTTCAATGTTTTTGTCAATGTCTGCTCGGCTGTTAACCACGGGGACGGGGAACTGGATGGCCGCTACCAAAAACCCCTCAATGGGTTTACCCATACTTCCAATGCTACCCATAAAAACTCCTTGTGAATAAAATAAGCAACTAAAGTTGCTTGCGGAGTATTAAAAGAACTCTTTTAATACAGGGTAAACAAAAGGAGGATTTTAGGGACTCAGGAATGCCCATCCATCCCTAAAAGATAGACTTGGGAATAGGGAGTAACACAATAAAACCAACATAAGGGAGATGAAAATGGTAAAAATAACAACTAATCCAGCTTTACGCTTGAGCAAGACACAAAGAGAGCTCTTTGAGAATATCAAGGCGTTCTTGCACTACAAGATCAAAAGTTTTACATAAAGAGTTAGAGGCTTATTCCTCTAAAAATAGATATGGTATGCCTGATCCCGTGCTTTGATTCTACCTCCGGATATTACCACTCGCGTTCGCCCCACCTTGTCTTGACCAGCGGATGACT
>NZ_QXQQ01000034.1 GCF_003660285.1 Helicobacter labacensis | reverse complement strand
CGCTATTATGGGCTTTTTAGAGACATCAAACCCATGCAAGATTACATCAACTTTGCCGAGAACAGAATGGGCAATATGATGGGGAGTTTTAAGGCGATGCTTGAAGAGCTACTAGGGGTCGCAAAATTTCTTGTGATCGTGGGGGGCGGGTTGCTCCCGGCACATCTTGGCATAATCCGATTGGGGGCGTAGTCCCGGAGATAAATCTCTCTTGTCTTGTCCGCTTTGTAGGCTTTCCATGGTTTGGATAAGTTTAGGGTTATTTTTAGGGCTAGAATGTTCATGCAAAACACCACAATCGCACACGCTCCGCTTTAAATGTATAGCAAATTACCTAATGCTGACCAAGGACTAGCAAAATTTTTGGGGCGCGGGGTTTGGGAAAGCTGGAGGGTCCTTTATTATTGTGGATTACACCTACAATTTTATTTAAAAGATTCAAAAATGCGCTAAATAGTTGCCTTTTTGCATAGAGGCTAAGCCCACAACAATTTCAAAAAGAAAAATTTTAGCTTGCATGATGGCTAAAATCCGTAAACACCCCTGGAATAAATGGGCGCGGGTCTCCATTTGCCTTTTGCCTAGTGTTGAATAACTTTGGCATGGCGGTCCACCCAATAAAAGCCCAACTCCCCTGCTCTACAAAAGACAGCGGCTACCCTGAATTGTATGGAGCATGAAAACCATAAATACAATGCGCCCCCATATCTCTAATAATAAGTTCTACCTTGCCACCAAACATAGGACAAACCAATGGCGAAAAACCAGTGCCATTAAACCGCGACAATGGGGCAAGAAACCCCTAATTAGCGACTTCTGTGTGAGACGATCAGGGTTTCTTGGTATTACGCCATCCTAGCGTTTCAAGCTGTTAACCGTTTGGAGCATGTTATCTGCTGTTTGGATCGTCTTAGAATTGGCTTCATAGGCGCGCTGGGCGGTGATTAGATCGGTCATCTCCTCTACAAGGCGCACATTACTAAGTTCTAAAAAGCCTTGGCGTAATTGCCCATAACCATCTCCATTGGGGTTACCTACAATGGCTGGACCACTTGCTGAAGTTACCGCTAGCAGATTATCCCCCAAGGCGTGCAAACCAGCCGGGTTAATAAAATTAGCCAAAGTGATCTGCCCGATCACATTAGAGGTGCTTGCATTGCCCTGAGTCACACTCACCGTGCCATCTACACCGATACTAATTTGGGTGGTGTCTTGGGGGAAGGTGATTTGGGGGATGAGCAAATATCCCTCAGTGGTTACCATATTGCCCTGATCGTCGATCTTAAAATTGCCCGCACGGGTGTAAGCGATCGAGCCATCGGGCATTTGAATCTGAAAAAAGCCCTTGCCGGTGATGGCAATATCTAGGTTATTCTCCGTCTCTTTGGGGCTACCTTGAGAAAACATCTTAGTAACACTAGAAGTACGCACCCCTAAGCCCACTTCAATCCCATTGGGGGATTTGGTGGTATCGGATGTAGAAGTGCCTGCATATTGCAAGGCTTGGTAAAAGAGATCGTTAAAATCCGCGCGTTGTTTTTTAAAGCCCACGGTATTGACATTGGCGATATTGTTAGAAGTGGTGTCAATATGGGTTTGTTGCCCTAACATCCCGGTAGTCGCACTATAAAGAGATCGCAACATGGTTAGCCTTTATGTGAGATTGATCCTCCATTATAGCCTAAATAATCTAATCCCCCCAAAAATCTAAAAAGTGTAGCTCAAATACGCTGTAACAGAGCGCCCCGGGCCGGGTTGTAAGCCTGCTGGGCTGGAGCCAATCCCGGTAAAGAAATACTTCATGTTGAAGATATTATTGACCTGCAAACTCCCCACCATCTTATGCCGTCCGCTTTCCCAAAAGATTTGGCTAACTTCCATATTCCACACCCAATACCAAGGCAAGAGTCCCTCATGTTGGGTCATACACCATGCGGTGCACTGCCCCCCAGCCCCATTAACGACCCCATTAATGGCATTGCTATAAAATTGCTTCCCATAATAACCCCCCGCTGCGCTATTGCCAATCCCACTATAAGCCCGGCTATAAAAATAGCTAGAGAGCCCAAAGGTGGTTTTGGCATAAGTGTAGCGCGCATCTAGGATAAATTGGTAGGGGCTTACAAAGGGGAAGTGGTGGTTGTAGCTAGTCCCGGGTAAAATATCGCCATTCAAGTCCGTTAGTCTAAAATGGCTAGTAACACGGGTATCAATGTAGTTAAAGGCGCATGGAATTGCAAGCCCTTAATGGGTCTGTAATATATCTCTAATTCCACGCCCTGAGAGTAGCCATCCACTGGTTGGACCTGACAATTCCCTGCTCCCATTGTACAAGGGAGTTTGACAGCAAATTGCCCGGTAGCAAAATTGCGCGCCCAAATCCTAAAGAAATCGGCATTAAAGCTAAACTTGTCTTTGTAGGTGTAGCGCGCGCCCACTTCCACAGAGTCAAAATGCTGGGTAAAATACTCTGCCCCGCCATAACTCAACACATCTAATTGGGGGGGGACAAAAGAGCGTTGGTAGTTAAAGTAAGTGAGCAAAGTGTTATTGCCTTGCACGGGGATAAAGCCGATATTGAGCGAGGGCATCCAGTTGTTCATGTGCTTGATCTTGGCTAGATCGGCTTTTGTAAATCCTGCTGCCCAATTAGAGGCATTCTCATTGTTATACTGCACGAAAGCATAGCGCAACCCGGGCACGATGAAAAAACGCCCATCCCAAGTTTCAATGCGATCGCTCAAATACACCGCCGTGTAATTGTTGCGCCAGTTATTCCAGTTATGATATTTGCCATGCTTAATGTGGGGTTTCCAGCCGCTCATCACATTTGCCCCCTCACACAAAACCCCCGCCCCCACTCCGCTAGTTTTGGTTGCGCACTCATTGATATTAAAGTATTGGCGTTGCAAAAAGGCGGTGGTCATGAAGCGCAAGCCGGTGATAAAGGTTTGTTTGACTTTACCGGTGTTCACCACAAAGGTAACCTTGGGTTCAAAGGCGTTATTGATGGAGCGCACGGGGTTTTCTATCTCTGTCCAGCCAGCATAATTAGTGGCGTAGTAAGGCACAGCGGCACTATAGCCGGGCAAGCCTGCAGCCGCACAGGTTGCAGAGGTGTAACAAGTAACCATGTTCGCGCTGTTATAACTAGAGCTCACTTGGAAATCTCTGGTCATAAACTGCCCGTAATAGGTGAAAGTAAAAGTCCCCCCCACCTTTTCTAAATCCCCAAAGCGGTTTTCATACACGACCCCAAAGCGTTGCGATCGCCCGCCTTTGGCATTAAAAGGGCGCAGATTAGCAAAGCGGTTAATCTTATAGTCTTGTTCGCTTAAGGATCCAGGCTGGGCGATGTTGAATTTATAATACTGGTAGTAGGCTTTGATGCCATTGTTTTCGTTAATGTCATAGACCCCATCTAGCCAGTAGTTTTGGATATTAGTGGGGCTATTATCCCTAAAGCCCTGCCCCATCACCCAGTTAGCCTGCGCTTGCACCCCAAAGTGCTTATTAATCATCCCCCCACTTCTAACATAGGTGTTGTAGAGTAGGTTATTACTCAGGGATTTAAGAAAAGAGGAATTGTTATTATTGGGGCTATTAAAACCCGCAAAGGAGGAATCACCGGCATGCGTGTTAGCAAAGCCCGCATTTCTAGCCTTAGCCCAAAAAGTCATTCTTTCAGCCGCTTGGTTTTCCCATTTACGAGGAATGGGCTTGGTGATGATATTGACAATCCCCCCATAGGTGTTAGGTCCATATTGCACGCTCCCCCCACCCTTGATCACATCAATGCGATCGATGGCTTGGAAAGTTACTGGGAAGATGTCTAGCTCAATGTGCGAATAGGGAGCCATATACACAGGGATGCCATTAACCAGCATAAGAGTTGCGTTACTATGCCCTGAGCCCCCCGCCCCAAAACCGCGCACTTGGATGGTGGGCATTGCCCCCACACCCGTGGCATTGCGCACCTGCATGCCCGGGACATTTTGCAAGGCTTCTTCAATGCTTTGGTTAGCTTGTTGGGTGAGGGCTTTATTAGAGATCACCGTGCGGCTACCGGTGTATTTTTTCACCTCCTCATCCTGCCAACTTTTAGGCGCAGTGATCCCGCTATAACCTAAATTAACCTGCCCTGAGTAGTCGGTTCTATCCTTTTGCCCTGAAGTGGAAACCTTGCCTAAGGTGTAGGTCTTATCCTTAGCTAGTAAGGCATCTCCACAAACTAAACTCGCCCCCAAGGCCAAGAGTAACTTCTTATCCATAGCGAACCTTTATACCTAAAATCAAAGACCAAACCCTGCGGTGTGCATTCTCATTAAAAACACCCCGCTTGAATTAGTGCATTCTAGCTTATCAATCTTATTTTTTACTTAATAATCTTATTTTTATATTATTTCTGTAGTCTATTTTATGATTAAAATATTATAATAGAGTATAGCCATTGTTTGGTTTAGTGATCACCATCAAACGCCTCTAGCTCTCATGCCTTCAATACCACGCTTAAAATCCCGATATTTTCTACTAAACGGCTCTCTTTAGTCGTGTCAAAGAGTAGGATCACGCCCTGTTGGGTGTGTAAAATCCACGAAAGGGCGGGCGATTTGGGCGGGTATGGCGTTTTTGCATTGGGCTGTGCCTTTTAAAAGCCCCACAAGTACATAATGTTTAGCTAAATTCTCTAGGCTAAATTTGAACACAACACTTCTAAAATCCTCTTTAGCAAAGGTGCTATTTTTGCCAAACTTATCCCCAAAAAGCCCTTACCTAAAGGCGAAAAGCCCACAAAGACAATATGGTGCGCCCCACAAAAACCTAAAATCTCTTGTTCTGGCGCACGCCACGCAATGCTCACTTTGCAGCACACTTAAAGGACAAATGGCATGCGCTTTTTTAAACTCTCTAACCACGCTTGCTCATCTCCCATGCCTTGATTTTGCCATCCTTATGAGTATTTGTACTGTGTTTGCGACCTCCTCTATGGGCGTGTCAGGATCGACTCTGCGTTGGTAGTAAAGATCTAAGCCCTCGACCCCTAGTCGTTTTAAGCTGTGTGTTTCTACATAGCCAAACTTAGCCCATACAGGCTAAAGGGCTGACTTGAAATTGTCCTAATTTGTGGTGTTGGATTGCTCCTTAATTTAATGGAGTTTGGTTATAAAACCTGACACCTAGTGTTTGTCAATGAGGATAGATTCATTGCATCTATGGAATTTATGGAATTTATGGAATTTTAAACTCTAGTGACTGACAATTCTTATTTTTCTTGTGGATTTTGAGGCGTGTCTATATACTCTGTCAATGCTACCCAAGCAAAAACAATCCACATGGCATAAAAAAAGCAATTCAGTAGATAAATGAGAATTAATAGAGCCACCAAAAAACATAACAAGCACCAAAGGCAACCAATTAAATAACCAAAATAAAATACCCCCGCTTGTGCCAAAGATACTATTGATGAAATCTGGGATGCGCTTGACAAGGTAGAAACAGATCAAAGAAGATAAAATCAAAAGCACTAAATGCCCCAAAGCTCCAATAATCCAACAGAATCTAGCACTCCATTCACTACTGCTGTGCCATTTTGTAAAAACCTGGAAATGTCTCCAAAAAATCCTTGCTGGATTTCAGTCTGTGTAGGGATTTTTCTGGTTATATGCGCAAATATACCCAAGCCCAATACGCCCTAGAGAAGTGCCCCGCCCTGCATACTAATACCCACTGCGCGCAGCAATTGGAACAAATCCAAAGGAGTTGTGCACGCGTTTACAAGCCCGGTTATATCCGTACTAAGTGCCAAATCCCCAGAAAATGGTGGACGATCTGCAAAAACGCCTTTTCTCCTCTAAATCTAACGCGCCTAAAAACATACAAACTCCTCATTCTTGTAAATTTTGCGCCATTATATCACCCCTCTATCAAGGGGATGTGTGGGGTCTGACACTTAAGATGAGGGAAGTTTTAGGTTGAAAATACTAGAATATCCCCATTAACTCTTAAAGGATTTGCATGTTCCATGAGTATCGCGATGATATCAAAGCTTTGAAAAACAAAAACCCCCACTTCAATAAAATTTTTGAAGAGCACAACGCGTTAGACGACGAGATTTCCACTCTGATCGCGCACAATACGGACGATCTCAAAGTAACCGATCTCAAGAAGAAGAAGTTACGCCTCAAGGACGAAATCCTACGCATGATCCAAGAGTATAGGGCAGGTACGCTTTAGACTCTAGAGCTGTTTTAGGACATTATACGCGTCCATCACTTCCAAAAAGCGTTGCTTGTAAATGCCCTTGTTGTAGGGCGCGCAGGCGCAGGTATCTGGGTGGTAAAGTTTAGCTAGCTCCAAATAGCGGTGCTTGATCTCCTCTTTGGAGTGCATCACCCCTAGTCCTAGCGTGCGCAAAGCCTTGAGAATGATCTCCTCTTGCCTAGTGAGATAGAGGGCTTGGGTGGGGTAAACAAATTGGATGTAGGCTTGCTTGAAGCGGGGGTTTTGCAAAGCCATTAAAATAGGGAGCGCGTCTAAGTGGGCGTGGGTTTCGTGCAAAAAATTGCTTTTGTTGGCTTTGTCTTTAAAGGGGGTTTCTAGCAAAATATAGGGCGCAAAGGTTTCGTGCAAAAATTCGCGCGCTAGGAAGTTATTGTAGTAAAAGATCACCCTAGAGTGCAGATAGATTGCATGGATCTCCACCTTGTGCACCAATGCCAAGACGCGCTGGTAGGGCTCGTGGGTGTGCATGCTCTCTTTAAACACCACGGGCAGGTGCGCGCAATCTAAAATCTGTTGTCTTAGTTGTTTGAAGACTTGTTGGTTGTAAAAGGGGTGCAGAGCGTATTTGGCATAAAAGAGGCGGTTGAGTAAGTAGGTTTTCTTCAAACTCTCCTGTTCTAATAAAATGGTGGTGTGCTTGAATTTGACATGTTCTCTAAAATGCTTTTTGATATAAAGCGTAGTTTTGTGGTAAAGGCAAGGTTCTAGGCAGACCTCTATGAATTGCTCTGAAGAGCCGATTTTGGGCGCGTAGGACAAGAGAGAAGCGCCTTTTTTGGGGATTTTGGTCTTGATCTGCATGGCGCATTATCACATTTTTTCTTAAGCCAAATCCTTAAGAGTGGCGACTCGATCAAAAGTGCCCCGCCTGATCTCATAGCGCACCACAAAGCCCACCACCACCAGCGCGCAAGCCTGTGAGATGGGAAAGGCGATCCAAATTCCCTCTAAGCCAAAGAAATGCGCCAAAATAGGCAAAAGAGGCACGATGAAAAGAATGGTTTCGCATATGGTGATGAAAAAGGAGGTGCGTGTGCGCTGGATAGATTGGAAAAACACCGCGCAGAGGAGATTTAAACCCAAAAAGATATGCCCGGTGTAATAGACATTCATCGCGTGCTTACTTTGGGCTAAAAAACTTGGATCGCGCGCCAAGCGTTCTTGATCCACATAGAGTTGGATCAAATGCGTATCTAAAAAGTAGAAGAGAATATACATCCCTACGCCTACGCACAAAGTGATCTTCAAACCAAAGATGAAAACCGCTTTGACCTTATCTAGGTTTTGCGCGCCATAATTAAAGCTTGCGATGGGCTGAATCCCTTGGGCTATGGAGAGCAGGGTCGTCCAAAAGATGATGCCATTATACATCACGATCGCATAGATGGACACCCCCCTCTCCCCCACGGTGTCCATGATAGTGCGGTTGAATAACAACATCACCACAGCCGCGCTGAGTTCAGAAACACTTTGGGGTAACCCGCTTTTAGCCGAAGAGATGACACTAGCCCAGTTGAAACGGCGCACGAAGTAGAGTTGCCCCTTTTTGCCTAAAAAATGACTCATGAGTACAAAAAAGCCCATCGCATGCCCTAAAACCGTGGCGATCGCGCTCCCATGAATCCCAATCTCCACCACATAGAGCAAGAAGTAGTTGAACGCCACATTGGTGAGTGAGCCTACCAACATCGCCACCATTGCTAAAATAGGGCGTTTGTCATTGACGACAAAGACATCGGCCAAGGGGTGTAAAACCATAAAAATCGCCCCCATTAAGATGACCTTGATGTAAATAGACACCATGGGCAAGACCGCCTCACTACTTCCTAACATCTTAGCTAAGTGATCGCTAAAGGGCACAAGCGACCAACTAATCAGAGTGATGCTAATAGCGACAAAGTAAAACACAGAACTAAAAACCAATCTAGCGCGTTCAGGTTGATCCTTGCCTAGAAAATAGGATGCGATAGAAGCTGCCCCAAATCCAAAGAGCAACTCAAAGGCGATTAGAGTGGGAAAAATAGGCCAACACACCCCAATAGCCGCTAGAGCTTGCTCGCCTAACTTATTCCCCACAAACATGCCATCAATCATGGAGTAAGTGGAGAGCGAGATCATAGAAAAGGCCAGTGGGATAAAATAGTAAAAAAAGAGTTTGGGGATAGAATCCTTGGATAGATCAATAGCCATTAAAGCCCCCTAAAACTTGACCCCCCTCACAAGCAACCTAGCGTTTAGAGAATTGTGGACTACGGCGCGCCTTGCGCTTGCCGTATTTCTTGCGTTCCACCACCCTTGAATCGCGCCTCAACAAGCCCTTGGGCTTTAAGATCGCTCTAAAAGCCGTGTCGTAGAGATTAAGTGCCTTAGAGATGCCATGCCTTAAGGCTTCGGCTTGCGCGCTATACCCCCCCCCAAAGACCACCGCCTTGATATTCACCAAGCCCTCTTGTTTAGTCAACACCAAGGGTTGCATCACCTTCATTTTGATGGATTCATGCCCGCCCAACCAGGCGTTTAGATCCGTGCCGTTGATGTCTAGCACGCCATTGCCATGGCTTAACCAAACTTTGGCGATCGCGCTTTTGCGTTTCCCTGTGGCGTAGATTTTATGCATCGTTGTCCTTTTTCACAACATCGTTGTTCTTTTTTGCGACTTGGGCGGTGTGGGGGTGCTTGGCTTCCTTGTAAACCTTGAGCTTTTTGATCATAGCGCGCCCTAATTTGCTCTTGGGCAACATACCCCGCACGGCAAGAAAAAAGAGTTTTTCGGGATGCTTGTCTAGCATCTCTTGGAGGGTTTGGCTTTTGGTGCTTCCAAAATAACCTGAGTGGGTGAAATACTGCTTGTCTTGCAATTTTACACCCGAAAATTTAACCTGACTGGCGTTGATCACCACAACAAAGTCCCCACAATCCACATGGGGGGTGTAGTAGGGGCGGTGTTTGCCCCTAAGTAAAAGCGCGACCTGAGTGATGAGTCGCCCAAAGACCTGATCCTTAGCGTCCAGCACGACCCAATCGCGCTTGAATTCCGAAGTTTTTATGGATTTTGTGAGTTGCATACCCGTCCTTTCAAAACGGCTATTCTAATCTCTTAAACTTAGAAATTCCTAAATTTAAGCACTTCTAAAGTGTTCTGAATCGCGAGGCATCTTCATTGTGGCGCAGTTTTAACACGGCAGTTTAACTCTTAAAGTCCACACCACCCCCCAAGCAAGCCAAGGCAAAATGCCCCACAACCACATACTCTACGGGTAAAAAGACAAGCTCTACACCACTTAACGCTAAAATTCCCACAGAAGCCAATCTCGAAACGCTAGATTTTAAAGAGATCAAAGAAGAGATTTTTTCTTGAGAAACGCAGAGAGAAAAATGGTAGTCCACATAATAGCCCGCTTAAATATCCCCATCACCAGCGCGTATAAGAAAATGACAACTAAGGATAGTAGGATCAAAAGCCCTATAACCACAGGCAAGACCCTTAAGAGCCACCAAGATTTGGCATGCTTGGATGGTAGCAGAAATAAAATGCACCAACACCACTAACCAGAGCGCAGATCATGAGATGTTTTAAATGGGGTTTATGCCTCAATTCTGCCAAACCCTCTTGGACATGTCTTTTCAAAAGCACTAGGCTTTTATGGTGTGCTAAGACATCTCTTTATTTAAAATCCAGTTCCACCACCACAATGCACAATCCAAGTAGGAGCAAAGCCACTACATACATAGATGCCCCATAGCGCGCATAGGGAAACGATCCTAGCACGCTACCCAATTGCCTACCCGTGGCGACAAATTTAGAAAGATTGGCTTTTTGTGCCTTGATCGCGTGAGTTAGGTTAGCATCTATAGTTCTCGAACTAGAGCACTAGCTAGTCCATAAAGCCCCCAAGCTAAGGGTGATGTCTCTTTGCACCGCCTTAGTTAAGTAGTCTGATTTTTGTTGTTCTTGGTATTCTCTAAGATCGTCTACATCGCGCATAAACGCGCTATTGAACAGAGTGGTAAAAATATTGCGATCTTTGTAAATCTGTCCCTTTTGCGCCTCTGTTAGGTCTTTAGCGTCCTTGACTTTTAAGATACTCTGGCGCAAGGCTTGCGCCTTGTATTCGTCCTCCCCCTGTGTGGGGCTGAAATACTCAAAAGGGCGACTTAGCATATCGCTAATGCCCAAATCACCCATTCTTTTATTAGCTAAATAGTTTTTCACACTTTGGGGTAATTTGGCATAGGGCACATTGTTTTCTATGGCTTGGTTGGTGAGTTCATGGTAGCCTATCTCTTGCTGGGCGTGCTCATCGCTTTTAAAAAAACCTAGGCTCATCGCGTGGGCTAATTTGTCCCCTAGCCCACTCAATCCCTCTAATTCTTGCGCGCGGGTGTTTAACTCTGCTAAAAACGCCTTGGGGTCTTGTAACTTCTGCTTTACCTGCTGGGCTTGTTGCTTAATCCCCGCTTTGAGTTGGTTAAAGTCTTGGGGTTGTGGGGGTTGTGATGGGGGTTGTGCGCTCTTTTGCGCTTGTGATGGGGGTTGTGGGGGTTGTGCGCTGAGGGGCTTAAACTCAAAATCTGCAAAGTTGCGCATGTCATAATAGGTCGCGCGCGTGGCTTCATTGTGGTTAAAGCCCTGTTGTTGGTAATATTTAAAGGTGGGTTCTAGATTGAAATTATTGGGGCGTGATCGCACAAAGTCTAAAATCTGTTCTGCGCTAAACCCATCTTGTTCTAACTTGTCAAAATCCAAACTTGCCATGCGCGCATACTAGACAAAAGCCCTACAAAAAACAAGGGTTAAAGAAGTTTGACTAAAATAAGGCAAAAAAGGACAAAAAAGGACAAAGATGTACGCCCTAGCTTTTGATCTTAAAATTGAAAATCTTAAACAAGAGTATGGCACGCCTTATAATAAGGCTTATGATGATGTGCGCCAAGAATTAGAGGCTTTGGGGTTTAAATGGACTCAAGGGAGTTTGTATATTAGCCCTGAGAAAAATGCTTTGGCGGTGGTGTATAGGGCTATTGCTAAACTCTCTAGCATTGAGTGGTTTAAAAAGAGTGTGCGCGATATTAGGGCGTTCAAGGTAGAGGATTTTAGCGACTTTACCCCCATTGTAACGGGCTAAAGGGCGTATTTGGGCGCTACGCACCCAGCGCGCTTAAATGAGCCCTAGTGCGCCTTCTTAAATCCACGCTTGGTGGTGTTTAAGCATTAAAGCGCGCGGGATTAATGGGGTTGGGTTTTGTGTGCTTAATGGGCTTTTTAGCGTTTTTAGCAAAAAAGCTACTGGCGTGCTTAGATGAAATAGAAAGGTTGGATTGATGGCTATTTTTGTGATTCTCTTGGGTTATACCGCTTTTTTTGCCCCGCTCTATTATTTCTTGTGGCGTTTAGATCAAAACCACAAAAAACGCCGCTAAATCCTCCATGTCCGCTTAGGGGTGTATCTACTCTTTAGAGTGGGGGGAGTAGCTCTAGGGGGGGCTATGACATCGCTATGGGTTAGACAACTTGCCAAAGCGTCTATGCAGTCATCTTGTTTATAAGGGCGATCGGGATCAAAGCTGCACCTAGTGTTTGTCAATGAGGATAGATTCATTGTATCTATGGAATTTATGGAATTTTAAACTCTAGTGACTGACAATTCTTATTTTTCTTGTGGATTTTGAGGCGTGTCTATATACTCTGTCAATGCTACCCAAGTGAAAATAATCTGCATGGCATAAAAAAGTAATTCGGTAGATAAATGAGAATTAATAGAGCCACCAACAAACATAACAAGCACCAAAGGCAACCAATTAAATAACCAAAATAAAAGACAGAGTATTCCCAAAACAATGCTTCTTTTTCTAAAAAAAAAGCACAAAGGGCATTAAAATTGCCCAAAAAATCCCCTTTGGCAATCTCTCAAAACTTTTGTATTCGGTACTGCACCCCACCCAAATCCACACAATGATTTGGATAATCAAATAAAAACCAAATAGAAATCCAACCATATCTAGCTTACGAGCAATGGTAAAGGCAATGCTATAAGTGTCATGACCTATAGCATCGAAAATCAATATCAATAAAAAGTTTGGTATGTAAGAAAGTAAAAATTTCTTTCTATGGTGCCTTAAAGCAAAATAAACACCCGGACAGAGAAGCAAAGCCAAGATTTTCATCAGTACTCCTATTAAACAAAACTTAAGACTAAAAAATTTAACTATTTTAACAAGCATTGATTAAACTTAATTGATAATAACCCTGACAAAGGGCGGGATATGACAATTTCAGGACGGGAAAATTTTAGCCTCTCTGTAGTGGATTATCTTTTAAACTTTAAAGGGGCAGTAAGAAAATCGCCATTGGACATTTGAGCACACAAGAAGCTACGGCCTTAAAATTCAAACACCCTACAGGTTTTCTAGCCAACCCAAAGCGTTGAATGCCAGTTTAAAAAGCCTTATTGATCTCTACAGGCGAAAATAGATGAACGCCTATTCTGCCCTTTTCTTGGGAAGTTTTTGTTTGGCATGCGTAGGCGTTTATATTTGTAATCACTCCCATAATCTCTTGCCATAAATTAGAGATGCACCTGTAAAAACTCCCACCCATTGAGGTGGGAGTGCCAATACGCAATTTTCAATACACCCCCAATCCGCGCCACTCCTCTGGCACGCGTGCCACGCTGTCATTTTTAGGGGTGTAAATTTCTTGGCTCATCTCACGGCATTTAAGTTTGCCCTTAAAAAAGTCTAATACCCTCTCTTGTGCGATTTGACAATACAATTCTTCTTTCTCCACGCACACCGCTTTTCTGCCATTTTTCAGCGCACTGATTAAAGTTGTCCCCACACCCCCAAATTTGTCTATTCCAATCCTTAAGTACAATCTCCCACACATCGGCTGGGTTTTTACTTTTAGGGTTGCCAGAGAGTTGCCCCTTTTTTGCCCCTTTAAAGTGGCGCTTACCGGGATATTTAGCGGGTATGCGCACGCTATCTAATTAAAGGTGTATGAATCGCCTTTGCTAAACCAAAGGACGCTTTCATAATCTTTAAAAAGGGTGTAAAAGTAAATGTCTATTTGTTTGGTTGCCGGTGTATTTCCCATTCTGTCAATGATATGCATGGATATGCTTAAGAAAGCTTAAAAGACATACTTTAAGTTTAACATTTTTCTAGAGAAATACCAACTTGTTAGCCCCTTGAAGACTAAATCAATCTCCCAATGCCTGCAAAAAGATCGATGAACGATAGTAAATCCCCCAATCTTTCTAAGCAGAGATTAAGGTAGCGTTGTCAAAATTGCCCTTGCTAGGGTGTGCAAATGGGCTTAATCTTGAAGGCTGTGGTGCTTGTGTAGCGCGGTTTTTGGGGTGGTAGCTAGGGGCTAGTGCCAAACCAAGATACTAAAAATCTTGCGCTTAATGGCGATTGCTGGCATTTTGTGTTAGCATGCGCGCTATGAAGTTTTTAGGATTAGCATCAGTGGTCATAGTTTCTGTATTATCTACAGGGCTTTGGGGGATTGAAACTCCAGGAGTGGTGCAACCTCCCCAAGAGCCCCAAGAAGAAGAGCAAGAAACCCCTCTCCACCCTATGCAGGATCTCAACGCCATCCAAGGGAGTTTTTTCTACAAGAAACGCCAAGACTTGGATAACACTTTGTTCATTGACTACCATTTAGGCGAAACCCATAAAATCCGCCTGCGCTACGCGATGGTAACCATGTTTGTCTTTGAAGAACCCATTTTAGAAGTGATCTTGGGCGATTCGGTGGGTTTTAGTAGCAAGGTATTGGGCACAGACCAACACCAAAATAGCAATGTGCTCTTAATCAAGCCCTTGCAGATTGGCATCGACTCCAATTTAGATGTCATTGGCAAGAGTGGCAAGATTTATGCCTTTTACATTTTTTCTACCACTTTCACCAGTTCTAAAAACCCCACTCTAAGCGTCTATGTTTCCCAACGCCATTTTTTCGCCCACCAAGAACAAACCCAAGCCCTTTTACAATCCCCTCTTGAAGACACCCCGCCTAGTTACCAAGCCCAAGATGACACACGCTATTTTAGGATCGGCGATGCCACTAACGCAATGTTTATAGAAAAGAGTCAAATCCAAAGGGGGTATCGCCTATTACAAGAGAGAAAACGCGCGTGGTTTTGTCTATGGCTTTGCAAGGTTGCCTTCAAACGCAAAAGCCCCATTGTCCCCCTAGATATTTTCAATGACGCGCATTTTACCTATTTCAAATTCAACCGCCACCACTCCCAAGTCAAATTCCCCGTGCTCTATAAGGTTGTAGATGGCTATGATAATCCCATTAATACGCGCATTGTAGGGGATTATTTGATCGCTGAAGACATCGCGGACAAATGGACGCTCAGGGAAGGAAAACAGCACGCCTGTGTGCGCCGCACTAAGCCATGAAACAATGGGGGCGCAAAATCCTCGTTCTTTTGGGCGCGATGGCGGGTATCATCGCCCTTTCCTTGTGGGTACACCG
>NZ_QXQQ01000033.1 GCF_003660285.1 Helicobacter labacensis | reverse complement strand
GTTAAGGGGTGTGAGAATGAGGGGGAGAAATTCTAGGCGCAAATAGGTTTTATCCGCTGAGAGTTTGGCGCGCACACTAAATAGGGAGGTGCTCTTAGGGACAATAAATAACGCGCCATTTTTAGGATAAATGTCTAAAGATTGCAAGGGTCCCTGCCCAAAACGCTGTGTCTTGGGCACAAAGGGGACTATGTGTTGCAAGGTGATCACCTGATTGGCGGCGATCTGGGGGGTTTGTTCTAGGGGGTCTTTAAAGATCAAATTGAGCGCAACACCCGCGCCCTCAAGCGGGGCGATCTGGATCTGTTGCAAAACATTTTGGGCGTAGCAGAGTGAGGAGAACACCAGTACACCAAGAAACCACCCAAGAACGCGCGCCATAGAGAAAATTACATGTCCTTGGCAATGTAATAGACGATTGCGTTGGAATCGAGCACCTCATTGAGACGAATCGCCAAATTCTTCTCATAAACCATCACTTCGCCCTTGCCAATCACGCGCCCGTTCACAAAGACATCTACACTCTCTCCAGCGGGCTTTTGCAAATCTATCACCGAACCGCGCTCAAAACGCAACACCTCGCCCAAAGGGATGGAGGTCGCGCCCAAATCGGCCATGAAAGTTACCTCCATGTCCAAGAGCCCCTTGTAATCCTCTATCAACTCTTCTAAATAAGTGGTGAGTTCGATCTCCCTAGGGTTGAGAGTGGTTTGCTTTTTGATCTTGGGGTTGACCGGGGTTAACGCGCTCAAAGCGGGGTTAGTTTGGATATTGACACCTTGCACATCTTTACCGGTTTGTGGATCCATACTCTTTTCTCTCTTTGGGATAGCTTGTATTATAACTAGATTTTATTGCATTTAGCTTTAGCGCTGGGCGTTTTTTTATTTTCACATAAATCGGCTAAAAAACACACGGCGCATTGGGGTTTACGCGCCGCACACAGCGTGCGCCCTAGGGCGATCAAAGCGTGGTGCAAAGAGGCTAGATCGTCTTGGAAGAGCGCGCTGAGTTCCCTCTCTGTTTGCAAAGGGGTTTTAGCCTGACTCAAACCCAATCGATGACTCACCCTAAAGACATGGGTGTCCACCGCCAAGTAATTTTGCTTGAAATACACGGACAACAACACATTAGCACTTTTCTGCCCCACCCCCGGAAGACTTTTGAGTTGCGCTTGGGTGCTTGGGATTTGCCCTCCAAAACGCGCGCACACCTCTTTAGCCATTTGGATCAAGTATTTAGCCTTATTATTGGGGTAGGAAACGCTCTTGATACACTCTTTGAGTCTGTCTAAAGGGGCTTGGGCTAGCGCATTTAGAGTGGGGTAGAGATCAAAGAGCGCGGGAGTGATCGCATTGACGCGTTGATCGGTGCATTGGGCTGAGAGGATCACCGCGACCAATAATTCATAAGCGTTGCGGTAGCGTAATTGCGTGTTAGCCGCTCCAAAATGCGCTAATAGGCGCGCCTTGATAATGGGAGCTTTTGCATCGCGATTCATATAGGGGCGACCACTAATAACTGGGCTTCATGGGCGCGCAAAGCCACTTGGGCGTTGTGGATGGCGATGCTAAAGGTGGCGCGCTTGAGCGAGTGTTGCAACAGGGTGAATTCCACGCCTGCACAGATCCCAAAGGAGAGAAGGCGATCTTTTAGCGCGTCATTAGTGCCTTTGATCTCTAGGATGGTGTAGCGTTGGTTCTTCTGGCAATCTAGCAGAGTCATGGGGGGCAAGTCCTTTCTTAATTTCCTGCACAATGATGTCTATGGGGGTGAAAATACGCCTTAATATCTTAAAAGGAGCTTGGGCGATGTCCTTGGCTAGGGTAACTTTGACAGAAGGATCATTGAGTGTGTTACCTACCTGCACATGGGTGGAGATTTTGCCCTTATTGCCCAAGATGAGATAATTGAGAATGGGGATTTTGTTGATCACATTGCTAAAGGCTTTGATCGTGGAGATGTCCAAGGACATGTCTATTTTCTTTTTGCCCGCCATCTCGATGATGCCATCGCCATCTACATCTAAAGTTGTGCCGGTGAGTTGGATATGCTCCAAGCCCAAATACTCTGAGCTTAGCCCAAAAACCACGCGCCCCTTAGCGATCTCATAACCATGTGCGCCCAAGCGCGGGTTTCTAAAGACAATCAAAGAGGGGATGGTGTTGATGATATTGACGATGTTTTGCAAGACCTTGAAATTCTTAATGCTGGTGTTTTGCATGCGCAATTCCCCATTGAAGACTTGATCCCTATAAACCCCCGTTAGGCTATAAAGTCCCCCCCCGATCACATTTGCAGAGAGCACGCTTTGCAAAGCCAAGTTGAGATAATCCCCCCCAAAATTATCCGCCTTGACAATGACATCGCCATGGATGATGTCCGCGCGCAACATCGCGTTGTGGTAAGCCCCATCGATCATCACCCGCCCATCGCGCACCACCAAGCGGGCGTTATCCAACACTAAGGGGAAGGATTTAAAGAGGATCGCCGTGTTTTTCGCGCTAATAATGGTGGAGTTGGGGAAAATATTGTGGCGTTTTTCGTAATCCTGTTTGGCGCGGATAAACGCGCTTTCATCGCGAATCTGGGCTTTGGTGGGCTTGTGTTTAGCCGGGGTGAGCAACTCTTTGATAAAGGGGATTTTGGAGTTGAGAAACGCGTCTAAATTGAAATTGATGTCGTTGAAAAAAAAGGCGCGTTGCCCCCCCTTGATCTGCCCCATAATAGAGCCATCAGGGGTGAAAAATTCCACACTCTCGGGCTTAAAGGTGCCTAAGAAAGAGAGAGTTTTTAAGGGTGTGCCATCGCGCCGATACAAGGGGAGACGGTTTTCCACACTGCCCACAAATTCGACACGCTTGAAGTCCTTGGTGTTAAGATGGAGCGCGCCCTTTTTGATCCCAAAATAGCGCAATAGGGGAGAAATGGGGAGAAGTTTTTTTAAATCTTGGAGTTTTAGCGCATACATCCCCTTTTGCAAAGACCCTTGGATGTCTAAATTAGCGCTGTGGAAACGCCAATCTTGTTCAGCAGAAAAATCTAGGTCAAAATCTATGCTGGGCAGGGTGTCTGGGGTGGCGTAGATAATATCTTGGGTGAATCTCTCTTGGTTTTGCGCGCGGATTAACGCTTGGATACGCTGCTCTAAGATGGATTTACTCTGGGCTAAGAGATTGGGCAGGTGGGCGATGTTAGGCGCGCTGGAGGGAGCTTTGAACACGCTTCTTGTGGGGCTAAAGGGCTGGGTGTTGATGGCATTATTGGTGCTAAGTTGGATCTTATTGACATCGACGCTCCCCAAGAGGTGTTTTTGGGTGAAATCGAGGTTCATGTTCACATTTAAATCGGCGATATTGTAATAGCGCGTGTGGGTGGCGTTGATCCACATTTGGCGGTATTTGGGGGTAATGTCTAAAGTGAGGGTGGCTTGTTGGCTAGAAAAGGGGTAGCCATAGAGCAAAAAATTCCCCGGGTGCACCAGCACATCGCCCTGAATAGAGATCAAAGGGCTGGCATGGGGGATGAATTGCACGCCTAAGAGTAAATCCGCGCTAAGAAGGGAGGTGAGTTTGCTAATAGGCGGGGTGATGTGGTAGGCTTGCAAAATCTTTAGCGCGCTTTTAAACGAGGGGCTGGGGGCGATTTTGATGTCCGCGCTCAAGTAAGACCCCTTGCCCAGATTTCTAATTTGCACGCTGGAGTGCTCCAAGGGCATGTTTTCATAGCGGATATGCTTGGGGGTGATAGATAGGGTGCGTTTTTGCAAATCAAGGGCTACCTCTTTAGCCACAATGGGGGAGAGGGTGGGCGCAAAGAGCACGCGGGCGTCTTTGACAAGCGCGCGCGCGCTGATTTGATCCAAGAGATTTTTTAATAATTGCTTGTCTTTGAGGTGCAAAAGGGCTTTGGCTTCTAGCACGCGCACGCTGGAAAACTCGATATTTTCAAACAGCCATTTTTGCACGACTGGGTGGCTACCCTCAGGAAAATAGGGTTTGAGAAAATCTAAATGGGTGATCTCATTGGTGCTAAGGTCTAGATTCAAGGTGTTAAAATCGCTCAAGCCATGGATGCGCGCTTGCAGGTGTGAGGGGCGCAAAGAGGCTAGATCGTTGAGCGGGGATGCCTCTAGGGCAAAGCTTAGCTGTCTAGCGATGCTAGAGTAGCGCACATGCCCTTTGGCGCGCACATGGTAGGGGTTTAGTTGGCAATGCCACACCTCTAGGCGCAAATCCTTGTCATTTGCTAGGCTAAACTGGGAGTCTAGCACGCCCGGCCAGCGCACGCGGTAGGTTTTGCCATCAAAGCGCACATGGATTTTAGCCCTAGGGTTTATCACAATCTCTTGGACCTGCAATTCTTGGAAGTAAGAGAGGGCTAGCAGGGCGTAGCGCACCCCCTGCACAATATTATCCACACTGGGAGGGGGTTTTTTGGGCTGGTGGTTTAGCAAGGCGGAGATGTCTAGTTGACCGACATGCAAGACAAATTTATTATCGAGTTTTAGATACAATCGACTTATTTGGAGTTTGCCCACCCGTAAAGAAGAGATATGGATGCCATTTTTTAAGACTAAGAACACGCCCAATAATAACGCGCCCACCGCGCCACACAGGAAGATAAGACGGAGCATTCTTTTAGAGATCGCTTTGATCATGGGGCTTTGCTTGCTGTTTTATTTGAGTATACCTATAAAATCTTACAGCGTGGTTTACATCCCCAGTGGTTCATTGCAACACATGGCGCGCCATATCGATGCTGATTGCAACGCCCTAGACCTATGGATTTTGCGCCTAATGGGTGCCTTGGGGTTGTGGAAAACCCCTAAGAGTGGTTATATTTCTATCCCCATCGATGCTAGGGGGGAAATTAGCAAGGGGGATTTTTTACACGCTTTGGGCGTGTCTAAAAAGATTTACAAAAATGTAACCCTCATTCCGGGGGAAACCCTTTACTTCTTTATCCAAGACCTAGCCACCACTTTCAACCTCCAAGAGGACGCGCTCTATAAAGCCTACAATAACAAAGCCCTCTACAAAGAAGCGGGCATTGTGCCAGACACCTACCGCTTTGCTCTAGGGATTAGCGCGCACGCTTTAATGGACTATCTCATCGCGCATGCCAATAAACACTACGAACAACTCAGCCTTAAACTCCTAGGGCGCTACGATCCCAAGGAATGGGAGAGAACTCTCATTATTGCCTCTATTGTGCAAAAAGAAGCGGCTAATACTAAAGAGATGCCTTTGATCGCGGGAGTGATCTTCAGGCGTTTAGACAAGGGCATGCCCTTGCAAATGGATGGGAGCTTGAATTATGGCAAGTATTCGCACAGCAAGATCACCAAAGAGCGCATTTTGCAGGACAATAGCGCGTTTAACACCTATAAGCACAAGGGTTTACCCCTCATGCCCGTGGGCAGTGTCAGCAACGCGGCGATCCAAGCCGCCCTCTTTCCGGCTAAAACGAATTTTCTTTACTTTGTGAAAAATAAACAGGGTGTCCATGTCTTTAGCCGTTACTACGCTGAGCATATGAGAAATATCCGCACCCAGAATACAAAGGCTAAACCATGATTTTAATCCCGGCCAGACTCAACTCCACGCGTTTCCCCCAAAAACTCCTAGCAGACATCCATGGCTTGCCCATGCTAGTGCGCACGGCGCGCAACGCTTTAAGCGTAGATGAGGTGGTGGTGGCTTGCGATGATGTGAAGCTCTTGAATATGTGCGGGGATTTTAAAATCAAGGCGATTCTAACCAGCCCCACGCACACCAGCGGGACGGATCGTTGCGCGCAGGCTTGCCAGATTTTAGGCTTAAGCCCCTCTAGCGTGGTGCTCAATTTGCAGGGCGATGAACCCTTTTTAGAAACCCAGGTGATCGCCACTTTATTAGAACAAGCCAAGAATACCCCTTTCATGCACACCTGCGCCAAGGTCATTAGCCAGCAAGAGGCGCGCGATCCCAATGTGGTGAAGGTGGTCTTAGGCGCACAGCACGCGCTGTATTTTTCGCGCGCCTTGATCCCTTTTAGTCGTGAGGGGGGGGAGTGTCCTTTGTTGGGGCATATTGGGATTTATGGCTTTGTGGCGCACAGCCTGCTAGAGTTTTGCGCTCTAGAAAAAAGCCCCCTAGAGGAGATCGAAAAGCTCGAGCAGTTGCGCGCGCTTTACCACCACAAGCCCATCGGGGTGAGTGTGGTTACTAGCCAGAGCATGGGCATTGACACCCCAAAAGACTTACAGATCGCCCTAGCGCGCTACCCTCTTTAAGGCTGATCCTAGATGAGGGTTAAAGTGCTTTAGCGCGCGTGCAGGGTAAAACCCTCCATTTACCCAAACTTTTATTTGCCTAAGCCCAAAAAAACGATCACATAGGCGCGCTAAATAGGCGTTAAAAGGGCGTATCAAACACGACTTTAAGAACATGGAAGCCAAATGATGAGCCAAGAGAGTAAACGCGCGGGCGTGTATTTTGGCGCACGCTGTGCGCGCCTTGAGAATAAGCGCGCGCAAACCCTCATTGCGGGGGTGTAAAGTAGTTTCGTGTTTGTGCGCGTTTACACCCCCTCAAGCGTGGGCTTTAGCGCGCGCTGTGCGCGCCCCCCAATGCGCGAGGTGTGTGAAAAGAAAATCTCTTGATCTTGGCGGGTGCCATGCGCGCCCCAAATGCGGGGCGTTTAGCGTGTGCGTGCGCCCCCCAATGCGCGAGGTGTGTGAAAAGAAAAGGTTTTAAGCTTGGCGCGCCGCGCCAAAGCCCCCCCCAACTTCTTAAAATTTAGAAGTTGTAGACATAGTTGAAGAAGACAGAGACATTGCGCTTATAGCTGATGGCTTCTTCTAGCCCGCTAGCAAAGGTGCCCTTGAAGTAGTAGTTCACCGCTAGAGGGATTCTAAGCCCGATCTCAAAGCCATGGTGCTTGCTCACATTGGTCCTAAAGCCGATGTTGAGCGGGATTTGGAAGTAGCTAGTGTTCATCACCGCTTTTCCTCCGCTGTTATTAATCTCAGCCATCAAGGTTTTATAGTAGCTCGCCCCTTTGACATTCCAGCTAGAGCCCGCCAACATCAAGCCCGCAAAGAGCCCGCTAGTGTATTTGGCGTCCTTGCTTTCATAGAAGTTATACAAAGCGTCCACACCCGCGCCATAGACGAAGTTATCCAATTCGCCCGCGTTGTAATCCATGAAAGTCCCATGCTGGTAGCTAAAGCTAGCATAGTAGCGCAAGCCCCAGCGTTTCTTTTTGCCAAAGAATTGCTTGTAACCAAACTGCACATCAATCCCATACATGTTCCCGCTGGAGTTATTAAACACCATCTGGCGTCTACCAGGGCTAGGCGCGTTAGCTACGCCAGTAACTTCAAATTGTGCCCCATTGCTGGCGTATTTGGTCTTAGCCGCGTTGGCAAAAGTCAAAGCGTTTTGGATCGCCTTGAGCGCGGCGATCTTTTGAGCAGGGGTGAGCTGGCTGATATTGCCATTTGGACCCTGCAAGACCATCGCCTGCACACCAACAGCCACCCCAGAGCTAGAAGAGCTAGAGCTAGAGCTAGAGCTAGAAGAACTAGAGGCGGTGCTAGCCAAACTCTGCAAGAGGGCTTGCTGGAGGCTGGTGAGCGCGCTGATAGCGCTGTTGATGGCCGCTTGCCCTGCGCTAAAACTCAAGCCCGTTTCTGTGATCTCGCTATAGAGATTATTGAGCACGCTAGCGACATTATACACGCTAGCCGCGTATTGGCTCACATTGTCTAGTTGCCCCTTGAGGTTGTAGAGCAGGGTTTTGACATTGTAGCCTTGGGCGATGAGCATGCCACTTGCGCTACTCACATAGCTATCCACCAAGCTAGTATACCCCTGTGTGCTCATCGTGCCGGTTTCTACCTGAGAGAGGGCGTTGTTGAGCGCGGTTACCTTACCACTAGAGCCCACTAACCCGCTCAAAGCTTGGGCTGCTGGGTTAGCCGCGATGGCGCTGTTGATCGCCGTCATTTTGTCTTGCTGGGTGGTTAAATTGCCAAGCAAGGTTTTGATCGCGGCCACCACTGCCGGACTTAAAGAGGTGTTAGAAGACAGGCTAGAGATAGCTGTCCCATTCACGGTGTAATTTCCATTGAGCATTCTGAGCAGATTTTTCATGCTCAAGGTGTTGTCTACCGCGGCTTGTAAAATGTCTTGCGCGCTGGTGGGACTGCTTCCAGAGGCGTTGAGCAGAGGCGCAAGGGCATCTAAAGCCTGGGTGTAGGTGGCCGCATTGCTAAGAGCCGTGTTAGCCGCCGTGTTGGTGAGGCTGTTTAGGGCGTTAGTTACAGCCGTGGGACTCCAGTTGGTGGAGTAGGTCCCAAAATTAGAAACCACACTCGAAGCCGCGTTGTAGAGTGTTTGGGCTAGGGCGGGGTTGCTAGCCGCAGCGTTGCTAAGAGCGCTAAAGAGCTGCGCCACCGTGGTTGTGCTAGCAATGGTTGTGTTTAACTGGGCGCTTGCCCCAGAATAGCCCCCTAGGTCTTGAATCACCTGGGCTGCTACTAGGGCGGTGATCTGATTAGCGGGGGTTTGCCCGGCTACAGTGCTTGCCGTGGCGGTGCTCAAGCCCTCACCGCTGGCGTTCAAAAGGCCTGCCACGGTGTTGGTGTTAGAAGTATTATTGGTGTTCACATACCCTATCACCGCCTGAGTGGGGCTAACAGCTGGGGCGGTGGAGCTCGTGGAAGTGGTGGCGATCGCCCCATTAGCCACCTTAAAAGGCGCGGCGACTTGATCGACTCGGTTGATCAGGGTTTGCATGGCATCATAATAGCTCTTGATGTTGGTAGTGTTATCCCCAACCCAGTTTGTCAACCCTGCACCAGAACTTCCTTGCAACACCCCATTAGCCACCAAGTAAGCCTTATCCAACTGGTGGGCGGCTTGCAACATGGCTTTCAACTCTGCAGGTGTGTAAAGAGTGGTAGCCGTGGGGCTTGCAGGGGGGGCTACATAAGAGCTAGAACTTGTGTCTAAAAGAGCGTTCACCGCTCCTAGCACATTAGTAGCAGGGGTAGCTCCTGCTAGCGCGATGTTTTTTAGCGCGTCCACCAAGGTTACTACAGTGGTGCCTGTGAGAGCAGCTGCTGCAGTAGCACCTATCACCGGTGCAACAGCGGCCCTGACTAAGGGGAGCAGGGTAGCCCCCGCGCCAGCGGTGGGTGTGGTGCCATCTAAATAGGGCTTGAGGGTGTCATTATCCTCCACTGTGCTTATCAAGCCTTCCAACAAGAGCGGGGCTTGGGGGCTGCTCATGGTTACGATATTAGTCCCAGGGTTCGCATTGACCAAGGAAGAATACACCCCGGTGCCCGCTATGGCAGTGCTTCCAAGAACAGTCGTAACAGCCCTAAGCGCTGCGTTCATTTTGTCGATGTCCCCCGTGGTCGCCGTAGTCGCCGTGGTCAATCCCGCATTAAAACTCCCGTTGCTAGGATCAAACACCCCACCGCTAAAATTCTTTTGCAACCAAGAGACATCTTCCATAGCCTGCAGGATACTCACCTTCCCTTGGACATTAGTAATATCCAATGTTGGCGTAGCCAAATCCCCCGCCTTGAGCAAACTAGCAAAGGCGGTGTTGGTGTTAGTGGAGACGGTCAACCCCGTAGCCGCGAAATTTTGCGCTAACCCGCCCCCATTGTCGCTAGAGGAGCGTGAATAGGCGTTCATCAAATTGCCAAAAGAGCCCACAAGCGCGCTAGCGTCCGCGCTGCTTTGCCCGGGCGCAAAGTTGTTGATGAGATTGTTGATAGCCCCTAGCGCGCTACCCATTTGGTTAGCAATCTGGGTGCTATAAGAGATCCCCGGGATAAAAGCCCCCGCGCTGCCATCAAGCCCATTGATGAGGCTATTCCACGCGGAAATATTGGTGAGGTCGGCACTCACGCTAGCCATAGTGCTCGCGTAAGCACCCGAGAGGGTGTAATTATCGCCAGCCGCTGTAACACTGGCCACATTGCTGATGTCCGTAGAAACAGCGCTGTTGAAGAGCCCGGTATTTGCCATGCCACGGTTGGTGTTGGTGATCAAGCCCTTGAGCGCGCTTTGGTAGCTTGCGGAGTTGGCAAGATAGTTTTTCTCCATCAAGAGCGCGTAGGGGTTGGCATCGATCGCCGTTTGGATTTGCCCCTGCAAGCCCTCAAGATATTGCAAGCGATCCACCAAGGTTTGGAGCTTGTTGAGGCTAGAATTCCCGGTCATGGTAATCGAGCTAGAGGTGGTGAGTGTGTCAAAATTCTTGTTCGCGCTGGCGTAATTGACCACAGAGCTAGCGATCTGCGCGCCCTTGCCATTGGTCAAATTGTTGAGCAGGGCTAAATTGTGGTTGTAGCTATTGAGCGCCTTGATGAAAGTTTGGGCGTTGGCAGAGGTTTGATCTGTGGTGTTCAAATAGCCCAAGAGTTGCCCATAGGCGTTAGCGGCCGCTTGGGCGGCTAAATAGGCGGTGGCGTTCCCGCTCCCCGCTGTGGTGCCTAATAGACCGGTTGTGGTGATCGTGCCTGAAGTGCCTGTCAAGGCGTTATTGGCTTTGTTCAAGGCGATCCCATCTTGGATCATCTGGGCAACCCCAGCGGCGTTAAACCCAGAGGTGGTAGAACCCGGGTTGAGGGTGCTGCTGGAATTAGAACTCCCGCTCACCCCGCTAGTCGCCCCGCTGATGATGCCATAGAGGGCTTGCACAGGAGTCTCTGTCCCGCTTTTCAAGGTGGCCGCTTGGGCTAGGCTGTGGAAAGCATTCCAAATCGCGCTAGGATCGATGGTGCCCGTGGTGAGATCAGAGATCGCCGAGGCGACCGCGGCGTAGTTATTGGCAGCGGCGTTGCTTTGTGGGATATTTTGCAAAGCCTGCACCAGCGCAGAGAGTTGCACCCCGGGTTTTAAGGACTCCACTAGATACGCGCCCTGGGTAGCGATATTGCTCACAAGGCTAGCAGAAGCCCCATTTGAGGTCGTGAAAGCCGCTTGGTAGTTGGTGGAGGTGGAACCGTTGCTCTCCACTACATTGCCTAGCAAATTGGTCAAGGTGGAAAAATTTTGCAAGTTAGTAAGATAGCCTTGCGCGTTGGAGGAGCTAATGCTATTGACCTGCACCCCAGAGATGGTAGCGTTGGCGTTATTATTGCCTAGCGAGTCGACGGTGCTCAAGTTATTAGCCTTGCTACTGCTAAAGAAAGTGGGGCTGGCTGCCCAAAGTTTGCCCACCGCAGTGTTGAGCGCGCTTAGGGCTGTGAGCGCGTTGCTAGTGGAGCTGCTAGAGCTGGTCCCAAAGACTTGTTGGTAGGTGTCCCCACTGGCTAACAAATTGGAAAGACCGGTGAGTTGGGTGGCAATGGTGTTGACTGCGGCGTTAGCCAAGCCCAAATTTTGGGGTGTGATGGAAAACTGGCTAGCCAATCCAGCGCTTAGGGCGATGGTCCCATCTGAGGTGCTATCATAGCCATAGTAGGCGCCATAATCGTTGCGGATATTTTGCAAGGTGGTGTTCAAATCTTTCGCGCTAATGGTGCCATTGTCAAATTGCTTGGCGATGCTAGGACCTAGCAAGGAGAGATCTTTCATGAGCTGCGGGGCGTTGCTAACCAAGTTTTTAAAGGTCGTAGTGGTGGGCACAGCACTAACCTGGTTAGTAGCAAAGCTAAACTGGTTAGCAGAGCTCAACAAGGCGTTGGCGTTCACCAAAGCCGCCGAGGTTTGGGACTGCCCTGCAGTTGTCTCTTTAAAGGCATTGGCTAGGGAGATGAGTTGGTTCACTCCGGCAATGGTGGTGTTAGTGCCATTGGTGATCAAACCAGCCGCCTCTTTTAAGGAGCCGGTGCTGGTGCCAATCAATGTTGTTACTGTTATATTAGTACTGCTTGCAACTGTCGCGCCAGTGGCGATACTGGCTTGTAAGAACGCGCCCACATTGGAGGCGTTGATCGCTTCCCCCCCGCTCAAGCCCACCGCCTTTAGGGCAGCTGCTTGTGCTGGGGTTAGAGAAGTAGTAGCTATGGTGGTCAAGCCCGCGGTGGCTACGGTTTGGATATTGCCCTCCAGAGTGTTAAAGGTGTTGATGGTAGAAGCGAGGGTGCCTGCCGTGGTGTAGCTTGCTACCTGAGAAATAGCCTCTAACCCCCCGATCCCCGCGGCGATCTGCTGGGGTGTGGCAGCGGGGTTGAAAGCACTAGAGGATACTCCAGAGAGATTCGCGCTGGCTTGATTAGAGCTAAGCCCGGTGAGATTAAAACTGCTATTGAGCAAGCCAGAGATGGCCGCTCTAGTCTGGGCGATGAGTCCATTTTGCGCCGCGCTAGCCCCTAGCGCGTTGTTGAGGTAGGTGAGCGCGCTAGCTTGGGCTTCTTGATTGCTCACGCCACTTTGGGGCGCGGTGATCGCGCCCACATAGGTGCTAAGCAAGTCTTGGGAATAAAAGATCGCGTTGATATTGTTCAAGGTTTGCGCGGGGCTGTTGGTGGTGAGAGTGGGCGCGCTAATGGCGTTGTCCACCCCGGCATTGAGGATATTGGCGATATTGGTGGAGCTAGAGAGCATGGCTTTAAGCGCGCTGGCGTTATTGCTGTAATTGAGCGCAGGACCTAGGATATTGCCAATTTGGGTTGCTAGGGACTTGGTGTAGCTGGTTTGGTTAGCCACGCGCCCGGTGATCCAGCTTTGGGCGTAGGTAGCCCCACTCGCCGCATAGGGGTATTTGCTTGTGGAGCTAGTGCTAGGTGAAGCGCCCGCACTGATATTGGAGCTCGTGATATCGCCTGTTTTGGTGTAATCTGGGCTAGCAGAAACAGTAAGCCCCGCGCTTTTGAGGACATCCATGAGGGCTTGGTAGGGGCTGGTGCCCGAAGAGGGGGAAAAGACCGCCGCGATCTTGGCGGCATTGCCCGCGTTGATCGTGATGGAGTTTGTGCTTTGGTAACTATTGATTTGCAGCGCATCGGCGATAGCACCCCCTAGGCTAGAAGCCCCTGTCGCCCCTTGCAATTCGGAAAGGGTGTTAGTGCCCGTGCCAGGGATGAAAGTGCCCACCCCAGTGCTAGGATTAAAGCTCACAGTGCCCCCCGTGGTCAAAGTGGCGTAGGCTTGGTAGACCGCCTCATAGGCGTTAGGGTTGACTAAGCCCTGCAGAGCACTAGCCACTTGGGTGAGGCTGGGCGCGGTGCCAGAGGTGACATTCATGCCAGCAAGCGCGCTGAGAACATCATCTAGGCTATTGGCAGCGCCAGTGGTGGCGTTGACATTGAGTGTGTCGTTAGCCAAAGTTTGGAGGTTGGTTAGAGTGGTGGCGTTGCTCAAGGCGGTGTTGATGGTGTTGTAATTGCCATTAGCCCCCACGCTGGAGGCATTGATCCCCCCTGAAACTAGGGAGTTGATCTGCGCGTAGGCTTCTAGTAGGTTGAGATTGTCGGCACTGAAGCTATAGGGATTGGTGCTCGCTCCAGAAGTGCCAACAAGCTGACCGCCGGTGAGATTGTTGATGGCGTTCAAAGAGTTGAGGGTAAAACCGCTAGTGGCGGTGCCATTTTTAGCCGCTAGCAAAGCCGCGCCAGCCCCTTGGATCGCGCTAAAGGCGCTATTGTAATAGGTGTTGTAGGTGCTAAGGGTGGGCGCGCTCAAATTATTGCTCGTGTCCATCGCGGCGGCGATGTCCTTGATATTGCCATAGATGGTGCCAAGCAAGTTGTTCGCGCTTGTGAGATTAGCCCCACTGGCTAATTGGCTGGAGCTCAAATTGCCCTTCGCGCCGCTGGGGCTGGTGGCGTTGAGGGTGTAGTAATTGTTCGTGACCGCCGTGCCGGGGTTTAGGATATTATCCGCCCCATTGAGAAGCCCGCTGAAGGCTAGGCGGTTGGTGTAGCCAATAGTAGCCAAGTTTTTATCCGCGCTGAGCAAGCCCCCTAGAGAGGGGAAGTTGTAGATATTGTAAAAGGTGTTGGTGGCGCTATCCCAATTGTAACTATTGAGTAAGCCATTGAGCCCATAGAGGTTGTAACTGCCCCCCGGACCGCCTGGGTAGGGGTTGTTGGTGCTACCATTCCCAAAGGGGTTGGCAGTGCCAGAAGTGGCGATTCCAGAACCCTTGAGTAAGCCGCTACTAGAGGTGATGCCCGCGGGGGTGCCTGAGCCCCAGCTAGCAGAAGCACCTCCGCTGTATTGCCCCGCGTTGCTATTGCTGGGACCATAGAGTTCATAAGAGCCCCCCAAGAGCCCAGAGATAGAGTTGACAACATTGATGACATCTATCTCTGTGGCATCCAAAGAGGGGACGAAGTTAAAGCAGGCGCACAAAGCTACGCTGAGCGAGCGTTTGTAAGAAGAGAAAAGTTTCACGAAACTCCTTTGATATTGCGTATGTGGCGTGGGGGACTAGGGGAGCTGAAGCTTGCTAGAAGGGTTGGGAGTGAAGATCGAAGAGTTCGCACTCCCCTGACCGGGTAAGGTAATGTTGCCATTAGTCATGGGTTCCACGCTGTAGGCGTTGCGTCCGGGCACAAAGAGGGGACCTTGGGGCGAGCCGCTATTACTCCCCGTAGCCTTTGTCATATTAGAATACTGAAACCCCACAGCTCCATAGAACCCAGAGTTTTCTGCACTGAGCATACAGGGCATAGCCACTAAGAGACCAATAATGAAACTTCTGCGTCTAATTAAGGTTAAAATAAGTAACTTTTTCTTAGAATTGGGGACGCTCAGATTCCCAACTTCTGGGCATTTCAAGCACCTCAACGAAAGGACGAACAATGAAAACGAATCGCTTTAAATCTGGTATTCTCAAATCAAAATTTATCCCTAAATTTCTAGGGATTGGTCTCTTAGTGGCTATGCCCTGTATGCTCAGTGCAGAAAACTCTGGGTTCTATGGAGCTGTGGGGTTTCAGTATTCTAATATGACGCGCGCAAGCAGTAGCAATGGCACTTTTGGAGAAATCGCGCCTTCTGGAGAGGTCTATAATTTCTTCCACAACCAACCCGGGGTCGCCCCAACTATCCCTAGCTCGAGCGCGAATACCTACAATACCCCAAGTAACAAGGCACAACTTGGGGTTTCTTGCAGTGGCCCTCAATGCTAAGGTTCTGGTCTCTTTATTACGCCACAACATTCACAACACTTTAATCTAAAGGACATTCGTGGATAAATATCCTCTCAGAACTCCTAATTCCAAGGGGTTTATCTCTAAAACCTTGAGTCTAGCTCTTGGGGCGTGCTTTGGGCTCGTTCCCTCAGTGGACGCTGAAGAAGTCAATGTGATCAGCATGGTTAACTCCATCTCTGGCATCTTGGGAGGGAATTATACCCTCGGTGCTAATGGTAACTGGACCGGCACAGCAGATCAAAGCTTTGGGAGCGCGATCACCCAAAGCAATATCACCAACCCTGCAGGCAACCAGCCCTATTTTGGAGATGGTAGCCTCAACAATCCCTATAACACCGGGGGCGCTTCTGGGGTAACTTCAACCATGTCTTCTGTGTTGAACAATAACCTCTATGGCAATGGCGGGTTGTTGAGTAACTATAGCACTCAGGCTAATATTTACGATTTTTCGAGCATCAATCAGGTGTTGAGCAACATGAGCGCGAATAACTCTGTGGCCTATGGTTACCGTAGTGCTTTTGGAGGCGTGGGCGCGACCAATAATATCCTCTTGCCTGGTACAGGTGTGAGCAATAATTACTACAGCATTAGTAACCAAAACGCACCGGGCTCTTTGAGCAACACCGCCACGGTTACGGGAAATTTTGGTTCTAGTTCGAATTCTGGCTTGTTAAGCACCCCTTCTAATGCCGCTAGTGCTAACGCTCTACTTGGCAATATCTACACCAATATCCTCAATATCACGGCGGGTGTAAATGTGCTCCCCGGCTCTAGCGCAAGTGCTGGCAATGCGCTTAGCACCTATTCAACTGACCTGCAGGGGGCTTTTGGCACGGTGAGCAGTGTGGGGGGGAATTTTGTAGGCGCGCTCAATAATAGTAGCTCTTCTAGCGCGTTGAGTGGCGCGCTTAGCACACTCAATACAGTGCTCTATGGCTCTAGCACCACGGATAAGCTCATCTCTAGCCAAACGGCCAGCGATTCTAATGCCTACACCGCTTATAGTGTAAACTCCTCTGGTCTTAACACTTTGCAAACCATTGATGCCATCGCTTCAGCCATCCCTGGAGGGCTTGTGAGCTCTAATGGTAGCGGGACTTACACCATCAACTCCAATTACACCGCGGTGATGACGAATTTAAAAAGCATGGCTTCTGATATCAGCGTGATCATCAATGGTGTGCTTAACACTCCCTTGAGCGATGTAACCAGTGTTACCTCCTCCAATCAAAACGCAATGGGCAATCTTAGCACCGTGTTAGATGCCCTAGCCAACCTCACCGCTTCTAAGAGTTACAACCAAAGCGCGGTGGAAAGCGCGCTCAAGGGCTTGGTTAACCCCAACACCAATATTGGTACTCCAGCATCTCCAGGGACTATGGGAACCGGGACGGGGACCGCTAGTGTTACCAATGGCTATGAAGCGGTTTACTACGCCTACACCGCCTTGATGAAGAGTTCGGCTTTGACCAATTTGCAAAGCGCGCTTAGTGCTAACGCCTCTAGCCCTCTCTCTCTAGGGCAAACCCTTAAAACCGCCTTTGAACTCGACCAGGCTTTGAGCGCGGCTAACAGCGGTGTGGGCAAGAACTCTGGACTGAGCAATTTCTTTAACACCGCGAGTTTTGATAGTAGCACTTCGGGGGCCACCATGCTCAAAACCCTTTATGAAGCCTTTGCTTCGGGAAATAGTAGCAATTCTTATAACACCCTTGAGGGCGCGCTCTCCAAATTGAGCGCGCTAGTCAACACCAACGCGTTCACCTCTTCAAATGTGGTTACTGCTTCTTCTGCGCCTCTCTCTGGGGGCACTGCGAATGCTAACACAACTTACCCTGTAAGCGGGCAGTTGGCTAATAGTAAAAATGTTACCACTTCTTGGAACGCCCAAAGAGTGCTCAACCAAAACAGCTATGAGAGTACCTTTAATAGTGCTCTAGCCCAGTTGCTTGCCCAAGCGATGACCTATAGTGCCAACACCCAAAGCCTCTCTAGCATGCTCAGTAGCACCGGGGTTAGCCAACTTGCCAATATTCTCAACGCCGGAATTAACAACGCTGCGGCTAACTACCTCTATGACCAGGGTCCCACATCTCCCTTTAGCTCCGGAACCGGGCAAGGTGCTGGAAAAGTGGACGCGCTCAACCAACAAGCCCAAAATCTCAACAATATCCAAGCGATCTTCAACTCTGAAAATCTGCTCAATAGTTATGTGAACGCGATCACCAAAACCTACACCACAGAGTCTAATCAGGAAGCCCAAGCTAGCGCGCTCACCTACTTAGCTAGCGCGCTTGGGGCGGGCAAAGCCCAAAATGGTCTGATCGCACAAACCAAACAAGCCATTTATGACAATCTCAACCAGAACTTTGCTTTCACTAGCGCGCTCTCTCAAGCCGATATCGCTAAACTAGGGGGGGCTGTAGGGGGCTTGCCCACTACCTTGCTAAACCCTAGTATCACTATGGGTCAGCTAGCTACGGGGTTTGATGCCTTGAGCTCCGCAGTGGGGATGATAAATGGGCTCACCTCTGTAACCTCTAAAAATGTTACTACTGCCTATAGCACTCTAGAAAGCGGACTTGGGGCGGCTATGCAAGTGCAAAATCTCATCACCTCTGTGGGTAGTGCTGTGCCTGATCTTAACACCGTTCTAGCCAATATCATCAATGGCACAACTACAGATTTGAGCAAAATCGCAGGTTGGTCTTCTCTGTCCAGCGATGTGCAAAACGCCCTAGAAGATTTGGCTGGGGCCACCGCTAAAGCCCCCAACACACCCACCAAAGCTAGCCCCTTGACCACCCTCTCTGGCTTGCTAACTACTGGTACAGCCGGGCAGGGTTTGGCCTTTGGGACCTCTACTATCGAGCCCTCTGATGTTGGGGCTCTCCTGGGCACTGTCAAAACACTCGTAGGCTATGCTAGCTCCATTAGCGCGATGCTAGCTCCCAATTTCACCAGCCAGCTCTCCAGTGTGGTGGCTGGTTCTAACTTGGCTCAAGAATTGGCTAATGCCATGAACAATGCCTCCACCTTTGCAAGCAGTGTGGGCAACCTAGCCCCCAGCGTGGCTTCTCAATTTGAAAATGGCACGCTCAGTGCTACAGACATCAGCGCGCAGATCGCCAATATCAAGAGCCTTATTGCGCCCTATGAGGCGATGGGCACAAATGCTAGCGCGAGTAGTGGTACCCCAGCCCTTAGTATCGGTTTGTCAAGCTATTTGGGCAGTGGGGTGAGCGCGGTGCAAAACTTGGGCTTTGCTAGCGCAGCAGTAAACACCTTGAGTTCTCAACTAGGCGATTTGCTCCCCTACTTGAGTAGCACGGACACCACCAATGGCTTATTCACCACCACCAATTTGAACAATATCAGTAGCGCGTTGAGCGCGCTCAATAGCGCGGTGGGTAATCTTTACAACGCCTCTAGCACCCTCTTTTCTAACGCCAATCTCAACACCACTTCTAACATGAATGGACCTACTAACTCTGTGATCGGGCTTGGGGGCGTAGGAGGTGTCGCTTCTAATAGTAATGCTAGCGCGTATTTGACCAATCTTAATAACCTCTACACCCTCTCTAGCTTGATTGGGGATTTTGTGGGCAACAACGCCATGAGCACTGCCTACACCTCCTTATTTGGCAATAACGCTAGCGCGGCTAGTGGGCTCATCAATGGGAGCGCGCAAACTAATATCGCCGCGCTCACCAACACAGCCAATTTAGCCACTGGGGCAAGCTTGACAGAAGTGGTTAGCGCGCTCATGCCCATCCAAGCCCAATTGGTAGCCAACACGATCACCCAAGACCAAGCTAACACCGCGGCGACTAATGCCTTAGCAGGGCTAGCCGCCTCAGGTAAGGCTAGCACACTTTGGGATGCCTACCAAAGCGTGATGGGCTTTGGTGTTGTTTCTAAGGTAGCCCAGACCGTCAATTATGTCAGCGGGATCAATAAAAACCTCGCCCAAGCTAGCCAACAAAACCTCAGCACCGCTGCAGGGATCGCCCAGGTGCTCACAGATGCCAACAATCTCTACAACGCCAATAAAGCCCTTGCTAGCGTGGTAACCGGAGGCAATAACACCAACAATTTTCTCACTGTTTCAGCCAGCTCTAGCGCGGCTAATAGCGCGAGCAATTTGAACGCGGCTATCAGTGCGGCGAATGCCTTTGGGAAATTGCTCCCCTTCATCAAGAGCGCGGATCTAGGCGGGACAAATGGAGCAACCACAGTTAGCTCTATAACCACCCTCATCAACGCCATCAATAGTTACAACCACAATGTTACCTTGCTCAACAACCTCACTAATTCTCAGGGGGGCAAGATCGCCGGGGATGTGCTCAACTACTTGCAGGGTCAAACAGACTTTAAGAATCTCAGTAACCAAGAACTCACCAAGCTCAACGAATTGCAAACTCTGTTGAATCGCTTGCAGTATCTAGAAGGGGTACAAAGTCAGGTACAAAGCGCGATCGCCACTAACCCCTTTGCAATGGTTATGCAAAAAAACCAAACTGTGAAAGCCGATGCCTACCAGTCTGCAGCCAATAACTTGGTTACCTATGGCACAAATCAGGGTCTTTTCAACGCCACCCTCTCCTCCACCCTCAACACAGGGATAACGCTAAATTCTGGATCGCAAGGCGCGGATCTCTCAGGGAGTGCCTATGGCAACACAGTCGCTTTGGTGAGCAATGACCTTAGTAATGTGAGCGCGTGGAATAGCATGATCAACCAGCTCAACACCTCTGATAGCATTTTGCAAAATCCCGCCCAGAGCGCGACCACGCCCATGACAAGTTTGAATAGCATCGCAAGCTCTGTCTACAACTTAACTGGTTACATGGCTCCAGCTACCACGAGCAATAACGCCATTAGCACTACAACAGCTTCTAGCACCTTTGGGAATATGATCAACGCTTACAGCACAATCGCCACAGAGGCTAATACATTAGGTCAAAACCTCTTTAACATCAACTCCCCTACGGGCAATATCACCATCGCCAATGTTACAGGGGAGATCTTTGATGGGAATAGCTCCACCTTTTTACAAAGCATGGAGGGCGTGGTTACCCTAGGGAGTATGCTTAAACCTTTTAGCGGACAAACCAATGGCTTGAGCTCCAATGCAACTCTACTTGGCAATGTAGCCACTGCGGTGAACACCACTCTTGGAGCAGAAATTAGCGCAATAACCACCACTTTTACCGGTGCTGGAGGCGGGGCTTTTAGCTCTATCTCTGATCTTAGCACGGGCATCACTGGTATCACTAGCA
>NZ_QXQQ01000032.1 GCF_003660285.1 Helicobacter labacensis | reverse complement strand
CCTCTCTAGCACTCCCACACAAGAGAGCGCGCCCCCTAAAACACCCCCCACAGAGCACCACCAGCAGAGCACTCCCACCCCTACAAAGTCTCTAGCCCATGACACCAGCCATCCGGTTAAAACAACGCCAAAGGCACAAACATGAACGACACCATCCTCAACGCCTATTCTGGGATCAAAACCCACCAATTTGGCATAGACAGCGTTTCTAACAACATCGCCAACATCAACACCGTGGGTTATCGCGCCAACAATCCCGAATTTAAGTCCCTCTTTGCTTCGCATTTGGATTCACTAGGGGGCAATACCGTTACTGCCAATGATCGCAACTACGGCGCGGCTGCTGGAGGGAACGCCATTTCTAATAAAGATGGCGAATACATGCCCAGCGATGCGGAGTTTAACATGGCTTATCAAGGGAGCGGGTGGTTTATTGTGGGTCCTAATAAAAATGGGAGCATGCAAATCAATAAAGATGGCTACCAGCAAGCCCAAGAGAATTTTTACACCCGTGATGGGAATTTTTTACGCGATGCGGAGGGCTACATTGTCAATTCGCATGGCTACTATCTCTATGGCGTGGATTTGCACAAGATCAAAAATGGGGTTTTGACCGCAGGCAATCCAGATGAAGAAACCAAGGCTTTGCACGCGGGCAAACTCACCCCCCTTTATTTGCCCCGCGATGTGCAATACCAGCCCGTGGTAACCACCAAACTCAACTTAAGTCTCAATTTAAACCCCAAAAACCATGTGCGCCCCGCTGAGGAGTATTTTTTAGATCAAAATGGGGAAGTGATACAAGATCGCTTTTTAAATCAAGATGCCAACGCCTTGGCTAATGATGATAATGAGCCACTGGATTTAGCCATGCACCGCAATTTGGAGATCATGGTAGTCAAGGGCGACATCGCACAGGACTTCACCTTTAAATACGGCACTGGGGGGATTGAAAAGAATGAATTTAGAACTTTGGGGGATTTGAAAAAACTCCTCCAGACCAAGGCGCACCTAGATTTAGGTGTCGTTAAGAGTAGCCCTAATGATGTGCAATCGCATTTGCTCTTGCAGATCAAAAACCCTAGCGACCCCACCGCCACGATCGCCATTGGGGGGCATATGGCAGAGAAATTAGGTTGGACAGCCAATGGGGCGATCTTAAAGAAGGGCGAATCGCGCGATTCGACCTCTATTCGCATCCCCTTTTACAGCACCACGGCTGAGATTTACGACAAGGCTGGGCAGAAGTATCTGTTAAAAAGCGACTTTTTTATGACAGAGATCAAAGACCCCATGAATCCTAATTCTCAAGATAAATGGGATGTAGAGAGCTCCATCATTGAAATGCGCGATAAAACCCCCATCAACAAACCCGTACGCCAAACCATCACCTTTGACAAGGCGGGTAAGATTCACGCCGATCCTATTACGCTAGACTTCAAGGGCAATCCCTTGACCTATTCTCTAGCCAAGAGTGATGACTACGAATCCAGTGATGTCAGCTATGAAGATTCTAAAATCTTCCAAATCTCTCAAGATGGCAAGCCTAAGGGGTTGTTGCAAAACATGCGCATTGATGACGATGGGATTATCCATCTTATCTTTAGTAATGGCGCGCTAGAAACAATGGGGCGTGTGGGGATCGCCGCCTTTATCAACGATCAAGGGCTTAAGAAAGTGGGGAGTAATCTCTTTGACATCCAAAACGCCACGGTGAATGGGCGCGCTGCCCCTTTGAGTGGTAACCCGATTATTGGCTGGGATCGCGATGATGGCAAACTCAAATTTGGCAAGGTGATGCACAAATACCTAGAAACCAGCAATGTCAATGCCGGGCACTCTTTGACAAATTTGATTCTCATGCAAAGAGGCTACTCTATGAACGCTAAGGCGTTCACCACGGGCGATGATTTGATCAAAGAGGCGATCAATTTGAAGAAGTAGGGAGAGATGCAATTTTTAAAGCCACATTATGCAGAATACGAATTTAAGGACATTATCGAGCGTTTGGATCAGGGCGAATATGCGATTCCGCGCTTCCAACGCGATTTTGTATGGACAAGCAAACAGGCAGCGAAATTGATTGATAGCATGCTTAAAGGTTTCCCCACCGGTGCCTTTATTTTGTGGAAAACTAAGGAGCATTTAGCCAAAAATCGCGAAATACAGGGGGTGTGTCTGCATGAGATCAAGAATAATGATTATGTCTATTATGTCCTAGATGGACAACAACGCATGAGAGCCTTAATGTTAGCCTATAAAGGACTAACCAACCAACGAGGACCGCGGACCAAAGATAACTACCGGGATATTTGTGTCCTCGCCCACCCCAACGCAGAGGGAGATTATTGTGTGGTCGCTAAGAAAAAGTTAGAGGGAGCGGTGCCTGTGTGTGATCTGATCACATTGGACCCCTACGAACTTGAGGAAAAACACGGACTCGAACGAGAGATTGTCAAACAATTTATAGCCCTTAAACTTCAGATTGAAAAATACCGCTTCCCCACCATTGAAATCACCGATGCCCCCATTGAAAACATTGTAGAAATTTTTACACGAATCAATACGGGGGGGACAAAATTAAGCGTCTCTGAAATCCTGTATGCCCGCTTTTACATGCCTCCTAATCAGGGGGATTTTGATTTAGAAGCGTGTTTTAACACCCTTTCTAGCGATTTGGACAAGCTAGATTTTAAGCTAGGTAACGCTTCGTTGGTGGTGCAATTACTCAGTTACACCTTGAAAAGAAACGAACCGGGTGATCTAAACAGTAAAATCGCTAACAACACCATCATGCGCCTTGATCCTTGTGCTGTGCGCGACCAGTGGGAAAAGATCGCCCTTTGTTTTAAAAGCGCGGTGGAGTTTTGCAAGCACAGCCTTAAAATCCCCTCCATTGATTTTTTACCCGCAGAAACTACACTTCTACCCCTTGCCTACTTTTTTTACTGCAACCAAAATAAACCCGCGAGTGCCCACCAAAAAGAACAATTGCAAAAATTCTTTTTGAGATGTTGCTTTTTTGGAACAAATGGCTATTCCTTGCTCAAGCAACTCGGGCTTGCTGAGGAGATATATAAGAAGAATGAAGATATTAAGTTTGATGAAAAACTTCCCTTCTTTAATGTCTCTGAAGAGTTTTTAATGGGCGAACCCCTCAATATCAAAAGCGGGTTACAAAAAACCATCTTTTTGGTGCTAGCCATTTTAGAACCTAAAGATTTTTATAACAATAGCCCCGTGGTGCTAGATCATCTCTTTTTAAAAAACCATACTCGAAGAAACCTCCACCACTTCTTCCCTAAAAATTACCTTAAGAAGCTAGGTTGGGCTGACAAGGCGGCGGATGTGATCGCCAATATCACCTTGATTAGTGCCGAGACCAACCAAAAAATCAAGGACAAATCTCCACAAGATTGAGCTTTATGATCAAAGCCAGACATGGAGTTTTTCTCTCTCTAAAAAAGATGAGGATAAAAGCAAACAGAGTTTAGAGCGCATGGAGGCAATCTTTAAAGCGTGTGTGCAGGGTGCATTGGAAAATGAGGGCTTAGAGTTGGATGTGATGCAATACAGAAGCTTATGCATCAGTGCTCTTTGTTACAAAGATCGCCTTGAGTTTTATATCAAGCACCCTAACGATGCCAAAGTCTACATCCAACCTGATAATCTAATCTACACCAAAAACAAGCAACACTTGCTAGATACAGGGAGTTTTAAAGACATAGACTTTAAAAGCTTCTTAAGGAAGTGCAACAATGCCCTAGAGGGACTAGAAAAACAAATCCAAAGGGAGAAAGAACACCAGGAAAAGACACAACAAGAAATCAAGGGCTTAGAAGTCTTGCTGACTAAAGATGAGCAGTATCCTAAACTAGAATACTTGCAAACTCTTAAAGAAGATCACAAAGAAATCTTAAAAGAGATTGGTAGGTGCAGTGCAGACAAGAACTACAAGAGCGCGTTTGTAGCCAAGTCCATGCAGGCAACACACACAGAAAGCACCACACCTAGCAATGCAAGGGATGCCCAAGAGAATACTAAGGAGGACTTGAAAAAGACAGATAAACAGGAGGATAAGCAGATAGAACAGAGAGGTCATACACCCTACCTTGAGGAGATCAAAGCAATGAATGCCTTTTTGATAGAAGAAGAGATGCGTTTAAGAACTGAACTAGAGACAGAAGAGCCCCTTTATGAGGCATGGATGCAAAAGGCACTAGAGCTCAAAGAAGCGTATTGGGAGCATTGGCGAGAGCACAACTCTATTGAGTTTCGCATAAACAGGGCAGAAGAAGGCACAGAGGAAATCAGTGCGCAAGAATTAGAGCATTTGAAGCAAGAATGCACACGGCTTGGACAAGAAGAGGATGAATACAAAAGAGCCTTTGAAGAGCATGTGATGTTTGCAAACCTGCTTAGCGATGAACAAAAACTCAAAGATGACTATCCACGGGGAGACTATTTGAAGGGCTTGAGAAGTGATCATGAAACCATCTTGGCAGAAATCAAACGCACCCAAACAGACCCCACCCACATCAGCACCTTCAGACCAGAACATTCTGACCATGCGAGTTGGCATGCTACTTTCTATGATTGTTCTGTTGAAGAGCGCAACAAAATAACACAAATCTCAAATCAAGCAAGACAGCGCCAGAAGGCATACAAGCAGGAAAGAAACAATCTTTTGCTAGGCTATGAACAAAACCAACTCACCCAAGCAGAAACAGAGAAATTAGCCAAATTGATGTTTGAGATCGCCCATCCTAAACTTTTTGAAACCTGCAATGCCCCTTTTAGGCGTGGAGGTGCAATGAAAGAACTTCTCAAAAATTCTAAACGCTGCATTGAGGAAGGCAAGCAGGCTTTAGACAATTTGGAAAAAGGCTTGGAGCGCTCAAGTCCAAAAAACAAGAAAGGAAAAGGCAGAAGATGAGCCAGCAATCCACTAAAAAACCCGATGTCATCATCATTGAAAGCCCCAATAAAATCAAAAAGATTGCCAGCATTACAGGAGCTAAAGTTTTAGCCACTATAGGACACTTCATGGAGCTTGAAGGGATTGAGGGAGAAAACTTTAAGCCTCAATTTGCATACAAACCTGACAAGAAACAACAGATTTATGCCATGATTGAGCAGTGCAAAGATAAGAGAGTTTATATTGCCACCGACCCAGATAGAGAAGGCTATGCCATTGGCAAGATGTTTTATGAGAAAATCAAAAATGTCGCCAAAGAGGTGTTTAGAGCCGAGTTTCACGAAATCACAGAGAGTGGGATTAACAAGGGCTTACAAAGTGCTTTGTTGTTTGAAAACACAAACTTTAACTATTACGAAAGCTTTCTAGCTAGAAGTGTGAGCGATTACTATATTGGCTACACTCTCTCTCCTTATTTAGGGGATTGTCTGCAACAAAGAAAGGGCAATAGTGCAGGCAGGGTGCAGACCCCCTGTTTGAAACTCATTGTAGATAGAGATAAAGAGATAGAGACTTTTAAAGCCTTGCCAGAAAATCAGAAGTTGAGCTATCAAATTCAGGCTAAAATCTATGATGCACACAATAGAGAAGTCATTCTGAGACATTGTGATGGTGAGGGCAAGGAAATCAAGTTTGAAAGCCAAGAACAAGCCCTCACAATACTTGAACCTCTCAAAGAGTGCAAGATGGCTTTAGTGCTAGACATAAAGCACTCTACCCTCTCAAGCCAACCTCCCAAACCCTTCATCATCTAGTCTTTTAAAGGTGGGCAACACCAACTAGGTCTAAGCACCCAACAAATCCAAGAATTAGCACAAAAACTCTTTGAAGCAGGATTGATCACTTATATCAGAACGGATGCAGAAACACTTAGCCAAGAGTTTTTAAATAAGGCAGAAAACTTTTATCAACCCCTTTATGCAAACCTCTATGAGCGCAGGAGCTACAAAGCTAAGAATAGCCAAGCAGAAGCCCACGAGGCTATCCGCATCACCCATTGCCACAAATTTGAAGGCACACAGAATGTTTTAGCCCAAGCAGGCATTACAGATAACCAAGCCCAATCTCTCTATGCTTTGATCTTCCAAAGGACATTAGAAAGTCAGGGCAAATCTGCTATCTATGCCAAGCAAGACTTGCAATTCAAAATCAAAGATGGCTTTTTTAAGTGCAGTGTGCGTTCTTTGCAAGAGGCAGACCTGAATATGTTCAGGCACACAAAACAGACACAAGATGTAGGACAAACAGAAAATGCGCAGAATGCGCACTTAGATTTAAAAGCACAAAGTGTGGTCAATCTCATCACTTTAGACATCGCTAAAATCCAAAAACACCCCAAGAGTGCCTATGTGGAAGCTAGTTTCATAGAAGTTTTAGAGAAAAATGGCATTAGCAGACCTAGCACTTATGCAAGCTATTTACCCAAACTCCTCCAAAGAGAACACATCCACATCACACCAGATAACAAACGCATTGTGAATGCTACACCAAAGGGACAAAGGGTGATTGATATTTTTGAAACAAGCCCTTATAGCTGGATTGTAGATACCCAATTCACTGCTCTAATGGAGGAGCTCTTAGATAAGATTGTCAAGCAAGTGTAGCTATGTGGAGCATATGCAAATGATTGTGGGTAAATGCCCCCAGATGCCAAGTCCAGCCTCAAGAGAGGAATATCCTATTAGAGCCCCTAAAGAAAGCCAAATCCAGTATGTCCAAGACATTTTGAGAGATTTAAAGATGGAGCTACCCCCTGAGTTTGCAAACTATGCCACAGATGATAAAATCACTAAGGCTTTCTCAGACAAATTCATTCCTAAACACAAACAAGCCAGAGAAAAGGCTAAACAAGAGGGGCATTCTCTAGGCAATAGCACTACAAACAAGCCTGCTACCGCTAAACAAATTGCTTTTGCAGAGAGTCTAGCTCAAAGACACAACATTGAGCTTCCTAAAGATTACAAAACAAACATGCAGGTGTGTAGTGGCTTCATTGAGAAGTGGAGAGGGAAATGATGAACATCAACCACAACCCCAACAAGAAAGGAAAACAATGCAACACATAGAACAAATAACAAAATTACAAGACACAGAGGGCAGTTACCCACTAAGCCCAGAGGCTTTAGCAGAGTTTTTGGCCTATGGTGTGCCCTTGCAAGAGGAAGTAGAGTCTACACAACACGCATACTAAACCTCCATTAGTAAAATCACTGCATAGTATAGCTTAACCTTAATATATTTTTCAATATCGCGTACAAAAACTCCGTTATTTAGGGCGCGGATATGAGAGTTCTCAATAGGATTAGCATTGATCCAGGGTTGTACTCTTATGGTTTTTATACTAAACTGTGGGTAATGTGTTTGCACTTTTTACTGCTATCATCACAGTCTTTTAGACCAGCAAAGGATACTTTTAAATAGCACAACCGCTACAATTTAGGTCTATACCCTCTTGTAGGTTCAGACTGGGTTGTATCTATTGTCTTTGAATTGCTAGGCGCAAGTGTAGCTTCAGGCTCTATGGCTTGTTGTAAAGCTTGTAATGCATTCTGTGTAGCTTCGAGTTTAGTCTTTGTATCCTTTAGGTCATTCTGTATAGTTTCAAGCTCGGCTTTTGTAGTTTTTAGCTCTATCTTGGCGGTTTGTAGGTCGTTTCTAAGCCTTTCATTTTCAATGCTACTATTTCTAAGAGCTTCATTATTAGCTTTTGCCTTTTCTACTTCTCGTTCATTAGTCTCTTGTTCTTGTTTCAGTTTGGTTACTTCACTTTGTAATCTCTCTTTATCGTTTTCTAAGTTGTCTATCTGTCCTTTAGCCTGATTAAGCTCTGCCCCATACTCTGCACTGCTTTTAAACTCTGTGGCAAGCTCTCTAATCCCATCTTTGACACTCTCCACAGCTTCTAAGATCACTTGACAGGCTTGGTTGTTGATAGTTTGCACTGCTTGGCTGTGCTTATTAAGGGTGTCTGCTAATTTATCTCTTATGACTTGTTCTCACCTATTTAACTCTCTGTAGTGGATTTTACCCCACTCCACATATTCATAGGTTATGGGGTCTTTAACCCCCTTGCCAAAAAGTTTTTTTACATTGTTAAAAGCTTTGAATTTGCCCGCCTTCAACTCTTCGCCAAACACCACGCATACACTCACCTGTTGAATCATCTCTTCTTGGCATTGCTGATGGATGGCTGTAATCTTTTCACCACTGGCTTGGATATGCGCCACTATACCTGTGGTAACGGGAGCTACATGCTTTCTAAATGAGATTAACAGCTTCTCTTTCAAAAGCCTTAATATGTGCTTGACTTTTTGCTTCTGTCTTTGCTGTTTTTAGCTCGGTTGTAAGGGTATCCAACTCTTGTTTGGAGTTTTCAAGTTCTTAGGTTAGGTGCTTAGATTGGTTTTCTAAAACTTGGTTTGTTTGCTGGAGCCTTGTATTTTCTTGTGCTTGTGTGTCGTTTTGTTGTCGCAATGTGTTGACATTGGCTTTGAGTGTTGCAAGCTCTTGGATGTGTTGTGTCATTTGCTCTTTAAACCAAGGCTCTCGTCTTTTTGGACATTCTCGTCCTTGAGAGTGTCTATCTCTTTTGTGTTGCTTGCAGAGTTTTGGCGTGTTCTTGCCTGAGCTCCTGCACTTGCTTGGGGCTTAGATAGCCCTTGTATTGCTCTTGCAAGGTTTGGTAACGCTCTCTAGCCTCTTGCTCTATCGTGGCGTTTCTTTAAGTCAGCAATGCTTAAGCCCTTATCTTTCAAGGCTCGTAAAGCTTTATAGTCCTCTTGTGTAAAGAGTTTGAGATCACCTAAACCCTGATTGATAACTATCATCTGCTTTCTTACACTCTCAAGCAAGGGCTTGGCTTCTTTGATAGTGAGCTTTTTGTCTTGCTTATCTTGTGGAGCAAAGATGGTAGCAAGGTCTATCAATGTGCTCTCTAGCTCTGTTTGGTTGTCTTGGAGGGCTTGGTTCTCTTGAGATAGAGTAGTGTTCTTGTGATGAAGTGCATGGATACTTGTGTCTCTTAGCTCTAAAGTTTGCTGATACTCTTGTTCTTTGGTTGCTAAAGTTTCTTGGTGTGTGCGCTCTTGTGTGGCGTTTAAATTTTTAAGTTCTGCGTTCTCTTGTGCTAAAGCATTATTAGCTTGCTTTAGCTTTGTCTTTGCTTGTTGTAGAGTGTGTAACTCTGTTTGTGTTTTCTCTATGCTTGCTTGTAGGTCTTTGATTTGTGCTTGGTAGTCTGTAACTTCTTTAGCTTGGTTGTGCTTTAGCGCAATGCGCCTTGCTTTCTCTTGCTCCATGAGCTTGGCATATGCTCTAGGCTCGATGCGTTTTCTGCCCGTGCCTTTGATGAGATTACCATTCTCATCAATATGGTCGTTCTTATACTCTCCGCGTTGCATCCCTAAAATTTGTGCTGTATCTGTTTGGATTTGCTTGAGCACTAGCGGTGTTGTTTGTCTAAACAAACTCTTGCCCGTGTTCTCATCAAGGGTTACAAACTCCAAATGGGCGTGGTGGTTAATGCATATATTGTCCGCTTCGTCTATATGCCCTTCATCTCTGTGAATAGCGATTTGATAACACTGAAATCCGTATTGGTCTTTAAAGTGTTTGGCTAGTCTCTCTAAGTCTTGCATCGTGCTGGTGTCTTTGAGATTGACCACTGCACTCCAAAGATATTTTTTAGCCCGAAACCTTTGTCCTCTGTGTTGTAAGTAGGCATCCATTGCCTTTGCAATAATGCGTTCTTTCAACACTAAAGCCTCTTGAGCTGATCTATTCACTTCTATACCTCCGCCTACTTTTAAAACCACTTCTTGGGCTAAGAGATAGTTAGGGGGGATACTCCTATCGTTATGGTTAAGTTGCACGGCATTTCTAGTAGGTTTGAAGTTAATTGAGGAAAGATTGCCCATACTTCCTCCCCTCACTCTATTTTCTTTGTTGTTCTTGCTTGCGCTTCTCAAAAAGCATCTTGCTTGCTTCAGCCTGCTTTTGTTTTAAATCCACTAGCTTACTATTAACCTTGAGCTAGGTTACTTTGCAAGACATTGCGCTCGTTTTCTACTTTTGTAATTTGTTCCTCTAGTTTGCTAATCAATTTGCCCAACTCTCTAGTGTTCTTTCCGCTCAGAGGTTTGGGTTGTGGTTTGACATTTTTGTTTTGTGAACTATGAGTGTTGCTATCACCTTGACTACTAACATTGCTTGTATGGTTATCGTTGCCTGCATTACCTGACTGAACTAACATAGATTAATCCTTTGACACAAAGTGAGTAATTATACTACAAACTCCCCCGTAGGGGGCAAATTATGCAAACAAGCTTGCGAAGTATTTTGCGTAGCAAATGCATAATCTATAATTATGCATTACCCTAAAGGGTATTGCTTGCAAGCTCGCTATGCATAATTTGTCCTACGGGATTAGATAATAAAAATAATCAAAAAGTTTATATAGAGAAAATGTGAAAGGGTTTTTAGATGAAAAAAATATTGCTATTGATAATTATTTTAATTCTATCATCAATTTTAGCTGATATGGAGTAGGAGTCCATTGGGTGAGTGGAGAAATCGTATTTACTACATCACTCTTTATAACTTCTTAAACCAATTCTCAAAATGCTTCACGCTTTTAAACACAAAAGGTTCTAAAGCTTTTCTTGGTTTGTCTATGTCTTTGACATCCACTTGGATTTGTCCGTTCTCTAGTGTAGAGATGTGTTTGATTTTGAGATAAGAGGAGATAGCATTGGTGTTCATGTAGAGATTTCTGCCAATGTATCCTGTGAAGTCATTGTTGGGTTTTGTTGCTCGTGTCCGTTTAACTTGTTGGACTTGGTGGGCTCTTGTGATACCCTGAAAGGTTTTAAAGCCATCCTCATCTGTTTTTGATTGGATTTTTGTTTCTGTGGGTTGTTGGGTTTGTGTTGCTTGTAAATTTAGGGGTTGGTAGCCAGCATTAGCGATGCTTTCTAATAAAGTTTTCTTAACATCATTGCCTTCTATTGTTTAAGAATTAAACCAAAGGACTTAAACTTTTCAGATAACTACCATAGGCTTTAGAATGATGGGATTAGTTAAGATAAGATTTTGCCTTGTGTGGGTGAGTTGGATTACCCTCACTTGCGCCCAAGAAGCCACACCTACCCAAATTGATTTCCCCGGGCATGTCAATTCTGAGTGCGTTTTAAAATTTATCTCTATGGTGGAGCATAGCTCTTTTAACTTCAAGCTGTGGGATAGCGATCACAAGGGCACTCAGTGGCTCAAAGCGCATGTGTCTTACTACATAGACACATGGGATCAAGACCATATCATGGCTAAATTATATTTCAACTGGCAACAAGACCCCAAGCACCCCAAATTTTTAGGCACAGGCACAATGGGCTGGGCAAATTATGATTTTAAAACGCATAAGTTGCACGATCTAAACGGGGTTAATCTCATCTTCCCTTTAAAATACGCCCACCAACTAGAAACATGTTTAAAATTCTGTAATACTAGCCAAACTAAAGCCTTGCAAGCGCGCTTTAAAGATCAAACTCTACAAACCTACCCCCTAAAAACCATTGGTGGCAAAGACAGGGCGTATTTTTATTCTGCCCCTAATAATCATTGTAAAATCAACAATCTCTTTTTAATCCCTAGAGATAGGGTGTATCTTTTGCAACAACAAGGCACATTTAGCTTTGTGGCTTTTAGGCGTAAAGATGGGGAGATTGTTAAGTTATGGATTAAGAGTGTAAGTGTATCGAGCACACCCTAGGGCATATGGAGAGAACTACCCCTATCTCTAAGACAGGGGGATTAGATGAAGTTGCCCAGTTCTAATTTTTATCCCTATGGAGGGCGACTAAAAGCATCTTGGGCAAGCTTTATCATTCTTTAGTCAAATCCTCATTAAACTGCAATCTAAAACGATCGCCTTGAAAATTACCTTGCTCAATCACTGCCTGCCCTGCTAAGCTCTTAAAATATTTGTTCAGTAACAGAAAATAGGCATCGTGATGCACGCCGATTAAGTTTGGTTGGTAATAGGGAAAACTTTTAGGGTTAAGCACCCATTCTGCTGCCCTTTCATAGGCTTTGAAAAGTTTTTGTGCCGCGCGGCTATGCCATAAATCAAAGCCATTTTCTGCCAGTAGTTGCCCAGCCACGCTAATGGGTGTGAGCGCAAAATGTGTGTAGGCAATGCCTTTAATGCCCTTAGTGGGTCCGCCATTATAGTTAGCTGTGTTGGAGCGCACAATCTCTTTTGCCATTACACCATTTTCATCAACGGCGTTTAAAATCCACTCTTGCCATTTATCCGCCATTTTTGCCAGCAGATTGCCATCGTGGGTAACAAGGGCACTACTCACACCCAAAAGGATAGCCCAAGCCCCGATATTATTGTCTTTATTCAAGCGGGCATAGGCTAATGTGTCTCGCGCAAAGTGCTCAAATAAAGGGCTAGGAAATTTTGTGCGCATGAAGAGATATGCCATATTCATATAGGGCATATAAAAGTTAATGAGATTTTTAGCCTCCTTAGAGCCCACCACTTTTAGGCTCTGCGCCCACTGCTCTAAAATCTCTTGCGCTCTTTGAGCGTATTCTGCTTTCCCACTTGTCAAGAATCCTAAAGCCAAATCATAGGCTAGAGTGGCGGATTTTTTAAACTCCGCACTGCATGCATCGGCTTTTCTCTCACCTGTTGGTGTGTAGTGGGGCAGGGTGTTGAGTTGCGTGCATGTGTGGATTTCTTTTTTAAGTTTTCGTTGCAAATGGATGGCATGCTCTAAATGGCTAGAGTGAAAATCTCTAAAAAAATAGGGCGTGGCTGACAGAGTGCTTAAAAAACAGAGCCCTAAGAGGATTATTTTTTTCATCGTGCGATGGTTTTAAGCAGTAAGTAGACTCTCCATCAATGCCATGCGCAAAAATACGCCCAGCTTGACTTGTTGGAGCACCAAAGAGCGCGGATCGTCTAAAAGCGCGTCTTGTATATCTACATTGCGGTGCACGGGACCGGGGTGCAGAATGGGAATGGGGCGATCTTGCAGGCGTGCGCGTGTCAAACAAAAATCCTTAGCGTAGTCTTTGAGCGATCCATAGGTTTGCAGGCTATGCCTCTCAGTTTGGGTGCGCAACCCCATCACCACATCCGCGCTTTCTAACGCCTCTGCTAAAGAATGCGTGCTAGGGTGGGAGGTGGGGGGCAAGAAGTGGGGGGGGGCGACTAAGAGAATTTTCATCCCAAAGCGGGGCAGTAACTCCATATTGCTATTAGCCACGCGCGAGTTTTTAATATCCCCCACGATGGCGATAGTTTTACCCTCTAAATCGCCCTCAAAGTGGTTATAAAGCGTGAGCAAGTCTAGCAGGGCTTGGGTGGGGTGGGAGAGCGTGCCACTCCCAGCATTGATAAAGGCGCATTTTAGATGTTTGGCAAAATAGGGCGCAGAGCTGGAGTGGTGATGGCGTGTGATGATCAAATCCACCCCCATTGCCTCAATATTATGCAAGGTGTCTAGCAGGCTCTCCCCCTTGCTAGTCGAGCTTTTTTGCACATTAAACACGCTAAAATGCGCTTGCAACCTAGAGGCAGCCACTTGGAAGCTGGCGATCGTGCGGGTGGAGTTTTCAAAGAAAAGGGCGATGATATTTTTATGGGCTAAATTAGCCGGTCTAGCCTCTTGGCGCAAAAGGGCGTTAGCGCGTCTTAGAAGCACCAAAATTTCGCTATTATTAAGGTCTTTGGTGTGGGTGAATTGGGTTAACATGCAGGGATTTATAACATGGGCAGAGTGTTTTTACACTTAGGGGTGTTGTTGCTAGGGCTCATAGGGTGCACAGACAATTTTGCGGACGCGTATAAACCAGATTTTTTAGCCGAGCAACGCACACAAGCCACGCGTAAGGGTGAGATCATTGTCAATTTACGCCCCGTTCTAAGCGCGCTGGCTACCCATCTCAATGATGTAGACCCCATAACCTACCATTCTAGAGAGTTTTTCTTTGTGGAAATCTTCGCCCAAGATTCGAATTATTTGGATAATGACGCGATTAGCTACCAACTCTATGGGATCAAGAGGGTAGAGACCCCAGCGTGGGTGCGCGAAATCTCTAAAGAAGAGTTTGACAGCGTGTTATACACCACCAACAAATACGCGCGTGGGTTTTTGCTAGCCTTTGACAAACTCGATCGCGCGTCTGAAGAGGAGGCTAAATTGCAGATGGATATTGAAGGGCTGGGCACGATCACCTTTAACTTTGCCTACAAAGTGCCCGCCCCTGCCTTTTAATGCGCTTGGATCAATATTTGATGTTGGAGGGGCTAGCCCAGAGTCGATCACAGGCTAAGGATTTGATCTTACAGGGCAAGGTGGCTAGCGGGGGGCAGGTTTTACGCAAGCCCAGTTTAGAAGTCTCCCCTTGTTTAGAAGTGCAATTACTCCAAAGGGTGTTTGTGAGCCGTGCGGGCGAAAAACTATGGCATTACCTAGCACGCCACCCTTTGGATTGTGTGGGTAAGGTGATTTTAGATGTGGGCTCAAGCAAGGGGGGGTTTGCGCAAGTCTTGCTAGAAAAGGGGGCTAAAAAGGTGGTGTGTGTAGATGTGGGGTCTAACCAGTTAGATGCACGCTTAAGAGAAGATCCGCGTGTGTGTGTGGTCGAGCAATGCGACATCCGCGCCTTTGTGCCCACAGAGAATTACGACTTACTGACCTGTGATGTGAGTTTTATTTCTTTGAGTAAAATTTTAAAAGCATTGTGCGCCTTGAGCAAGGAGGCGTTATTGCTTTTTAAACCCCAATTTGAAGTGGGGATTAAGGCTAAACGCAATAAAGCGGGTGTGGTGTGCGATGAAGAGGCAGTTAGCATGCGTTTGCAAGAGTTTTTAAGAGAGATTAGTGCCTTGGGCTGGCGTGTGTGTGCGCTGGAGACTTCACAGATCAAAGGTAAGGCCGGGAATGCAGAAATTTTTATCCATATCCAAAGATGAAACGAGTTTAAGTCTAGCCATTGGGAAATTTGATGGGGTGCACTTGGCGCACCAACGCCTATTAAACACGCTAGGAACTCATGGCGCGGTCTTGGTTGTGGAGCGTGTAAAACCACTCATGGCTTTAAGCCCCCTAGAGGAACGCGCGCGCCTGCTAGAGCGCTACGCCAAGCGCATTTACTTTTTACCCCTAGAAGACGCCCAAGGCATTAGCGCGCTCGAATTCATCGCCCTCTTGGAAACCAAATTCCCCAACTTACAAAAAATCGTGGTGGGCTATGATTTCAAATGCGCGCAGGGGCGTTCTATGGGGGTAGAGCAAATGCGCGCCCTCTTGCCTTCTAGAATCCAGCTCCAAGTTATGGAAGCCATTAAAATCAAGGGGATCGCCTTGCACTCTTACCATATTAAGGAGTGTATCCAGCGAGGCGATGTGCGCCTAGCCCACCAATTTTTAGGTCGCCCCTTTAGCTTGCAAGGGCATATCATCACCGATCAAAATCTAGGCAGTTCCCATCTCTACCCTACCCTAAATCTCAACACCCAAGCCCTGCAAACCGAATTGCTGCCCCACCCGGGGGTTTATATCACCAATGTGCCCCTTGCCAAGCAATGCACGCGCGCGGTGAGTTTTTTAGGTCATCGTTTGAGCACGGATGGCAAAATGGCGTTTGAAACCTATATTTTAGATCGCCATATCCACATCCCCCCCTCTGTGTTGCGCGTGTGTTTTTTAAAGAAAATCCGCGACAACCGCCACTTTGGCGATTTAGCCGACCTCAAAGCCCAAATTAGCCAAGACATCGCGCTAGCGCGGGAGCTAGATTAAGAGCAAGTTTGCTAACATGGGGGCATTTTTCTAAAGGTTTTTGCATGGATACTAGGCTGACAGAGCAGGATTTACCCCTCTTACAGACTTGCGCGCAAACCCTGCGCTTTTTGAGCGCGGACATGGTGCAAAGGGCTAATAGCGGACACCCCGGCGTGGCGATGGGCTTGGCGGAGGTGGGGGTAGTTTTAGGGCGGCATGTGCGCCTTAATCCCAAAAACCCGCATTGGCTCAACCGGGATCGCGTGGTGTTTAGCGGAGGGCATGCCAGCGCGTTGGTGTATGCGCTCTTGCATCTATGGGGTTTTGATCTAAGCTTAGAGGATTTAAAAGCCTTTAGACAGCTTGATTCTAAAACCCCCGGGCATTTAGAGTTTAAGCACACCCCGGGCATAGAGATCACCACCGGACCTTTAGGACAGGGTTTTGCTAACGCGGTGGGTTTTGCTCTAGCAAGCAAGATCGCCCAAAACTTACTGGACACACGGAGTATTAACCACAGGGTGTATTGTCTGTGTGGGGATGGGGATTTACAAGAGGGGGTAAGCTATGAGAGCGCGTCCTTAGCCGGGCATTTAGGGCTAGATAATTTGATTGTGATCTATGATAGCAATGCGATCACCATTGAGGGGGGCACCAACTTAGCCTTTAGCGAAGATGTGCGTGCGCGTTTCAAGGCACAAAACTGGGAGGTGCTAGAGGGCGATGGGCATGATCTCTTAGAGATGGATCGCCTCTTGATCCGTGCTAAAGCCACTACTAAGCCCACTTTAATCATTGCTAAAACCACCATTGGCAAGGGAGCGCTTGGGCTAGAGGGGAGCGCAAAAGTGCATGGCGCACCTTTAGGGGCTGAGGTGTTAGCACGCTCTAAGCAGGCTTTGGGTTTGAGCGGGGAGTTTGTGATCCCCGCGCAAGTGGCGCGCGCGCTCAATCTGCAAGAAAAGGGCAAACTCTTAGAGTCAGAGTGGCAAAGCTATATTTATAGTCAGTCCGATCTAAGCGCGCGCATCGCCCACTTACAGGCTAAGGATTTTTCTAAAGTCCAATACCCCACTTTTGAAGTGGGCAAAATGGTTGCCACGCGCGCGAGCAATGGGGCGATTTTAAACGCCTTGAGTGAAGGCTATTTAGGCTTTTTGGGAGGAAGCGCCGATCTTGCCCCCTCTAATAACACCCATTTAAAAGCCCAAGCAGATTGTCTGCCCCCCCATTTTGGGCGCAATCTACGCTTTGGGATTCGCGAGCACGCTATGGGGGCGATGAGCAATGCTCTAGCCAATTACGGCTTATTTGTGCCCTTTTGTGCGACCTTTCTTGTCTTTAGTGATTATCTAGCCCCCGCTTTGCGTCTAAGCGCGCTGATGGGCAATCAAGTTTTTTACATCTTTACCCATGATAGTATCGGGGTGGGTGAGGATGGTCCTACCCACCAGCCCATCGAGCACTTGAGCCATTTAAGAGCCTTGCCCAATTTCTATGTCTTTAGACCGATGGACGCGCATGAAAATGTGCGCTGTTGGCAGGTGGCTTTGAGTTTAAATAAGCCCTGTGCCTTTGTGCTCTCACGCCAAAATTTGCAGGTGCGTGCTAATATGCCCTTAGAGAGTGTGCAAAGGGGGGGGTATGTGGCGCATACCCACCCTAACCCCCAAATCACTCTAGTGAGTAGTGGGAGCGAGGTTAGCCCCTGCTTAGAGGCGGTGCAGATTTTAGCCAATCAAGGCGTGGGGGTGCAGGTAGTCAGCGTGCCCTGCTTTGATCTGCTTTTAGAGCAGGACAAGGCATATTTAAAAAGCTTGTTTAAAGGTAAGGTGTTAGCCGTTGAGGCAGGGCGGGGGCTGGAGTGGGGGCATTTTGCGCATGGCGTGCTGGGCATGGAGAGCTTTGGCAAATCCGCCCCCGGAGATGTGTTATTTAATCACTTTGGCTTTAGCGCGCACAATATCGCTAAGCGTGCGCTAGCTTTGTTAGAAGAGCCATGTTAGATTTAAATACCTCCCCTATTTTATATGTCTTTAGCAGTCGGCGCGCTTGCAACGCCTTTTATGCCAAACAACCCGAGGGGTTTTTGCCCACCGCTTGGAGCGTGCAAGAGTTTTATAGCCAAATCAGCTTTGTAGAGGGGTTGGTTAAAATCCCTGAGAGTGTGCGTCAAGTGCTCTTGATGGAAGCAATTAAAGAGGTGGCTAAAGAGGGCGCGCTTATAGAGGGGCTAGTCGTCTTTGAACAGAGTTTTTTGGGTTATTTAGATGGGAGCGCGTTTGTGGCGCACTTCTTCAATGAATTAGCCAAATTTGGCGTTAGCATGGATCAAATCCCCACCAAAGACATCTATGGAGACTATGAAAACCACCTAGCTGTGCTAAAGCGCATTGGGGATTGCTACCAAGCGATCTTAAAGCAGTTGGGCTATTACGATGCGATCTTGGGCGCGCGCCCTACTTTGCTAACCCCCGTGCTTGAAAAATTCGCACGCATAGAATTTTATTTAGAAGGTTTTTTGAGCGCGCAGGAACAAGAGATGCTATACCAGATCGCCAAGAGCGTGCCTTTGATCTTGCATGTGGATTGTGATCGTTACAACAAACATTTTTTGCACTTCTTGGGTTTGGACTTACAAGAGGAGTATAGCTACTCGATTGACTTGCAAGCCAAGCTCCGCCAAGAACCCTCCATTATCAAAGCCCACCCCCAAACCCCCTTGGATGTGCAGACTGTGCGGCTTTATAATTTCAATGGGCGTTTGGATCAAGTGGGGCTGGCTTTATGCAGGGTGCAAGAGTGGCTAAAAGAGGGTTTAGACCCCAGCACCCTAGCCATCATCACCCCCAGCGCGCAAATCCTTGGCGCTTTAAAACTTTTAGACTTGGGGCATAATCTCAATTTTGCGCGCGGGCAAGAAGCCAAAGAAGTCTTTACCCCCTATTTCAATGCCCTAGAGGCTTTAAAAGCTAGTTGGCAAACTCTGCCTCCCACTTGCGCCAATCCCTTACAAACCCTCCAAGAGTGCTGTTCACATCTTTTGCAAACAACACCTATCCAAGCTAAATCCAAACTGGTCGCCTTTTGCCAAGAGTTTTTTGAAACCTACGCGCGCATCGCGCCCACCTTGCGGCACTACAGCACCCTAGACCTCTTAGAACTCTTCATGCGTGCCTTGCAGGATTTGCGTGTGGATGATGTATCTGGGGGCAAGATCAAGGTGTTAGATGTCCTAGAGTGCCGGGGGCTTAGTTTTGATCGCGTGGTGATCTTGGATTTTAACGATCGCCTAGTGCCCCACATCAAAGATAGCGATCTCTTTTTAAACACCCTCACACGGCACGCCTTAGGACTACCCACCTTGCAAGATAAGCAAAACTTGCAAAAACATTACTACTACCAACTCATCAAGCACAGCACGCACACAGACATCGCCTATAGTAGCGCAAACAACGCCATTCCCTCTAAGGTGATCGCCCAATTAGGCTTGGGCGCGTGTTTAAGCGCGCTTGAGGGGGCGTTTACACTCTTTTGCAATGCGCGCCCCTTAGCGCATTTGCAAGAAAGCTACATAGAGACCTTACCCCAAGATTTGGGCTTGAGCGCTTCTAAACTTAGAGATTTTCTTGATTGCAAACGGCGTTTTTACCTCAAGTATGTCAAGCAACTCACCCCCCCACCCCAAGAGGGTGTGAATCAAGGCTCACTCTTGCACCAAGCCTTGCAAGCCTATTACAACTCGGAGGTCTATAGCCACACACACGCCCCCATCAACGCCCAAACTCTGCTGGAGAGTTTGCAGGCTTTGCCAAAGTGGGGTGCTCTGAGCGCGCTGGAGCGATTCAAAATGGAAGTGGTGGTGCGCAAACTTTCGAACTTTTTTGCGTGCGAAGAAACATTGTTGCAAGAAGCGCAAGTGGTGGCGTGCGAAGAGAAATTTGAAACCAGCTTTGCGGGCTTCGCTTTTACAGGGATTATCGATCGCCTAGATCTATGCGCTGATGGGACTTACCGCTTGCTAGATTACAAGTTTAAAAGCCAAGTCGCCCCCAAAGATCAAGACTATCAATTAGCTATTTACACTCTGGGCGCGCGCACGCTAGGTTACCCCCAAGATCGCCTACGCGTTTATTTCTACGACTTAAAAAAGGGCAGCTTAGTAGAAAAGAGCCCTGAAGAAATCGCAGGGGATTTAGACGCGTTGCAGGCATGCTTGCAAGAGTGTCAGGGAGTCATAGAGTTTAGCCAAACTCTAGATCGCAAAACTTGCCGTTTTTGCCCCTATACGGACATCTGCGGGATTTAGGAGGGCTCATCAAATTAGTGTTTGGTATTCTTTATGCGTTCCTAGCCCTCTTGATGCTAGCCACTTGCTTAGGACACAGTGGTTTGGCTGGGGCGTGGGGAGCTTATTTGGCGCGCTTGAATGTGGCGTATTTTGGTTACTTAGCCTATGGCGATGCGCTTTATCTAGGGCTTATGTGCGCCTTGGCGCGCCAAGCGAGTTTGCGCGCCTTAGAAATCTTGTTCTCCAGCCTATTGTTGTTTTTAGCCCTCTTGTTAGCCCAAGCCCTGCTATGGCACAAGGGGATCGTGGGGCGCGCGCTCCTAGAGGTGCTAGAAGCGCATATTGGTGTGGTGGGGGGGTGGCTGGTGGTGTTAGGC
>NZ_QXQQ01000031.1 GCF_003660285.1 Helicobacter labacensis | reverse complement strand
GGCTTGGTTGTTCATGAATTGAATCTTGCCCTCTTTGAGCGCGCCCGGGCGCACTTTCACAATGGCGTTATCTAAAGCCATTTGTTCTATAAACTCATCTTAGCGAGTCTCTTGCCTACGCACGGAGATTGCCCAAGAGATTTTAGAGAAGAGTTATAGGATCAAGTGAGACGCGAGGATTTAATTTGGGTTTAAGCCAAGTGGATACAATAGCCCCGTGGTGGGGATATGTCCCTAAAGGTGTGCTCCGATTAGTTAGTAAAGTGGCATGGTCGTGAGTGCCACTAGCACTACGATGGCTATTGTGGATTTCATGGCGGATCTCCTTTAGAGGCTCACCTACCAGCCTCCCGACCCTCAGCATAGCCACTGACACTCCAAGTTGTGGTCAAAAAAGCGATTCGCTATGGCACCCACTTGCACCACGACGCGCTCTATTTTAAAGGCTTGGCAAATGGAGTTATGTCAAATTTACGCCCGGGGACAAACCCCCGCATGCAAGGACTCCGGCCTTATTAGGTAGTTTAGTAACAAACAAGCTAGTATCTAGCTTTTTAAGTTTGTGGGATTGTGGGGGGATTGTGGGGGTGCGCCGACAGTCATTTGTGCGTAAGACAACTTTTGTTGTATAATGATGGGCATGCAAATCTCCCACACCGATATTTGTAGGACATACAAGCAGCATTCTTATAGGGAGTTCTCTAAAATTCACTCCATGGTTTCTTACCTAGCAATGTTCCCCCCCGCATTGCCCCATTTTTTCATTACCCAGTATTCTAAAGAAAACGATTTAATTTACGACCCTTTTGCCGGGCGTGGAACGGCTCCCTTTGAAGCCTGCAGAATGGGGCGCATTGGTATTGGCAACGATCTTAGTCCTTTGGCTCTTTGTTTGATCAAAGCCAAAATAAATATCCCAAAGATGAGCAAAATTAAAAGACGCTTAAAGGATTTAGCACACCACTACGCACCTCCCAGTATTGAGGGAGTGGATACAGACATCAAAATGCTCTTTGAACAACACTTGACACTCCCGCAGTTAGTCTATCTCAAGCAAAGCTTAAAACTTTCTAGGTCTGTAGATAACTTCATCATGGCTACTCTAGCAGGCATTATACATGGCAAGCACCGTAAGGATGGCACTTCAATGTATTGTAGCATTGACATGCCCAACACCTTTAGCATGGCACCTAGCTACATCAGAAATTTTATCACAAAACACGAACTCAAAACATTGCGCCAAGATGTGTTTCAATTATTAGAATATAGACTAGATGCCCTGTTTGCGCCCTCCAAATACCCCCAACAAGATATGAGCCACTATCAAAAAGGGTATTGTTTTAATGTTGATGCTTTGGCATGTTCTAAAAAAGTGATCCAAAAATACGGACAAAATGCCATCTCCTTAATCATCACCAGCCCACCCTATCTCAAAAATATTTCTTATGGCAAATACAACTGGATTCGTTTTTGGTTGTTCCAAGAGGATTTCAAGACCTTTAAACAGGACGGATACAAGCTTGGAGGGCTTAAAGACAATTTAACTTTTGAGTCTTACGCCCATTATCTGCAAAAACTCTTTAATAGCTGGGTTCAAGTGCTTAAACCGGGGGGGCGCGCGGTGGTGGTGATTGGCGATCTACACGCGCTTAATTTAGCCCAAGCCACTTGGGATTGGATACAAGCCAATGGGGGCTGTGCGTTGCATTTGGAATCTATATTAGAGGATAACCCAAAAAATAGTAGAAAGACAACGCGCATTTGGGGAGCTAAAAAGGGACAAGCGACTAAAATTGATCGGATTTTAGTCCTCAAAAAGGAGTGAAAGATGGCAGTTACAGATTTTGCAAATGTAGGCAATCACAACAAGTTAGAAGAGAGTAATAAAGGAGATTTTTTCCAGAAAATCGCACGGGATGAAAATTTTGTGGGTAATCTCTACGAGCTAGACTACGGGCAAGCTAAGGTGTTACTCAATGATTATGATAAAAACCAAGTCAAGGGGGTGCCTTTAGGGTGCTTTTTAGTGGCGATTTATAGCAATGAGTTACGAGAAAATGAGACAGAGGGGATTTTACTTAGGGTAGTAGGGATTGCTGAAATCCCACAGACAAAAGAGATTATGGAGACCCTCACTAACGCCCACATTGATAGAAAAGAAAACAGAAAAGAGATCTTAGAGCCCGATGCAATCACTAAATATTTTTACCAGTTTTCAGGTTTGTTGTGCCGTGTTTTGGGGACCTTTTATGTAGAGCAAGACAAACTTGTCTTTGGGACTGATATAGAAAATTTTCTAGGGGCACACCATTACAGGGTGTATAAGCCCCAAAAGACAGAGCTAAACACCATTGTTAATGAAAACACCAAAGATAGCAATCACCTGCGCCAACAAATAGGCAAGCTTAGATACGCCTCAAGCCAATCTTATGACAAAGGGGGGGATTACGCCCCTGATGTCTATTTGCGTGTAGAAGATGTTGTGGCACGCAGGAGTGCCTTTTTTGGGATGACCCGCACCGGAAAATCCAACACGATCAAGATTGTGGTCATGGCGATTGAAAAACTCAACCAAGAACGCAATAAGCGCCATGAGCCACAAATTGGGCAGATTATCTTTGATGTCAATGGAGAATACACCTTTGCCAACCAACAAGACAACACCTGCATTCACGATAAACTCAAAGATAAGGCGTTGCGTTTTAGCACATCTGCAAGTAAGGTGAAAGACCCTAAACATGAAGGTGTCTGGGCGATCCAATACGACTTTTACAAAGATGAAACTCTAGAAGAATCTTTTGAGTTGCTGTGCGATGAAATTATGTTGCTAAAGCGGGCGGATTATTTTAAGGCTTTCATGGGAGTGCGTATGTTTGAAGATGATACAAATGAGGACAAGAAACGCGCTAATCAAAGAAAACGAGCGATTTATAAATGTATTTTATATAGGGCTAAATTTGGGGTTACGGACAATTATAGAGTGCGTTTTAATCGTTTTAATCTTGCTGACAAAAAACAAGACGAAAAAGATAAGGAAAGTTATAAACCCCACGAGGGATTCTCCCTTGAAGAGGCATGCCAATATTTTGAGAAATTAGACCTTGCAAACTTAAAGGAGAAATACAAAGACGACAAGGACTACGAAGCCTTGCTAAAAGTCTTGCAAGCCACGCATGTGAGTGGGTATAAGGCTTTGATGGGATTAAGCCATTTGCACTCCAATCAAGGGGGCGAGGATCACAAAAAAATTATAGATCAAGCACTGCGTATGGGGAAGGTTGTTTTAGTTGATCTCTCCACCGCCTCCACACAGATGCAGGAAAAATACATTACAAGACTTTGTGGATACATCTTTGCCAAGTCTATGGAAAAATTCACCAACGACCAAACCCCCGAGTTCATACAGATGTATTTTGAGGAGGCGCATAATATTTTCCCCAAAGATGACAAGGACCTTAAAAACATCTACAACCGCCTAGCCAAAGAGGGGGCAAAGATTAACATTGGGATCAGCTATTCCACCCAAGAGGTCAGCGCGATTGCTCCTAGCATTTTGAAAAACACCCAAAACTGGTTCATCTCTCATTTGAATAATAAAGATGAGATCAAGGTCTTGGAAAAATACTACGACTTTAGCGACTTTTCCCAAAGCATTATCCGCAATAACGATGTGGGCTTTGCGCGCATCAAAACCTACTCTAATAATTTCATCATTCCTGTGCAAATCGATCGGTTTAAGGATTAAACATGGGCTATCTTAACGAAAGGGCATCCAAGATCAACCACCAGCACATTGTTGAAAACGAAAAAGTGAAAGCGTATTTAGCTCGGTGTGGGGTGGTGGAGACACCATTAGATGTAGATGTTAAAAGTGTTGCCACCGCTTTATCCACAATCCAAAACCGGGTGGATTCTCACATTGAACGCCTTGTTGTGGTCGATGGAGGGTATCAAGAAGTTTGTGTTGATGATAAGTTCCCTTCTAAAAGACTTTGTTACTACAATGTGGGGATTTTGACCTTTTTGCTCAAAGATTTAAAAAATCTTGCAAAACAGCAGAGCATTAACCCCGATGATTTAGGGGGATTAGAAAAAGATTTTCAACGCTTTTCTTTTGTGCTCTCCATCCAAGGTTACTGCCATGACAAAAAAGATTTTATCACCACGACAAGAGAAAGACTCTATGAGATTTTTATAGAAAATAGCCTGAATGAGGATGGCGATTGCTTGTTGAATACCCTTAAATGGCTTGTGTTTCAAGAATACAAGGGAGGTGGGGGGTCTATAGAGATTGCATGCGCGGGCTGTGGGAGTAGGCACATCTTTAAAAAACAGAGCGCATCTTACAAAGATTTACAAAACGATTCTTTAGTTTGCACTTGTGGGGCAAAAATTTACATCACCGATTGTTTTGGGTTGCACACTTTGGTTGATGAGATTTTGGGGGCTGGAGCTATAGAATCCTATGTGATGGGCGTATTTGAAGTGGTGCTCATGCTCTCCATGTTTAGATTTTTGATAGAGGAAAATCAATGGGAATGGCTACCTAAGATTCTTTTTATCAAAGATGGTCCCCTAACACTTTTTAGCCGACTAGATGGTTTTGCCTTTAAAGTGGTGCGGGTGTTTTTGCAATATCTCTACGATCGATCGCTACAAGATCGATCAAGCTATGTTAATTGGATTGGTTTGGATAAAAGCGGTTTGTTTGTAGAGCACTTGCAAAACTTGGAGTCTAAAATTCCAAAAGAGAGCCTTGTTTTGCCCGATTCTGCTTACATCAAAAAGTGTATCACCGGTGATACGGGCTCAACTTTTTGGCACAACACTTATTTTGGCATTAAAATGTTGGTTAAATCCGATCGCGCTTTTGTGCTGGATGTGGCTATTCCCTTTGGCTTGGATATGGCATACCAACATTATTTGGAAAACCCCCGTATTGGGGATTTTTTAACCCTCAAAAATATTTTAGAAGTTTTGAAAGAATTGAAATGCGATCTCTACCAACAATCTTTTATCCCCATTGTCATGCTTAATAAATTGGTGTCTATCTCCCACATCCCCGGCCGAAGAATCTTAAAGAGCTTTTCTAAATCACAAAGCCTAAACCCACTTTAAAAAAGCCTTGGGGGTTTGCCTACGAAGTAAGCAAACACACTGGGAGTTTTTCAGGTGATGGGGTGTTGTAAGGCTTAGTCCGCAGAGATTTCTAAAAAGCGTTGGGCGACTTTGAGTTGGCGCATTTGCGCGCCCAAGGCACGCTGTTCTGCTTGGAGTCTTGCTAAGGTTTGGGCGATGAGCTCCTTAGCTTTCTGCAGAGTTTCCAAGTCCGTGCCATCTTCAGGCTGAAAGGGACAACTCTCTATTAAAGCCAAGGCTTTAGAGAGATCATCTTGTAATAGCGCGACCTTGAGTTTATCGACCCAATTCATGCTGGTGAATCTCACGCCATGCGTCCAAAAGCCCACGCGCCACGCGCATAACCAGCTCGACCTTTTGGCTGTCATTCTCCAAATTGGCTTGGGTGAGCACTTTGATCTGGTGGGTATAAAGTCCGGTCAAATACACCGCCACTTCCCCCCCGCGCTCATAATCCAAGACATTGAGAAGTTCAGTAAAGATGTCTGTTACCTTGTTGAGATAGAGAATCTTTTTTTCAATATCGCCCGCTTCCATATGCCGTTGCGCCTGCGCGCAAAATTTCAAAATGCCCTCATACAGCATCTCAATCAACCTAGCTGGCGATTCCACACTGACAGAATTCTGTTGGTAAATATTATAAGCATTCGCCCTAAACATCTTGTCCCTTTCTTTAAGCGTTGTGCGCGTCAATTCTTCTTGGCTGTTGCCTGATCGATCATCATTTGCACAGCGTTGAACGATTTGTTCGCCTTAGAAATCTGTTCGTCATAGGCGGCAAAACGCTCAGCCATCGTGTCATAACGCGTTTTTAATAGTTCCATCGCGTTCTCTTTGTCCTTTCTCAAAGCCTTAACATCCTGGTTCAAAGAATTCTCATAGAGCTTCAAACGCGCGTTACTACCATCGACCAAATTCGCCAAAACTTTATCTACCCGCTCGAACACCCCATCTTGGTGCACCTCCTTGCCTTCTATGGTTTTATTATCACTCCCGTAGAAAAAATCCTGTGTGCCCTGCGGATCGGCATTAATCGCGCTAGAGAGACGGCTTTCATCCAAACTCATTTTGCCATGTTCATCTAGCATGATCCCATATTTCATCAAGCTATCTATGCCCTTTGAAGTGGTGAGAGTGAAAGTAACCGCGTTGGTAAGAGAGGATCGAATTGTGCGCACATCACTCACCCCATTGAAAATCCCGGCGATCTTGGTGTCAGGATCGTAACGGGTAGTTTCGTCTAATTTTGGGATCAACTCATTATAGGCTTTGACAAATTCTTTGACATTGTCAATGATCGCCTTGTCATCGCGGGTGATGCTCACAATGGCCGGTTTACCCGGTTCTGTCGTGCCCTGCAAGCTTAAAGACACCCCATTGATAACATCGTTAACTTCATTGGTGGGACGGGTGATGGACGCGCCATCGTAGGTGAATTTGGCATCCCCAGCTCTTTGGATATTTCGCAAGGCAAACAAACCCTGGGCGTTGGCATAGGAACGCACAAACCCCTCTGAGAGCCCTAGCTTTTGCAAGGCAAGCTTACCCTGTGGGTTGCCCCCACTCAAGCGCAACTGCCCGCTTGCGCTATTTAACACAAGCTTACCATCATTGCCCACAGAGGCACGCACTCCCTTTAGCTGGTTGAGGGCTTGGGCGATGGTTTTGGCGTTTTGTTCGCTGGAATTGCCCAAGTGGGTGATCGCGCCCAAATCTATATTCTGCCCATTGACACTAATCACTCCCTTGATAGCCCCAGCTTGGGGGGCACTGGTGGCTTTGAGTAGATCCCCCTGTGCTTGGGATTTTTCTTGGATAAAACCCAATTCATGCGCTTTAACCCCGCCCACCTCCACAGCCAAACCCCGCTTGTCATTGAGGATTAATGATTTGCCATCGTTAATCACCCCCACATTTAACTCCCCCTTATCTACAAGGTCTTTAGTGGCTGGATTGTCCTCTAAGGCTTTTTGGATAGCCACGCGCAAGGCTTCATTCTTGCTTTCTACAGAAGTCTGCGCGCTGAGTTCTAGAGCAATGGGGATTTCTATGGGATTGTTTTGCGCGTCATACACCTTGATAAAAAAATCATCTTCAGGTTTGCCCTCACCTTTAAGCCCTAAACTAATAGGCGCATCGCTACTCAAATGCGAGATCACACTATCTCCAAAGTAAATGCGGTTGTCAGCACCCGTGTTTTTGCCATTGATCATCAATTGGTAGGGTTTATTGCCCCCGGTTTTCATCACGATCCCCATCACAGCCCCATTGGTCGCATCGGTGATCGCCTGGGCGACATCGCCCAAACTCATACCCGCCTTGATTTTGACATTGTAGTCTTGGTGGTTGGTGTGGAAACGCAAGGTGGTGTCAAATTGGCTGAACGCGTCATCGCGCGAACTAAAATGCGTGCCCACCTCATTAATATCTCCCTGGGCTAAACTCTCTACATCTACCTTGATGTTTTGGATAGGGATTCCCGGACTCACACTAGCTTTAAGCGCATCTCCGCTCACGCTACTATTGCGTGCGGTGTAGGTGGAGTAGTCGCTCAAGGCTTTGGCTGGGGAGCGCAAATTAGAAATGAGAGTTTCAATCTCCACTAAGGCTTTTTGTTTCTCTAGGTTAGCCTCCATCTTCTTCTCAATGGGCTTTACCATCATCTCTTCGTCCGCTTTTTTGAGTTTGTCGATCACATCGTAGTTTAAGACCTTACTCCCAAGCCCCAAAGAACTCAATTGCCCTACTGCCATTTTCTACTTCCCTCAACCCTTCTTATCAAAGAGAATCCCCACGATGTCGCGCATTTTCTTGGTTAGCTTGATCACCTCCTTGGGGGGAATCTCGCGAATCACCCTATTGCCCTTGCTGTCCTTGATGATCACCACCAAGCCCCCAATGTCCTCATTGTAGCTAAAGGTGATGTCCGAGTGCATGCGCTTCATCTTCTCGTTCAAGTCTTTGCTAATTTTCTGCAAATCCTGTTCCTTTAACTCGTGAGCTAAAGAATCCGCGTCCGTCTTTTCGGGCGCGTTAGATTTGAGAATGGCCTCTTGAATGGAGTCTTGCTTTGTTGCTTGGGGCGCGGGCGCATGGGGGGCGGAGTCGCGACTAGGCAAGGGGCTAGATAGGATATGGGGTTTTATTTCAGAGACATTGGCGATACCATCGGGCATGAAATCTCCTTAAATACCGCCAAATCGGCATTCTCTCGTTATTTTTTAACAAACAACTAGGGGCTTTTTGCGATCAAGTCCAAAGGATCGATGTGTTTGTCCTTGAGTGTTACTTCGAAACTCAATCTTTGATCGATGCGGCCGATCACATAACCCTTTTGCACATGCAAACCATGCCTAATGGTGGGGGCAATTTTGTCTAATTGGGAGTAGATGGTGTGCATGCCATCTTTATGTTCTATGATAATGACTTTTTTGAGAATTGGCACTTCTTTAGCGTAAACCACCCGCCCGTCAAAGACGCTCCGCACCACTGCGTTAGGCTTGGTAGACACTAAAGTGATGGATTCGTTAAAGATTTTGAGCTTGTAAACCGGATCAAAATAGGGACCAAATTTTTGCACCACCCTGTAACTACTCAAAGGGGCGATGGTTTTTGGTCCCCTATAGGCGATGGTTAAGATATTGTGGTAAGAGCTAGCCACCTGCCTAACCTCTATGGGGGCTTCAATGCCCTCAATGCTAGGTTGGGGTGTTTGCTCGCGCTCTTGTTGCGCCCTCCTGCGCTCTATTTCTTTTTCCTTAGCTAATTTGACGATATTTAAAGAAGCCAACAGCTGATCTAAGCCCTTGCGCTCGCGATCTAGAGTCTCTAATTTTTTATTATAAAGCACCAATTCGGCGCGCATACTCTCGATGATCTTTTGTTGGGTCTCCACCACAAGTTGCAAATTGCGTTTGCGATCTTTCTGGGCGTTGATGGTCGCGCTAATTTGGGTGATGTTGCTAGAGAGTTGGGCGATCTTAGCACTGATCTGTTCTTCTTGAAAATTCAAATTGGCAAGTTGGTTTTTAGAGCTTAGGCTTAGGCGTTTGAAGACTTCTTGGAGCATTAAATCCTGTGTGTTAGCCAAATCCTGTGTGTCTAAAACCATCACAAAGAGAATATCCTTGAGTAAAAGCGTGGTAACTTCATCTTGGATCTTAAGGCGGTTGTGTTTGAGATCGTCTAAATACGCCCGATACTGCCCCAAGGCTTTTTCTTGGGCTAGGCTTTGGGCTTGGTTCTTGTCAATGCTCTTTTGGATCACCTGAATCTGCTTGGCGAGCTCTTGGCTTTGTTGGTATTTTTGGTTGATCGCATTGCCTAAGCTGTTTAAATGCGTGCTGAGTTTTTGTTTTTGGGCGGTGGTTTCTTGCAACTTATTGGTGTTGAAGTTGATATTGCGCTGGATTTCTTCAATGCCCTCTTCTTTACCCCCAAGCCCCGCACATAAGCACCCCGCTATGAGCACTACGCGCCAAACTCTCATGCCGTTCTCCTTTGCACCACCACCACCCACACACAAGCCAAGGACACACTAAGCGATGCCCCCAAGAAGATCGCAAAATCCTCATGCCAAATAAAAAGGGTGTTTTGAATCTCCAAAGTGCCCACAATGCTTTGGAATTTACTCTGCGCACTCAAATACAAACTCCCTAGCAACACCCCCACGCTGGCTAGCACCGAATCGATCAAAGCCAAGCGAAATAAAAACCCATTTTTGATGCGCATGGGCGCGCCTAAGAGCTCCATGATCTCAATGCGTTTAGAGTATTGTAAATTCCACACGCTCACTTGTTTAATTAAGAGCAAAATAGACAATATCCCCACTAAGGACGCAAAAATCCAAGTGCTCTGCTCTAGCAAGAGCAAGAGTCGGTATTCTTGATCGTGAGTTTTGCTAAAGACCTCCACCCTAGAAACTCCCGGGATTTTCAATAGTTTGTTGTGGATTTTTTGTAACTCTGCAGAAGTGGGGAAGCGCTGGAGTTTGAGGGAGTAGAAAAAGGGTAGGTTTTTCTTCAGATTGCTCAAGCTACTAGGGCTGATATTTTGTTGCAATTTCTCTAAAAGCGCGTCCGGGCTGATAGATTCAAGAGAGACACTAGATCGCACATTTTGGCGGATAAATTCCAAATTCAATTTCTGTTGGCTCACAATGGCGATGGTGTAATTCTTAGAAAGTTGCGCCTCGCGCATATTTAAAGCGCGTTGAATCCACAACACACTCTCCAAGCTCACTAATAACGCGATCAAAGGCAATAAAAAAGCCAAGTGTTCTTTAAGTGTATTCATGCACCTCTCCATCTTGGATATAAACCTTGCGGTAGGGCACATTAAAATTGCTTGGAATCCTATGCGTAACCACCACGATCGTGATGTCAAGCTGTTTGTTCGCCCCCTTGAGTAAACTCCAAATCATGTCGCTAGAATAGTCGTCCAAATTGCCCGTAGGCTCGTCCGCTAAGATCAAAAAAGGCTTATGGGCGATCGCGCGCGCCATCGCGACTCGCTGTTGTTCCCCCCCGCTGAGTTCCAAAGGATAGCGGTTGGACTTATAGAGCAAATCCACATGGGCTAGCAATTTCTCCGCTTGGATATTGCATTCCTCCTTGCGATACCCATTGATAAGCATGGGTAATTTAATATTCTGCTCCACCGTCCACTCTTCAATCAACTTATAATCCTGGAATACCACCCCAATATGGCGGCGCAATTCATTGATGAACGCCCTTGAAGCGCGATTTACATTGATATTACACACCTCTAAACTCCCCCCTAGCAGGGGCAGATCACCATATAACGAACGCAAAAGCGTGCTTTTCCCACACCCACTAGGTCCAGAGATGAACACAAAGTCTTTGCGCTCCACTTTCAAATTCGCTCCCCTAATCACCCACTCATCTTTTTTATAGCCCAAGGACAAATCCCTAGCCACCACAATACTGCTCACAACGCCTCCACCAAAATATCTTCTAATTGCCGGTGCGCCAACACATTAGCCTGCGTATTCAAGGGCGCACCCCCCACATACTCTAAAACCCCATTTTTTCTATCCCACACCACGATCTTATTGGTCGGGGTGTGAAAATCCCCAAAACTTAGCACCAAAACCCACACCTGCGCGTATTCTAGCACATCTTGGATGTGTAAAAAATAATCAACCCCTCTTCTAAAGCGTTGCTCTAACACAAAGGTCAAACTTCTAGGCGCGCCCCTAAGATAAAACACCTCTTCTAGACATAGTTTGGAAGCAGGGGGGTGGGTGCAGGCTAAAGAGCCAGCGTGCAGGCGCAAGTCATAAATTTCTCTGTGCTGTTTGAGCCAGCGCGCCTCGTATTTACTACTAATGGGCGCGGGCGCGTTTTTGGCGATCTGGCACGCACAAGTTGGCAAATCTAGCGCTAAATCCAAACTCTGCTTGAAATACGCCAAACTATCCGTGCGTAACCAAAACACCCCTTGCTCAACCAATACCCTGAGGATATGCCCCAGCACACCCGCGCTCATCACCCGTCTTGTGGGGTTTTTCTCCCAAGGAATGGGGAAGTGCAAATCCACACCCAAACAACACTGCGCGCCCAAGACTTCCAAGAGCGCGCGCGCGTCCGCGCGCACAAGATAGAGGTTTTGCAAGCCCAGGAGTTCTATGTGGCGCAACACCTGTTCTATGCTAGGGGTGTGGATTTCCACGCCCACATAAACTTGTGCGGGGTTACTTTGGGCTTTTTGTAACAAATGCACCCCCGATCCAAACCCAATTTCTAAGTGAAACTTCTCCAAGTGTGCTAGTTGCGCCACTTCTAGCAAATACGGGCTCTCTACATAGCCTTGCGCGTTTAAATTCCCCCCCACTCCCCCACAATAGCGCGTAAGCAACCCCAAAACGCGTTGCAATACCCCTATGGGAATGGGGCGCGTGGACTTCTCTGCCTTGAATAAATGCCCTTGAGGGCGTGTGATGTGGTACAAACAAAAATACCGATCTCTTGGCACGCGCACCCCCATCAAGGCAATCTGGGGGTGAATCACACTCTGGGCACGGTATAAGAATTGCACCCCCTCTAATTCAAAGGGGAAATCAGGCAAATGTGCCCAAGTGGCGCTAAAATGGGGCATACATCAGCGATCTAAGCGCAATTCCACTTCTTTACTTGGGCGCGACTCCAACCCGCTAGCATCCACGCTCACCACTTGGTAGCGGTATTTACGCCCACCCTCCATGTTTTTATCCACAAATTGGGTCCCCAAAATCCCTCCATAGCGCAGGGGTTTAGAGCGGGTGTTGTTCTCAAAGCGGTAAATCGCATAGCCTTTAACCCGGGGGTCTTGAATAGCCTCCCACACGATGATCGCCTGGTTGTCCTCAATGGTGCCCTTAGTGATAATGGGCGTGGGAGGGCGAGGCAAGGTCGCGCCCTTGATCGCATTTTGGGGCAAGACTCCCTCAATGCCATCTTTATCAAAGGCAACCACTTTGTAAAAGCGTTCCACCCCGTCTAAGTCCACATTGTCGGTGTAAGTGTGGTCCCTAACTTGGGCGATCTCCTTGTATTTGCCCCCCGCGTTGTCTGCCGCATAGAGTTTATAGCCTGCGATGTCTGGCTGGCTCAGAGGTGTCCAGCTCACATGAATTTTGCGCGTCAAATCCGTGCTAGCTTGTGTGTCAGCCACAAGGGGGGGAGGGTTTTTAGTTTTACCCACCACCACCGCGCTAGGCAAAGACTTCGCCCCCTCAAAATTCTCCGCGATCACGCGGTAGCGGTAGGTTTGCCCATCCCCTAGTTTTTTATCAAAGTATTCTACAAACAAGCGGTTCTTCACCGCCCCGATATTCACAAACTTGCCCTGTTCGTCTTCGCGTTGGATAATGTATTTAGCGATGCTAGGATTAGGGTGGGGAGTCCAAAAAATCTTAATTTCTCTAGGGCTAGTCATGCTCGCAAAGACGCTCTCCACTGGGTTGATAAAAGAAGTGTTGACGCTAATGGTTTCAGACATACTAGACACCCCACCCTCTTTACCCAAAGTGGCGATCTGGTAGTAATACTGGGTTTGGGGGGTGAGTCCATCATCGTAATAGTGCGTAGCGTAGGGGTTGCGCACAATCCCCACGCGCCTAAAAGTGTGATCGGCTTGCATGCGGTAGATAATAAAACCCTCGATGCGTTCAGGGTGATCCACAGGTAACCACTCAAAGCCCACAGATTGCACATCGTTGATCGTCTTGATCCCTTTGACAACGGGAAGATTGGCATTGGTGCTCTCTGCACTATGGCTAGCAAAGGAGAGAGTGTTGTTCTTTTTGGGGGTAGCGCAACTCGCTAATAGCAATGCCAAAACGCCCCAAAAACATATCTTCTTGCAAACACCCATGCCAATCAACCCCTTGGAAAAGTTTGTGCGCGCATTCTACCATGTCATCTAAAAGCTTGGCTTTAAACAAGAGGGCTTGCCCCTTTTTAGGGTGAATCAAGTAGAGTAAATAGGCGTGCAACATGGTGCGCGCAATAGGGGAGTCCTTGCGCCCATAAAGGGTATCGCCCAAAATATAACGCCCCACACTTTGCAGATGCACGCGCACTTGGTGGGTGCGCCCGCTATGCAAGCGCGCTCCGATGAGTTGGTGCGCCCTACCCTCTACAAGGGGAATAAAGACACTCTTGGAAGGCTTGCCCCCCTTAGCCTTGAGTGCGTCTAAATTTGCCATCTTCAAGCGATTTTTAGGGTGTCTACCTAAGCGGCATTCCACACACATCTGGGCACGCAAACGCCCTTCAATGAGCGCGACATAAAAACGCCCCATCTGCCTATTGGCTAATTGCGCGCTTAAGTGGGCGTGGCTGGCGTTATTTTTAGCGATCACTAACGCCCCGCTGGTTTGTTTATCCAAGCGGTGCACGATCCCGCAACGCCCCACCCCCCCCAAGTTAGAGAGCGCATAACCCTTAGCCTGCAAATACTCCACTAGAGTGGCTTCTTTGAGGCTGGGTGCTGGGTGGGTGGCTAGATGAGGGGGTTTATTGAGCACCAAAATATCCTCATCTTCATACAAACAGGCGATGTCTAAATCTGGAGGGGGGATTAAAGGGGGCGTGGGACATTTGGGTGGCAATACCCGCACGCAATCCCCGGGTTTTAACACCACTCCCCCCTTAGTGCATGCGCGATCGTTGATACACACCAAGCCGGCTTTGATATATTGCAAGGCTTGGCTTCTGGGCACACCGGCTAGATGCGCCACAAAGCAATCAGCACGCTGGCTGGTTGGCGCGATCGCTTCCTTCATGCTTGTTTTAAAAAACGCTCCAAGATCGCGCACGCGCTCAGACTATCTAGTAGACCATTTTTGCGCGCGTTTTGGCGTTTAGCGCGGGGCAAGTGCCAAGTGCGCTCTAGGGCTTGTGCGCTGGTGTCTTCCTCATCTACAAAGATCACAGGGGTAAAGTCTAGCAAACTAACAAAGTGCAAAACGCGTTGGCGCGTGTCGCTGTAGCGCGCATGGGGCAAACCCACTAACAATTTTGCAGGTTGTTTGTGGGTGAGTAAAGTTTGCAAAGCCCGGCTGGCTTGCTGGCGGCTGGTGCGCACAATGGGCTCAAGGGGCAAGATCACCCCCCCCACATACAAAGCCAGCCCGATGCGCTTCAAGCCCACATCACAGGCTACTAAGGAAATGCTCACGCCAGCACCACACAACCATTACGGCGGGTGATAAGCCCTTCTAATTCGTATTGGGTTAACAAATCCCCAAAACGCGCATAAGCCTGTTCGTAAGTGGGAGCGTGTTTGAAAAACGCCAAAAGGACATCTCGAAGAGACCTTGGAGGGGTTAGGGCGTAATCTTGGGCTAGCTTGGCGCAAAACGCGTCTATATCATAAATGGCTTGGGCTTTGTGGGCTTGCAATAACGCTTGCGTGCCACCACTCTCGCCTAAACGCTGGGGCAAGACAAATAAAGGTTTTTGGTGGCTCAAGGCTAATTTAGCGCTACTCATCGATCCGCTATGCAAATTAGCCTCTGGGATAATGACTACATCACTTAAACCCACCACCAAGCGGTTACGCTCCAAAAAAGAATGGCGGTAGGGGCTGAAATTCTCTTTATATTCACTCAAAATTAAACCCTCTTGGGCGATGAGAGAAATGACGCGTGCGTTAGCAGGCGGGTAGAGGCGATCCAAACTGCAAGGGGCAACCATAATAGTGTGGGGCAGGGCACTGTATTGCGCAATAATATCCACGCCCAATGCCCCCCCACTCACCACCACCCCCCCACATTTGGCGATTGTCCTAGCCAAGGTAGCGCAAGTGTGTTGGGTGTATTGGCTAGGAGTTCTGCTCCCCACGATCGCCACTTTCAAAGGGGCGTGGAGCAAATCTAATTGCCCGGTGAAATAGAGTTGTTTTGGGGGGTGCTTTAATTTCCCCAAACACATAGGACAAGAATCCAACGCGCGGTAGTCAAAATGGCTTAACATCTAGGGTTGATCCCCTCTTTCTCTAAGATAATTTCTACTTCTAGGGTGTCTATATTGTGGTTAGAATTGGTGCGCACATCGATCTTAGTGGTGTGGGTGTATTTCTGCACCACCGCTAAAATCTCCTTTTTCATCTCTTCTATGTAGGGTAGGCGCGCGCTCCTCTCATAGGCTAGCACGAGCTTTAGACGATCCTTAGCCACGCGCGCGCTATTTTGTCCCCCAAACCATTTATCCAGCAAGGCACTCATGCCAACCAGCCCTTTAGAATCCCTGCCAAGCCCTTCTTGGCTTTGAATTGCGCAAATTCCACTTCTTGACCCAAGAGGCGTTGAGTGATGCGCTGGAAAGCTAGCGCGCTAGGGCTTTGGGTGTAGATCACGGGTTCGCCCGTATTGGTGGCTGAGATGATCTTGTCATCTTCGGGCACTAAGCCTATTAGGGGCAAAGCCAAAATTTTTAACACATCGTCATTAGAGAGCATTTCTTGCTTTTCTACTAGGTCGGGTTTAATGCGGTTGATCACAATGTGCTTTAGCATCTCTTGACCCTGCTTGATCTTTTGACTCTTAGCATCAATGATCCCAATGACGCGATCGCTATCGCGCACGCTACTCACCTCTGGGGTTACCACAATGATAGCGCGATCGGCAAAGAGCACGGCGTGCTCAAACCCACTTTCAATGCCCGCAGGCGAGTCGATCAAGACATATTCAAATTGGCTTTTTAGATTTTCAATTAGGGTTTGCACCTTGTGGGTTTCTAAGATATTCTTGTCCTTACTCTGGGAGGCGGGCAGAAAATACAGATCCTTGGTGCGCTTGTCATTGATGAGGGCTTGGGCGAGTTTGCAATTGCCCTCCATCACATCTACCACATCATAGACGATCCGATTCTCCAAACCCAAAATCATATCCAAATTGCGTAACCCGATGTCAAAATCGATCGCCACGACCTTCTTTTGGTGCATGGCTAGCCCAATGGCTAAATTGGCTGTGGTGGTGCTTTTGCCCACCCCCCCCTTACCCGATGTGATGGTGATAACCACAATCTCTCCTTACTTGAATAAATGCACGCGCAAATGCGCCCCGACTCTCTCTAGGGGGCTATTTCCTAACGCCTCGCGTTGGGCGCGCAAGCGTGGGTAATTTTGTCTAGCTTCTTGCATGAACGCGCGCGCAAAATCCCCCCCTTCAATCTGGGCTAATACCTCTTGCATGCGCGCCTTGCTCTTTTGATCCACCAGCTTAACCCCGCTTACCAGCCCACCATACTCTGCGGTATTAGAGATGTGCTCTTGCATGCGCGCTAAACCCTTGCTATAAATCAAATCCGCGATGAGTTTGATCTCATGCACGCACTCAAAATAGGCTAACTCCCCGGGATAGCCTGCTTCTAGCAAGGTATAAAACGCCTCTTCTAACAAACGCACCAACCCCCCACACAGCACCACCTGCTCCCCAAAGAGGTCGCTACAAGCCTCGTGCTTAAAGCTTGTCTGCAAAATCCCCACGCGTCCCGACCCAATGGCGCAGGCATAGCTTAAAGCTAAGGCTTTGGCGTTGTTATGGGTGTTGTCCTGTTGCACAGCTAGCAGAGCGAACAACCCGCTACCCCGTTGGTAGTTTTCTCTAAGCGCGCACCCTGGACCCTTGGGCGCAACCAAGATCACCCCCACCCCCTCAGGGGCTTGGATTTGTTTGAAATAGACACTAAAGCCATGCGCAAAGAGTAAAGTTTGCCCGCGTTGGACAAAGGGAGCGATCTCTTTAGTGTAAACCTGGGCGTGGACTTCATCAGGCAACATGCAAGCAAGCAGATCGCAAGTTTGCGCGCACTGGGCAACGCTACATACCTCAAAGCCCTCCCTTTGGGCTAGGGCGATGCTAGGACTACCTGCATACAAGCCAATCTGAACACGCACACCACTATCGCGCAGATTGAGCGCGTGCGCGCGCCCCTGCGCCCCATACCCCAAGACTCCCACGCGTTGGGTCGCCACCAAGCCCACATCGCCCTCTTTGTCTGTGTAGATGGGTAAGAACTCCCCGTCCCTAGACATACACTCCCTTTTTGACTATAATGGTGCATTTTAAAGCAAAGTAACTTAAATCTTGTCTAGGAACTTGGATGCGTCAAGATTTGCAAGTGAGTCAGGAATTAGAGTTTCTGCATAACATGGTGGTGGCGATCTTAGAAGAGTTTAGCCCCGCGACTACGCCCCATTTTTTGCGCCTAAAAGCGTTGTTTGAAAACAAAGCCCCCCAAGAGGCGCAGATCGCCTCCGTGTTGCAAGAGATCAGTGCCTCTGTACAAATCCTAGAGGTGATCAAAGCCTTTTCTCTTTACAATATCCTCATTAACATCGTAGAAGAACGCCACAAGCACGATCAACCCTCCTTGCTCAATGCGGCTTACAACGCGCTTTTAGAACAAGGTCTAGATTGCCCCACTTTGGCACGCATGCTAGCTTCGATCCAATTTTACCCCGTTTTCACCGCCCACCCCACCGAATCGATGCGGCGCACTTTCTTAGAAGCCACCCAAGAAATCTATGCGGATTTGCATCTCATCTTTGATCACGCCTGCAACCAAGCCACCGCCACGCACGCTAGAGAGCACTTAGCTTACCGCTTGCGCTTGCTGTGGAAAAGCCATTTGATCCGCCAAGAACGCCTAGAAGTGCTCTTTGAATTAGATAATTTGCTTTACATTTTGGAACACTCTATTTTGCCTAGCGCGCAAGAACTCCTAGCCCAAGTGCAAAAAATTCTCAATACTCCCCTGCAACAAAGCACCTTGCAACTGGGCAGTTGGATCGGGGGGGATCGCGATGGTAACCCCTTTGTGGATAACGCCCTCATCCACCAAGTGGTGGCGATCCAGCATGAGTTTATCCTCAAAGCCTATTTAAAACACACCGCCAAATTGCAACGCGAACTCTCCATCGCGCGCGATTTTTGCCATGTGTCTGTGGCGTTGCAATGGGATTTAGAAGCGCATTTTAGCAAGCTTGATCCCACCAGCGCGCGCCTGCACGCCAAAGAACCCTTTAGGGCGAAAATCATTTTAATGGAGCAAAAACTCAAAAACCGCTTGATCGCCTTGAACACACCCCTAAAGGTGGAGTTTGCCTACCAAGACCCCCAAGAATTGCTAGATGACATCGATTTGCTCTTAGAAAATTTAGAACCCAGCCTCTCCCAGCCCCTGCTAGATTTTAGGCATTTGGTGCTCTTGGCTGGTTTCCACTTGTTGCGCCTAGATTTTAGAGAACATCGCGATGTCTTTTTATACGCCATCAGCGAAGTGTTTTGCCACTTGGGGCTAGCCACTAGCGATTTTTACGCCCTAGAAGAAAACGCCAAGATAGAGATTTTAAACCACGCCCTAGCCCAACCCCCCGTGTCTTTGAGCGCGCTAGAGTTCAGTCCCGAGTGCAAACGCCTATTAGAAGCCTTCACGCACATCGTGTGGGCTAAACACAAGGTGGGCGCGCCTATTTTCCACTCCATTATCGTGTCCATGACCACCCAAGCTAGCGATTTACTCAGCGTGCTGTGGCTAGCCAAACAGCACAATTTAGCCACCAAAGATCCCTTCCAAATCCACATCACCCCCCTTTTTGAAACCATCCACGATCTCCAACGCGCCCAAGCCCTCATGCGCACCTTGAGCCAAAACCCCCATTACCGCGCCTATTTGCAAAGCATGCATTGGCAACAAGAAATTATGGTAGGTTATTCCGACTCTAGCAAAGACGGAGGGATTTTTGCGAGCAATTACAATTTACACGGGGCGATCAGCGCGTTGATAGATTTGGGTAAGGAATTAGGGATCGCTTTTTTGCTCTTCCATGGCAGGGGAGGGAGTGTGAGTCGGGGCGGGGGAAATTTGCAACACGCCCTTTTGAACGCCCCTTTACACAGCGTTGATCACACCTTAAAACTCACCGAGCAGGGCGAAACCATTAGCTCTAAATACCTCAATCCCTCTAGCGCGCTGAATAATCTCTCTAATATCACGGGTGCGCTTCTCACTAAAGCCACTTTGGATCGCCACCGCCCCCAAAGAGCCACCCCCTCTAAGACGATGAAACACATCTCAGAGGTTTCTTGTGAGATCTATCGCGATCTCATTTACGCCACCCCGGATTTTTTAGACTATTTTAAGCGCGCTACCCCCATTAGCTTTATCCAAGAGCTCAATTTGGGTTCGCGCCCCTCTAAACGCAAGGAGAGCACACGCATTGAAGACTTGCGCGCCATCCCTTGGGTATTTGCATGGACACAAAACCGCAGTATCTTGCCGGCGTGGTATGGGGTGGGCAGTGGGTTAGAGAGCATAGGGGATTTTAAGAAGTTGCGCGATCTCTACTGTCAAGATGGGTTTTTTAAGGTGGTGCTAGACAACATCGCCCAAGTGCTTTTAAAAGTGGATTTACAAATCGCCCAACGCTACCACCACTTTGCTGCGCATAACCCCAGCGCGTCCCGCATCTGGGCTTGCATAGAAAGCGAGTTTGATAAAACCATGCGTGCGGTGTTAGCCGTGCGCGCCGAAACGCATTTATTAGAACAAGATAGCGATGTGCGCGCGGGGATTCTCTTTAGAACTCCCTATATCAACGCGCTCAATTGTCTACAGATCGCCCTCATTAGCGAGTTTAACACCTCCCTAGATCGCCAAGCCCAGCTAAAGACCTATATCCACAGCACCATCGTAGGCATCGCTCAGGGCATGCGTAATACAGGATAGCCCATGTTGAAATTCTCATTTAGTCTCTTGGTTTTGATCTTGCCCTTGCGCGCCTTGGTGGTGCAACTCTCTGCCGATCTCAATTTGTCTAAGAAGACGGGGGCTTTTAGCGCCCGAGTGGTGCTGAAAAACACCCCCCAAACGCGCTTGCTTGTCAAGGGAATCTATAGTATCCAAGCCCAAAAGCTCTTCTTTAACGCGCTCAGTTTACAAAAGATCTCCAACACAAAAACCCCTAACCCCCCTAAGCCCACCCCCTCC
>NZ_QXQQ01000030.1 GCF_003660285.1 Helicobacter labacensis | reverse complement strand
ACACAGCGACTGGGGTGAAGTCGTAACAAGGTAACCGTAGGTGAACCTGCGGTTGGATCACCTCCTTTCTTAGAGAATTGCCCTTAGCATTTGCTTGCTGGGGCTAAAGCGTTGCGCTGTGGACTCTCTTGCTTGGGGGTTAGGGAATTGATTTTTCTCTCTGATTTTTCTTAGCGATTCATTTAAAACTTGAAACTTGACAATCTTTTTAAAAATTGTTACAATGGGAGGCTCATACAGACTCGGCTGGCTCGGTGTCGTTTTAGATACGGACACCCTAGCTCCCGGGTCCTTGAAGTCTTAGTAAAGGGTTTTTTATGTTAAATGAATCCGATTCTCAATTTTTTGATGTCCACCTACCCAAAAGAACAGCTGTTTTGGTGGATTTAGATTTTTTCCTCAAAGTGCTTTACCCACCTGAAAATCGTCCCACTCCTGTTGTCTTAGCCGAAGAAATTAGAAAGTATGTTCTTAGGACATTGAGCACTTCCAGAGATTACCTCTTCCGTGTTTTTATCTATAGTTGCCCCCCTGCCACCGGGAGAGCGCGACAACCAATCAGCAAAAAAGAACTATCGCTAGATCAAGATAATGTGGCACAATATCGCACAAAACTTCTCGAGATGCTCAGGCAAAAACCCTATTTTAGCGTAAGATTAGGGCGACTTCAGTTTGATAGGCACAATCCATGGGTGTTGAAACCTGAAGTCTTACCACAGCTTTTATCCGGAGAAAAATCTGTGCAAGAATTAAGCGATGAGGATTTTCAGCTCAACCTGCGCCAAAAGGGAGTAGACATGAAAATTGGCTTAGACATCGCCTCTTTGGCTATTAAGAAGCAAGCAGAAAAGATCATTTTAATCGCTAATGATAGCGATTTTGTCCCCGCCGTTAGATTTGCTAAGCAGGAAGGCGTGATTATCCAGCTCGATCCTTTAAGACGGCATGTTGCTGAGGATTTGTCTACACATATTGACCTCTTGCGCTCGGTGTCTGCCCAAGATTGAACCTTCTCTTTTGTGCCACAAAACTCATGAGATAAAGTGGGGTTTTAATCCTCCCAAACCCTTAAGATCTTTAAATCGTTTGATTTTAAATTGTGCTAGAATTTGACTTTGTTGCATTGAGAATTTTGAGACAAAGGAAATTTGATAGCCGATGATCTGACCTCTGTGCGCGCTTTAAAGGGACGCGCTTTTAAAATCCCCGCTCACCAAAGGGGCTATCGTTGGACTCAAAAGGAAGTTAAAATTTTGCTTGAGGATATTATAGATTTTATCCAAGAGAGTGGAGCGGAGGATTTTTACAGCCTACAGCCCATTGTGGTGAAAAAAGTGGGAGAAACTTACCATGTCATCGATGAGCAACAACGACTCACCACAATTTTTTTAATCGTCAAATACCTTGCTAATCAAGATTGGTTCAGTCTTGATTATGAGACAAGGAAAAAGAGTTTTGCGTTTTTGCAAAACATTGCTGAAGAGACTAAGCAAAAGGATATCAACATTGACTTTTACCATTTTAAAATGGCTTATGAGACGATTGAGAAATTTTTTAAAAATGAACATGAGGATAAAAAACAAGAATTTTTAGACACCCTATTCAATCGCTGTAAAGTGCTGTGGCATGAAAGCATTGATGATGAAAAAGAAGTCTTTGTACGCCTCAATAGCGGGAAAATCCCCCTAGAAGAAGCTGAAAATATCAAGGCTTTGTTTTTAGCCCAACCAAAAGGATCGCCTACAGAAAAAGAGGTGGAAAAACGGGCTAAAAAATGGTATGAAGCGGAGAAAAAAGCAAGAGACGATCGAGATTTTATTTATTGCGTTTTAGACAAAGTGGATATTAAAAACATCATGGAGGGAGAAAGGCCCGTTTTGTCCGATGATCTGCAAAGAATCGCCGTTTATTTAAAAGCTATTGCGCCCAGTATCCCGCAAAAAGAAGGCGCATTGTTTGATTATTTTTATCCAAAAATACAAAGATAAATCGATGGGTGAGGAGTGGAACAAACTAGAAAAGGCCATTGATAGCCTGAATGGTTGGGCTAAAAAGAAAACAAACGCAGAAAAGGAGGATAAGAAAATTTTCCACTATTTGGGCTTTTTAATCCACGAAGGGGCTAGTATCGCTTCGCTCTATGAAAAATGGGTGCAAATTAAGAGAAATAAGGAAATCACACAACCCAAGCAAGCTTTTGCAACCTATCTATTCGGGCAAATCCAGCAAAAAATGCAGTCTGCTCTAAACAAACTTGAAGATTTAAGTTATAACGAAAGCAGTGACAAGCGAGCTTTGTTGGCTATCTTGTTGCTCTTTAATATGGAATACCACATTAAAAAAGATATAGGGTATTTCCAATTTAACCGCTTTGTGTTAGAGCAATGGAGTTTGGAGCATATTTATGCCCAAAACTCTAAAAGCATTGTCGCAGAAGAGGAACTTAAAAATCTAGATGAAAAAAAGAAAGTTGCCATAGAGAAGTGGCTTGCAGAGGTGATAGAGCATCTTAAAAGAAACCATACTGAAGATGAGGCACTCGAAAAGGAGATTAGCAAATTCTTAAAAAAAATACCATCCCTAGAGAATATTGCTAAAGATTTAGAAAAGCTTGGGTTGCTCCCATTGCTCAAAAGGATCGATGAGGCATTTTTGAGGGATGGAGAATTACACCTCTTGCAAAACCTTACCTTGCTGGACAAAAGCTCCAATGGCGCATTGGGCAATCTCATTTTTAGCAAAAAACAAGAGAAAATTAGAGACTTAGACGACCAGCAAAAGCTCATCCCTATTTGCACAAGGGAGGTGTTTAGAAAAGAGTTTTCAAAACAAGAACGCCGTAATCTGCATATATTCACCAAAGAAGATCAGGAGGATTACCTGTGTACTCTTAAAAAGTATTTGGAAGAATACAAAACGGAGTAACCATGCAAACAAGCATCACTTTCTTAGAATTTTTAGACTTTAAGTTTTCGGAGAGCACAGAAGTAGAGCATATAGAAGTGCCCATGCTCCAAAGGGATGATGCGCAAGGGAGAAAATCCAAAGAAGGCATCGCGCGCAAATTTTTAGAGGCTCTTTTTGAAGTTTTAGAGGGCACAAAAAAGACTTTGCATCTTGATTTGGTCTATGGCTATGAGGATGGCTCTGTATTTAAGCTCATCGATGGCCAACAGCGCATTACGACTCTATGGCTCTTACATTTTCTTTTATACAAACAAGCGCAGCGTTTAGATGAGATTAAGAAGCAACTTAGCCATTTCACCTACCACACTAGGGAGGGCTCTAAGGAATTTTGTGAAAAGCTCCTAGAGGCGGATTGTGATTTTACACAACTGCCTAGCCAAGTGATTGGTCAAAATGAAGGCTCTTTTGGGGATGTAAGCGATTTAGAAAACGATCCCACTATCAGGGCGATGATCCACATGCTCGATCTCATTTACGGACATCTCAAAGACAAGGATACAGAACTAAATCACTACATCGACCGACTCCCCAACATCTCTTTTAATGTGATCAACATGGGAGAGTTTAAGTTGGGCGAGGATTTATACATTAAGCTCAATGCGCGGGGCAAGCTCTTGAGTAAATTTGAGAATCTCAAGGCTTTTGTCGAGCGGGCTAACATTGCCCATGAATGGCTTGTAGCACTGGATAATAAATGGAGTGATTACTTTTTTGAAAGCGATAAGGCAGAAGCATTTGATGCGCGTTTTTTTCATTTTTTGCACTACGCCAATGCCTTTTTTGCCTTGCAAGATCAAGATTTTGACAAAGATAAAGAGCTCGATAAAATTTTTTCCACTGAGCGCAATATCAATGAGGGCAATTGGTATCGGTTTTTACAAGAAGAATCCCATTTAAAAATTTTAGACACGGCTATTCATTTATTGCCCAAGTGCCCGATCCTAGAGCTGTTTAACATCAATGGTCCTAGCTTTTTTGAGACGCAAGGCGAGGATGAACTAGAAAATAAGAAAATCGCCTATTTCTTTGCCCTCTTAGCTCTAAGCCAAGTCTATCAGGATGGGCTTTTAGACCAGAACTTAAAAGACTACGCCAGAGTGTGCAAGCATTTTATTGAAAACCACCCACTCAATAGCGAAGTCGATCTTTATGGATTTTTTGGTCTTTTCCAAGCCATTGCCAAGGGCGTTGCACACAAAGAGGGCTTTTATGCTTTTTTAGCCAATTTAGACAAAGCTCCCAAAAACAGCTCCCATGCACTTTTTAGTCTAGAGCAACGCAAAGCAAAACTTATTTGCGAGGAGAAAGCATGGGAGGGCATTTTAAACAACACAAGTGATCATAAATATTTGGTTGGTTATGTGGGCTTTTTATTAGAGTTTAGCAAGATAGAAGGGCAGGAAAACCTACAAAAATTTACAGACTATGCCACACTCACAATGGAGATTTTGGACAAGTTTTTTATTAAGGATACATATCCGCTTAGCTTGTTCCAAAGAGCTTTTTTATGCTTTGGAGATTACAGCATTACAAGCACCAACCAATTTTTTGGCAACCGCCATAGAATGGGGATGTTCCGCTACCGACAACTCGTCTTTAAATTGTTTGAAAAACTGCCTTTTAGACCCCAAAAATACCCCAAAAATTATTTCCATAAACTCTTAGACAATCTTTTGAATATCCCACAAGGAACATTGCAAGGTAAAATGCAAGGTATCCTTGAGAATTATATTTCACATCAAGGACAAGGGCTTTTAGATGTTTCTTGGCAACTTACAGAAAGATTTTGGTGGGAGCAACTCTTGCTCCAACAAGAAGAATTATTTGCTTTCATCAATCAGGAGGTGGGCAAAGAGTGCGGGCGAATCTATTTTGTTAGGGACAATAGTAAGAAGCGGCAGGAACATCCATATGCCAAAGCCTACCTTTTGCCCGTCAAAAAATATTCAGAAAAGGCAGTTGATCTCTTAGGCTATGCACTCTATTGGTGTTTGAAAAATGAAGGAATAAAAGGCCTAGGTCCTTATGAAAATGGCCCACAAGTGCGCCAGTTTGCCCTTAACAATTTTGCGATTTTTGCGGACAGCCAAACCTCTACAATCACCTTGGAGGGCATTGAAGAAGAAGATAAACAACTGCCCCAACACATCTCTATCAATCTTAATTCGAGTCGAGATGTCTTTAAAGGACTCCAAAGCGTGGCAGACAAAATTAAATGAATGCTTGGGATGTAGGGTGCAAGCATTATAAAAACCCTCCCAATGCGTGTTATAACCTTTTTTATCTTGTTAAAGTATCTTTCATGGGACAAAGGGGGCTATTGCTAAAGATTTATAGAGATCGAGCAAGAAGACACAAAGAAAAAGAACCGGCAAACATCCCACAACCGCATTTTCAAACCCCTTAAAGAAGAGTGGGAGATCGACTCAAACAAAATGCGGGGATTTATATTTGGCTAAGTTATGACTGGAGAGAATCCTTGTTTAATTTACGCATCGGGCATCCTACAAACCCCCTGCCCCAACAATGCGCTACTTTAGAAAAATTATTTATGGACTTGCCACACGGATATAAACACGAAAAGATATACCCCGACCTAGCCACACTCCAAGACAATTTTTTATATGACTTTATAGAATTAGTCAAAGTGTTTAATGCCGTATCTAGAGAGGATTTTTTATGCCAAGGGGGTTAAGCTCTGTTTGGTTTTTCTGTAAAATCGCTCGGCAACATCGCTGGCTCATCTTTCACCAGCACATGCAAATACTCCATGGTGCTTTCTTTGGCTTGCAAGCGTTTAGAATCGGCTTTAAAGCGGTTGTAGATTTGGCTTTTAAGGCTGTAGTGCCCATATTGGCTAAAGAGAGTCTTTATTTTATCTAAGCTCAACAAGCCCTCATCGTTATAACTCAAGAAAATAAAACGGGCGTTGGTGTTTTTGAGCACATGCTCTAGGCTCTGATACACTGAAGATTTCTTGCACCAAGCGGATTTTTCATAACTTCTTAGCCCCGTTTTGCCCTGTGGGGTGAAGTTGTCATATAGGGCGATGCTATTTAAAAGGTGGTAATTTGCCCCGTATTCGCGTTGGTTATAAGGGGGGTCTAGGTATAAAATGTCGGTTTGTAGGCGCGCAATGAGCTCTTTAGCATCTGCGTTGTAGGCATAATGAGGGTTGGGGCTAGGCTCTAAGGGAGCGGGGGTTAAAAAGAGTGTTTGTTGCGCGCTTTTTTTAAGACGCTTTAAAAAAGCCCCATAGACAGAGGCGGTGTTAGCCACTTTATCGGTGGCTTCTAAGAGAGAGGCTAGTAAAAAATACAATTCAGCTTGGCTAATGGCTTGATCTTCTTGCCATTTAGCGATTTGGACACGCATGGCATCAATTTTTAGGGCATTGGCATCGCTAAAATATTGCCGCCCCTGCCCGCCTCCTAAAGCATAATGTTGATAGATTTTGCCCGCTAGGGGGGGGAGGGCGTTGAGCTTGTCTAGGAGAAATTGTGCGCGTTTCAAAGGCTTGGTGTTTTCAATATAGTGCTTTGCTAGCACAAAGCTATAAAACTCTTTGTCATTGCTTAAGACCTGTTTGGCATGGTTTTTAAACAACCGCCCTACTGCCGCTGTGCCAGAAAAAAGGTCTGTAAAGACACATTGCGCCAAATCCACCCGGTAAGATTGCAACACCTCTTGGATATTGTGAAATAAAAAATTAGAGAGCTTGCGCTTAGAACCTATGTAATTCATGGGTACTTGCCTCTTCAAATGGGGCTAGTGTTAGATTTTCTTCCATGGACTTTCCTTTGTACTTGGATACTGTATTTTAGCAAAGTCTCAAAAACCTACAAAATAGGGCAATCTACGCGTGTTACAAATCTGTTATAAACTCTACACCAACTAAAACGATCAAAAAGGACAAAGCGATGGGAAAGTTATTTAAGGTGTTGTTAATAAGCCTGTGGGTGTTTGCGTGGGCAAAAGAGGGGGATGTGGATTTTGCCAACGCCATAAGGGCTTGGGAGTATGGGGATGGGCACACAGCTAAGATTTATTTTTATAAACTGGCAAAAATGGGAGATAGACGGGGGTTTAGCGGTTTGGGTATGTTAGATGTCAATTGGTGGGATTATTCAGGCTCTCTAGTATATGTAGATAGAAGAAAGATATACCGAACGAATCGGATCAAATATAAAGAAGCGCTCCAATACTTCCAAAAGGCTGCAGACATGGGCGATGGATTAGGGTTTTTTGGGCTAGGGTATATGTATTTTTGGGGACATGGTGTCTTAGAAGATAAAACAAAAGCCCAACAATATTTTCAAAAAGCCTGCCAAATTTGGGAAAAGGAGGGCAAAGAGGGAAATGTGCAAGCCTATGTCTTTTTGGGGAGATTGTATGCAGGACAGCGGTACTATAGGGTGATTGACTTTTACGATGATCCTCAAAAATCCGCTGCTTACTTTAAAAAGGTGATGGAGATGGGGGACCCTAGAGGGTATTTTGAGTTAGGCGAGTTTTATAATCAGAAAAAAGAAGACGCGCGCGAAAGCAAAAAGTTTCAAAGCGCATGGGAGTATGAAAAAAAAGCAGAGGAATATTACCGAGAGGCAGCAGATCTAGATTATGCGATTGCTTATTATCGTTTGACGAGGTTTATACACAATCGCGACAGCATCCATGAATACCTCCAACAATCAGCGGATATGGGGTATAGGATGGCTTGTTATGATCTAGGCTATAATGCCTACTATTGGGATCGAAACATGCAAGAAGCCTTAAAATATTTCAACAAGGCTTGCACGATGGGTGATTACGAATCTTGTTACTATGTGCATAAGATCACGGGGAAAGACCCCACTGAACCTGTGGAAAAAGGCTTTTGGGATTGGTTGCGTGATTTGTTTTAAAGGATGCAAACATGGGTTTTAAAAACGCGTTTAAGTTGTTAATAAGCCTGTGGGTGTTTGCGTGGGCTAAGGGAGGTGCTTTGGATTTTGCGATCGCCAAGAAGGCTTTTGAAGATGAGAATTACCCCAAAGCCCTAGAGTATTATCTAAAAGCAGGAGAGGGGGGTTATGCGGAGGGTTATCGCATGGCTGGGTATTTATATCTTGGTAGCTTGAAAGGAGTGGAGCAAGATGTCCCCAAAGCCTTAACATACTTAAAAAGAGCGGGGGAGATGGGAAGTGCTGATGCCTATCACAGACTAGGGGGCATGTATGAGTGGGGCACGCTTGTTTCTCAAGATGCCCAGAAAGCCCTAGATTATTACCAAAAGGCTGGGCAACTGGGGCGCGTGGATGCTTATTTACAGCTAGGAGAGATGTATGAGCACGCTCTAGGGGGCGTAGCACAAGATGGGCAAAAAGCTTTGGAATACTATGAAAAGGCGGCACAAGTGGGCAAGGATGCTTATACAGCTTATGAAAGGATTGCAGACATGTATATTAAGGGTAAATGCGTGCCTCGGGATGAGCAAAAAGCCCTAGAGTATTACCAAAAGGCTTATGGCAAGGCGGATGGGTATGTTTTCTTGGGCGATGCCTATAGCACTGATAGCTACGAAGACAAGGATTTTCCCATAGACCTTAAAAAATCTATCTATTACTACCAACAGGGAGCCAAGTTAGGGAGTCCAAGGGCACATGCAGCTTTGGCAGAAGCGTATGAAGATGGCAATGAAAGGGTGCCTAGAGATTTGAAAAAAGCCCTCAAACACAGCCAACAAGCCTGCGCATTTGATCGCGAGGAGTTTTACGATAATTGTAATGATGCTAATCGCCTTAAATTCTCCATCCAAGCAGAAGTCTATGAATATGGCAGGGGAGTAACTAAAGACTTAAAAAAGGCTCTTTATTATTACCAAAAAGCCTGTAAGATAGATTGGAGGTGGGCTGAGGATTGCGCTAAGGCTGAACACCTTAAACAGACGATAATCCTAACTCTAAAACCAAGTATTAAAGGAGTGCAGATATGGCTAATGTGATTAAAGTGGTGTTGGTGAGTGTATTGGTGTTAGCAAGCGTGCATGCCCAAAGCGATCAGGATAGAGATTACGCCATCGCAAAGGATAATCTCTATAGCACAACCATGCTAAAGGCTTTGGAGTATTTTAGCAAACTGGCTAAAGAGGGGGATGCTAGAGGGTATAAGGGCTTGGGAGATGTGTATTATTTTGGTGGCACAGGCGTGGAAAGCGATCTTAGGCGTATCGGGACTTAGGCTCTCTCTATGAATATGGCGACTGTGCGCCAAAGGATATTAAAAAAGCCATCCAGTATTACAAACAATCTGCACTAATGGGCAAGGACAGCCCCATAAGCGCGGATGTGATGGAAATCATTGCCAAAGCCCAGCAAGCCCAAGAGCAACAAGCCCAAGCGCAAGCCCCTTATAGTGAACAATTACAAGCCCTTGAGTTGCAAAAAATCCAAGCCCAGATACTAGAGTTGCAAGCTAAAGCGCAAAAATACAGCCAGCAAGGCGCATTAGTGGAAGCGCACACCACTAGCGAGGAGTTAAGCCAAGTGCAGGCGATGCAAGCAGAGGAGACTAAACCACCCTCTTGGACACACCCGGCATTGAAGGGGATGAATCCAAGTTCAAAGAAAACATCTCCAAGGCGTGCGCTAATGCCCATGTCATTTTCTACATTTCTACAGAATCCACCCCTCCACAAGAGGGGACACTCCATAAAATCAAGCAGTATCTAAGCGATCAGAGTCGAGTCTATTTTATCTACAATAAGAGCGCAATAACCCCAGAAGCCCTAGAGGGGGACTTAGTGAGTGTGGGAGAGAATCGCGCTTTAGCCGAAGCGGATACCAAAATGCAAGAGGTGTTAGGGGATTGCTACAAGGGGCATTTGGGCGTGCGTGCGCACGCGCTGTTTTTAGCCCTTGCGGAGTGTTTTGACCCCAACGCTTGGCAACAAAAACACTTTGCCAACACTAAAGAAAAATTTTTAAAAGCCTACACTAAAGAAACCCTTTTAAAAAAGGGCGGTTGGCACGACTTGCACGACTTATTGAATCAAGTTGTCAGCGCACAGCAAAAAATCATCCATGAAAACAAATGCACCAAAGCCGCAGAAGCCTTAATGGCGTGTGCTAAGACTTTATACAAAAGCAGCCACGAAATGGCGACAAAAACGCGAGAACTCCAAGTGCAAGCCCAAGATAGCACAACTGCCCTAAAACGCTTGCCCCAAAAAACACATCTCAACTTAAAAAAGGATTTAGAAAACGCACTTAAGGACTTTAAAAATGTCTGTGAGAATGAGGTGTATGGCTATATTGCCACCAATGTCAGCAATAATGATGTTGAGAGAAAAGCCAAGGAGGTCATAGGTAAGCACGCAAAAGTCTTTGAGAAGAGTGCAACCGCTAAGATTGAGGCGCAAGTGGAAGCGTTTAAAGAGGCACTTAATGCGGAGCTGAAAGCCTTTAGCCTCAGAGCAGGAGCAATTGAGACGCAACAAGTAGGCGTGGATGCCAAAATGGGCGATTTTGACACCGATAGCGGTGTGGATTGGTGGAAGCTTGGGGGAGCGGGGGCACTCGGGGGGATGCTCGCTTTTGATTTGGCGAATTTTTGGAATCCACTCGGCTGGATTGGCACTGCTGTGACTATTGGCGCAGCTTTGACTCTAGCTTATAACGCCCTTAAGAAGTTATGGGATGATGACTTTAAAAAAAGCGAACAACGCAAGGCGTTTAACGAGCAATTAAACAAGATTGTAGAGAAAATGAGGAGCGATATTGGTTTTTATGGATGGACACAAGCAGAGATTTTTAAAAAGGTAGAAGAGGAGATCAAAAAAAAATCATTCATAAAATATGCCTCGCATGCCATGCGCTTTCGGTTGTTGCAAGAATTGCAGTTACAAGAATCTTTAAAAGCGCAAGAATTTTTAAAAGCGCACCAATCGACCCTTGCCAAAATCTACCAAAAACTAGAGGAGACCATAGAGAAGATCATCCAAAACCTAGAGAGCAATTTAAAAGAGCGCAAAGCGGTGTGTGTGCGTCTTGAAGAGTTAGCCATGGATTTAGGCACACAGGCGGACAAATTACAGCTACAAGGAGGCGATGTGTGCAAACTTTAGAAAAATTGAGCCAAATGGGGCAAGTGTTAGACTCACTTCAAGATTTCATGCAAGAGGGGTTAGAGTTTGGCATAGTCCAAGAGGGTTGGAAGGAGAAGATCGCACACGCTAGAGAGAAAGGTAAGTTAAAAGTAGTTTTAGTGGGGGGTTTCTCCAATGGTAAAACCTCCATTGCAGCCGCGTGGCTGGAGGATTTAAACAAACAAAAAATGCAAATCGCCCACGAAGAATCCACAGGCGAAATCACCCCTTACGAAACGAAGGGGTGTTTATTGGTAGACACGCCCGGGCTTTTTGGCTTTAAAGAAACTTGTGATACTTCTACCCACAGCACGCAAGCCTATAAAAAGGTTACCGAAAAATTCGTAAGCGAGGCACATTTGCTCTTGTATGTGATGGACCCACACCACCCGATCAAGCAGAGTCATACAGAGGAGCTTAAATGGCTCTTTAAGGAGCTAGACCTTTTGCCTAGAAGCGTGTTTGTGCTGGGCAAATTCGATGAGGTGGCAGATGTGGGTAATGAGGAATATTATCAAGGGATGCTAGCCATCAAAAAAGAGGATGTGATCAAGGGGCTAAAGCGTGCGCTTGATCTTAGCCAGGAGCAAATAGAGGGTTTATGCGTGGTGGCGGTGGCAGCAAATCCCCATGACAAGGGTGTAGAATATTGGCTTAAAAACCTCCAAGAGTTTCGCCAAAAGTCGCGCATCGCCCACTTGCAAGAAGCTACTGAAGCTATAATTAAGGCAAATGGCGGAGCTGAGGCGATCTTTTTAAAAGCCCAAGAGAGCGTGCTAACCGATCTCTTGCATCCCTCTTTAAAGAGCGCACAAGACAAAATTAAGAAACTAAGCACCCAATTAAACAAGGCACAGGAGCAGCAAAATACAATTGCACTAGAGTTAGAGCAACTAAAAACCCGCATTGAGGAGAGTCGGGCGGATTTAGAGGGCTTTTTTAACGAACACTTTAAACGCTTGTTAGACCAGCTTGCACAAACACGCTTGAATGACATTAAGGAGTTTTTGCAAAGTGAAATAGGCGAGGAGGGCGTAGTGCTTGAAAAGGTCATTGAAAACAAATTAAAGCTAGAAATAGAGCTTGTGCGCTTGGAGTTTGAGGCATTGCAACAGCAATTCAAGGCAAATTGGGGAGATGGCTCGTGGAATTTTAATTGGGGCGATTCGGAGTTTGAGAAAATTTTAGAGACACTTAAAGCTGTTTTTGCCAGTGCCACATTTGCCGGTCTGTTTGAAAGCCTCACTTCAACCTTAGTCAGTGTGTTTAATCTTGGATCAAAAGCCACAAATGTTGCAAAAGGGGCAGCAGTTGCCCTGTCCGCACTCACTATTGTATTAGAAATGGTGCAAACATTCATGGAAAAAAAGGCAGAAGTAGAATTAGAGAAATTTAAACAAGGCTTACGGACTCAATTAGAGGAGATACAAAGTAAGGTTTTAGACATTGTGGCACAATGGCATACCAAGAGCGTGCTAAGACTATCCAAGAGCACCAAGAACTAGACACCGATACAACACATAAAAACGCACTAGAGGCGTGGATCACACAAGGCGAGGACATAGAGATACAGATGAAAGCATTGCACTAGACCGATTTTAGAGATTTAAAGTCCTTTGAGGGTCTTCATACCCTCACATAGGAAAGACTAAGAGGGTTCATGCTGGCAAACCTTATTACTTTTTTGATTTTTGTGTTTCTTATAGCCGGATTTATAGGCTATATAACCTATCTCATAGGGAACATTAAAATACATGGTTTCATGAGCGGTATTTTTATATCCACTCTAAGCATCGCACTGCCACTTTGTCTTATCTGTTTTGTATTCTTTGATGGTGGCTTGACATCTCTTCTGATTGTGATTGGACTATTGATTTTCTCATGCCTTCGAGAGTGTAACTTGCTGTCTATTTACATTGCCATAGGGCTACCATTTTTATTACTTCTTCTAAGTAGAGATATTACATATTTTCATCACTATAGGGACAGTATTCTTCTTTGTTTTGCGCCACTAATACCCAATCTTTCACGCTAGCACTAAACTTGTCAATGAGGATTTTTTGCGTGCGCGTGCTCTCTAGGGTAGAAAATCTTAAGGGTTTTCTCGCCTCAATCTTAGCCACTAGTCCCTCAAAATCCTCAATCTGCTCTAAATAGAGAGTCGCGGTAAAACTAATGCGCTTTTCATTGTCCCCTAGTTTCAAATAGAAATTTTTAGAGAGAGTCTCTACCTTTTGGATACCTAAGCTGTATTCAAAGTCCAAACTAGGGATGTTGTGATCCACCTTGAAGGTGAAGCTATCAATTTTGATGATTTTGCCTATATCAGCCATGTAGAGCCTTTAGTATGCATGCCATCCAAAACACCCAAAAAGGCACAACCAGCGCATAGTGATGGCGCAAACAAAATAGCACAACTAAAAATAAAGCCAAACCAACAAAAGCCCACACGGGCAAGCTAATTAGGCTTAACACCACGATGCAGGTTAGCCAAATTAGACACAACGCCACAAACTCAAGCATCTTAGCCATTCATCGCGCTCTCAAAGTTCAAATTCATCACCCAGCCACTCTTATCTAGGCTGTGTTGCACTTGGGTGATGAGATGAATTTCTTTGCTCTTGCCCTTAGTGAGTTCTAGCAGTCCGCCCGCAAAAAGCACCTGCCCTAGAGCTCTAAGTGAACCCTTAGTCTTGGCTGTGTTGGCTTCTTTGAGGCGGGTTTTACCTATGATCAAAGCCTCTTGTTTGGTGCTCGCGTGCGTTAGAATACGCTTTTTTGGCTGTTGTCCTGATCCGATGATTAATGTTTGCTCTTGTCCTTCTTTGTCCATGAACACCACCTCCGCGCTTTTGAAGTGCTTGGTAACTAGATAGTCAATCTCTAAACTGATGCAATCATCGGCGTTAATTTGGTAGCGCGGGCGTTGGTATTGCTTGATGTTGCGATCAATGAACACCAAATAATCATTTTTTAGCCCAAAAGAACAGCCATACTCCTCAGCCAAACGCGCACACAGCGCGCTATCACTCTCATCCACTTGCTCTAACACGCTGAGCACTGAGCTAGAGTGCTCAAAAGAAATCTTGCTTTTCAAGCCATTTTCTCTGGCAATGGCGCGCAAAATATCCCCCACACTCTTGTTTTTAAAGGAGCGATTCTTAACCTCTTTGATCTCTTTGCTATGATTGAGGCTAGTGGCATCCACACTAAAGCCCTTCTTGTAGTTCTCCTTGATCGCACTCACATAGAACGCGCCAAAAAAATACAATTTCTCCCAGCCTAAAAACAACTCCAATCTATCCCCAAACTTGGGCAGTTTAGAATGTGGCGCAAGCTTGAGATTTAGCGTATCCGGGTTATCTCTCTCATAATCGCTATAATTCAAAGACTCTACTAACACCTCCGCGCCCTTAATGCGCCACTTTGGAGCTAGATAAGTTTGCATCACTCCTCCCAAATAGGGGTGATATCTGAGGCGATCGCCTCATCTGTGAATGTGGGCAATTTCACACGCTCCCCGCCTTTAAACACATCAATATCCAAGAGTTCAATGTTAGCCAGCAAAAAGGCGTTATAGCCACTCTTATAGCCATTTTGCACAATCTCCCCATAGTGCTTAAAATAGAGAGTGTCCCATCTCTCGCCCTGAATAGCAACACACTCATTCACGCGCCAACTCCTGGGCAAATATTTCATGCGCTTTGACTAAAAGGCGCGTATTTTGCTCTTGGGCGATGAGATTGAAAGGCTTAGTTCTAAAATAAAACACCTGCGAGCCTCTAGGACTTGCTTGGCGACTATGGCTATAGAGTGTGCTTGAACTGGTGGTGATCCCAGCAAAGCTTTGAGCACGCCTTGTGGCTAAAAAGCCCTTATTGCGCACCTTTGTCTCCCCCCTTTTAGCTCCCAAAAAGCCCCCCTGAATAAAGAGATGATCTCTAGGTCCTAATTTCACTAACACCCCCGTGCGCTTTTGGAGGCGTTTAAAACGATTCAAACTAAGCTTATAGATAGCGTTTCTAATGGTAACTTCTAGGGTGTCTATTTGAGATTTTTTGATCTTAGTGAAGCGTCTAATCGTCTTATTAGAGAGACTATAGCGCGTCCTTATAAGTTGTCTTTGCGCTTTGGTCGTCTTTGTAAGCGTGCGATTAAGCGCATTATTACAAAAGCGCGCCATATCGTTATAAAAATCCATGCTAATCCTTATCGTCTTTGTAAGAGTATTGCCCAATACCCGCCTGCTTGATCGCGCTCACTATGCTATTAGGATCGCCTTGGGTGTAGATGTTGATGGTTTGGGTGTTGTTAGAATTGATCGAGCGATTATCTGTGCTATTAGCCCCGCTCTTTTGGGGATTGAGCGCGCTATAATCAAAGCTGCCTAGCACGGGCAGGGCTGTTTGTTTGTCCTGCCCGGGTGTTTGTAGGGTGGGCAAAGTGAGTTTAGAAGTGTCGGTCAAAATATTCTTTTCCTCATCCCCAAACCCCAAAAACCCTGCCACCTTGCCTAGCACGCCCCCAAAGAGTTTTTTATACCACTCATAGACTTTTGCAAAAAACTCCAACACCGGCTTAAACACTTCCCCCATACTCCCCACACTCACCCCAAAGAGATTTAAAAGCTTGACAATGCCACTCCCTAGCAATTCAAAAAACCAAGAGAACACAGAGACCACAGGGCTTAGCACTGAACCAATTGCTCCAAATACCCACACCAATCCCTCCCAAAAGCTAGCCATCTTGGCTTTTAAGCCCTCCCAAGTTTGCACTAAGAAGGTTTTCACTGCCTCCCAGTTGGTTACCAAAGCATATACTCCCGCCCCCAAGCCCGCTATTAAAACCCCCACAATGGAGGTCATAAAGGCTAATTTAATTATTTTCATCGCCCCGCTAAAGAGATTAGCCCCTAGCAAAGAGGCAAGCCCAAAGGCACGCATAGCTACACTGCTTAAAGTAATTTGCCCGGTTAAGAGTCTATACGCTCCGCTGAGTAACAACCAACCCCCGACACTTCTACACCCGATGAGCCTTGGCTAGATGGCACAGCCACAGAAAATGAAGAGCCAGAGTTTTAAGGCAATGCCAAGCCAAGAAAAATAAGGGAGCAACAATGAAATCATGGAATGAGATGGATTTAACAGAACAAAAGGCGGTGTTTAGAGATTTTCTAGCCTCTGAAATCAATGCAGCCCTAGAGCAGGGCTTAACATTCAAGCCCCACAATAGAGCCTATAATGCCCATTTGGGCAGTGCTTACCATGGCTTGAATGCCTTGATCTTAGATGCCAAGCAACAAGAGGGCAATTATGCAAACAATGCATGGATTAGTCTTGAAGAAGCCCAACGACTGGGGGCAGATACTAGAGAGTTAGAGTATATCCACAACAACACTCAATCTAGCCAAAATCCTCAAGGTGCAATCAAAAAAGCCAGCATTAGCTATGTCAAAACCCACGAAGTGCAAAAAGTCCCTAAGAAAGATGCACAAGGCAATCCTATCCCCATATTAGACCCTAATGGCAACCAACGCCATGACAGATATGGCAACTATTTGTGGGAGATGGAGGAGGTGCGTGTAGAAATCCCTCCTAGATTAGAAATCAAACATCTCTACAATGTAGAATGTTTTAAAAGTATCAATAGAGCACACCTAAAGCCTTTAAATCCTAAGACCTTAAAACCTCTATACACTGGAGAGCGTTTCTCCACAGAAAATCAAAGCCTGGTGATTTACGATCTCTCTGCCAAGCTCACAGATCAGCAATACCAACGAGTGCTAGATTATGTAGGTCATTATACCCAGCACAACCAGCAATACACTAAGGATAAACAACAGCCCTCACAAAGACACATAATGACAGGCAATGCTCCCACATCTGTGTCTAATTCAAACCAGACTATTTAAAGCAATATGCCTTATGCAAACCAGCAGCAACAACCCTCAAACCAGTCACAGCAATACAGCCAGCAGACAAGCCAGCATAACCCAGAAATCCCAATCACCCTAGAGAACCAGCAGGGCATACAAGTGGTGATTCAAATATTGCAAGAACAACACAAGACAATCCAAAAGATGGCTCAAGAGATTGCTTGGCTTAAGACACAGCAACAATCAAAAAATGAAGCCTTAAATGCAACTTATTTTGCAACCCCTTCTAGGGGCAGGGGGCGTTAATGGACAATTTTCTCAATGGCTTTTTAAAAGCATGGCGCACTTGGAGAGATGATGGCAAAGAGGCTTTCATGCGCGCGTTTTTGCAAGAAGTGCAACAAAATATGCCCAATAATGCAGAACACTTTTTTGAGGTTCTAAAACAAGAAATGCAGGCAATGCGTGCTACTAGAAGCACAACAGATCAACAGGATATTTTGGAGTTTAGCAATTACATAGACATGCTTAGAAAAGAGATGGAGCAGACTATGGAGCAGACACCAAAACAGAAGTTAGAGACAGCAAAGCAACAAGAGCTCCAACAAAGCATTACGATTTTGCAAGATGAAGTTCAAGAGGTGATAGCAGAACAACTAGACAAACCAGAACAAGAGCTAGAAGCCACTGAAACCACTCATGAGGCACTAAACACCCAACGCGCATTAATCCAAATGTTGCAAGAACAACAACAGACAATCCAAGCAATGGCTCAAGAGATCGCACAGCTCAAACAGCAACAGCACACCCAAGATAATAAACTAGATGCGCCACAGATAGAAACCCAAGAGCAAGAGCTAGAACAAACCCAAGAGGACACACTAGAGTTAAAAACCAAAGAATATGGGGAGGTAGAGCAACAAGAGCCCACACAAGACATAGCTATTGCTCAAAGCAAATCAGAAGTGGCTGAGGAGTTAGAACAAACCCCACAAGCCCAAGAGAGTTCAGAAGAGCAAGAGCTCCTACAAAGGATTGCCATTTTTCAAGATGAAATCCAAGAAGTTTTAACAGAACACCCCAACAGGGCAGAACAAGTGCAAGAACCCGAAGCTAAAAACTTGGTAGAGCAAAAGCAAGAGAGCAATGCAGAGCAATTAAGCCAGCCAGAACAAAGTTTAGAAGTGTCTAGTGAGGCATTAGACACTCAAGAACCCAAGCAAACTCCACCCCAAGCTATAGAAATAGACAACAAGTATGCCAAACTACACAGCTATTTCAAGCAAGTCGAGCTAGATGTGCAACAAAAGCGCATCAAGACCAAGACAGATTTTAAAGAGAGCTTTTTAAACTATGCCAAATCCCATATGACAGAGGCAGAACTCAAAGTCTTGCTAGTGCTCTCACAAAAGCAACCCAGCAAGCTAACCCAAGAACATCGCAATCTCATTAACGATGCCCTAGAACAAGCACATGGCAATAAGCACATGCAAGATTTAGGCTTGCAACTCAGTGTCAAGGCCGTGTTAGGACATCCTTTGGAGGCAGAGCAATACACGGCTATTCAAAACTATGTGCAACAATGCCAAACAAGTTTAGAGCCTATGGATGGCAAGATTGCTGATGCCATCAAATTGCCACACCATCAATCACAGATCGGACACCGCCCCCTGAGCCGTGGATACAATCCCAAAACTCTCACAAGCCCTGGCTAGAGACACAGACACAGGACACGCAAGTGTCCAATACGCAAACAGAACAAAGACGACATGTTAGCAAAAGTAGCTACACACCTCCACCTGAGCCTTGGCTAGATGCCCCAGCTAAACCTAGAGGCAGAAGGCGTTAACAATGGCGTATATCAAAGATGCGATCTATCTATCCCTAGATAGCATTTTGCAAGATTTTGGCTATGTCTTAGACAAAGAGAAAAGCACTCTAAACTATCCTGTGCTCAAGCACCCTAGCGAAAAAGGAAGGCTTATCATTAAGCATAGCGCAGATGGTTATTTTTACTTCAACACAGAAGATAAAAGCGATAAAGGCAATATCATCAATTTTGCCAAAAGCGCGGGTTGAGATTAGAGGACTTGGTCAAGGGCGATGCACTCTATAGCTCAAAACCCTCTACAATAAGTCAAACTAGCCAGCAGGAGCACAAGCATATCAAAGAGGATTTTCAATCCCTGCCCCTCTATGATTTAGAAAAAAGCCAGATATTAAGGGAGAGAGGCATACAAGGCACACTCTTTAAGAGTTACCAGAAGTCTATCAAAGCCGATGCACACAATAACCTCTGTGTGCCTAATTATCTCTGTGAAAATCAAAAACTTATGCTCAGTGCGATTAGCAAACGCTTGAGTAAGCCACTCACCACTAACACAGATGGCGCGCCTAGAGAAAAGCCTCTCAAAGAGCTCTGTCAAGGTTCTAAGGGCGTGCAAATGCTTGTGCCTAGTGGTGGCTTGAAGGCAGTGAAAAGCATTGTGATGACAGAGAGCATTTTAGATAGTATGGCCTATCTCCAGATGAAAGGCTTGAACCCTGATACAACTTTGTTACTAGGCAGTGGGGGGCAGTTTGGAGTGGAGAAGATACGCGCCTTTGTGAGTGGATTGTTTGAGCAGATGAAGCAAGATAAAAGTCAAGAGTATCAGCGGTATATGCAAGAGAGGCAAGCCTATAGGGAGTGGAAACACTATGAGAGAGAACAAGCCCAAAAGCCTAAAGACACACAGCCCACTACCAATAAAACCTCAAAGATTAGCTTTTCAAGGCCTAGATACTTTGATAAACGCAACCCTAAAGAAATGCCCGCACAAGGTTGGCAAGAACAGAGTGTGAACTCTCTAGCAGAGCTAGCACAAGCCATTAAGTCTTCCCCTTATTCTAGTGCGCTACTTGAACAGAGCCACCGCAATGCTGCTAATGCCAAGAGTTTTACTAATTTACTCATCTATGATATTGACAATGATAAAGATAGTCCTCAAATCACTCTCAAGCAAGCCAAAGACTTGTTAGAAAAACAGGGCATAGAGAGCTTGATTATGCCCTCTAAGAGCCACCAGATAGAGAATAACGGACATATTGCTGATCGCTATCGTGTGCTTATCCCCACAACACAGCCTTTAGGCTCTTTAGACACAGAGAGCTTTGTAGGGCTCAATAGTTTGGTAGCTAAGACTTTGGGCTTATATGATTACATAGATTAAGAAAGTGTTAGAGATAGGGGAAGAGCGTATTATAAAAGCCCTGAACATGCCAAACCTGTATTAGTGCGGGGCAAGGTTTTAGATATGGAGCACCTTAAACAACAAGTCTCTCAAAATCTTTTCTCACAGAGAATCCCCAGACAAGTGCTAACTCCTCCCAGTGTAGTTAATCCACCCGACTTATCTGTCAATGTAGTTTTAGCCTGTGATAATGATGAACAAGGACAACGCTATACACAGATATTAGAGGGGGTGTTTTTCAATCTTACTGGTCAATTACCAGACATCTACACTCCCTTTGCTAAAGACTGCAATGACGATCTCAGATTGAGCCAGATTATAGAGGAGAGCAATGTCAATGCTACAAATGTACACAGATATGTTTCTAAGGGATTTGAGCACTTAGAAAGTCCCTATGTCTGTGCAGAGAGCAAAAGAAACTCTAGAGAAGTTAGAGGACTATGGAGTATTTCCAAAAACCTGCAAATGATGTTGCAAATCATTTAGCCACACAGATGACAGAGTTTTTTAGAGTGCAGATGAGCTTGAATGTCATCCTCTCTATCTTGTTTATGGTGTGGGCTTATAGGCGGGTTAAGGAGGGGGACTTTTTTCAATTTAAGACCTTGATGGGTGTGGGGGTA
>NZ_QXQQ01000002.1 GCF_003660285.1 Helicobacter labacensis | reverse complement strand
CCCCCGCTCCAATCCCCCACCGCTAGCGCGTGCGCGTTGAGCCCGACTACAGGGACAGCCCAAGTGTGCGATAACACCAAACAAGATTACATCCTCTCTCCCATGGTGGGCACTTTTTATCGTTGCCCGGCCCCGGGGGCTAGCCCCTATGTCAACCCCGGGGACACCATTAAAAAAGGGCAGACTATTGGCATCGTGGAGGCGATGAAAATCATGAACGAAATCGAAGCGGAATGCGATTGTAGAATCCTCTCCATAGAAGTAGAAGACGCCAGCGCGGTGGAGTATGGCACCCAGCTAGTCAGAATTGAAAAACTCTAAGAGGTCCCCATGCCAGAGACAAGACATTTACAGCGCATTTTGATCGCCAATCGGGGCGAAATCGCCCTTAGGGCGATTCAAACCATCGAATTATTAGGCAAACAATCTATTGCGATCTACTCTAGCGCGGACAAGGACGCGCACTATCTTAACACCGCCAGCGCGAAGGTGTGCATTGGGGGGGAAAAATCCTCTCAAAGTTATTTGAACATCCCAGCCATCATTAGCGCAGCCGAACTCTTTGAGGCGGACGCGATTTTCCCGGGATATGGTTTTTTGAGCGAAACCAAAATTTTGTAGAGATTTGTAGCCACCATGGTTTAGAGTTCATTGGACCTAGCGCGCGGGTGATGGCTCTGATGAGCGACAAATCCAAGGCAAAGGCGGTGATGAAAGAGGCTGGCGTGCCTGTGATTGAGGGGAGTGAGGGGATTTTGCGCGGTTATGAAGAGGCCTTGAGCGTGGCTGAACGCATTGGTTTTCCCATCATCATCAAAGCGGCTAATGGGGGCGGGGGACGGGGTATGCGCGTGGTGCACGATCCTAGTTTGCTTAAAAATCTCTACTTGGCTGCAGAAACAGAAGCCCTAAGCGCCTTTGGCGATGGGAGTGTCTATATTGAAAAATTCATCCAAAACCCCAAGCACATTGAGGTGCAGGTTTTTGCGGACAAACATGGCAATGTGGTGCATGTGGGCGAGAGGGATTGTTCCACCCAACGCCGCCAACAAAAGCTCATTGAAGAAACCCCTGCGCTGGCTTTAAGCCAAAGCGCGCGCGCGCGCTTGCTAGAGATGGCGATCAAGGCGGCTAAACACATCGGGTATGTGGGCGCGGGGACTTTTGAGTTTTTGCTAGATAACAATGGAGAAGACTTCTATTTTATGGAGATGAATACCCGTTTGCAGGTGGAACACACCATTAGCGAGATGGTGAGTGGGTTGAATTTCATTGAGTGGATGATCCGCATTGCCCAAGGGGAGGCTTTGCCACCCCAAGAGCAAATTACCTGTCAGGGGCATTCCATTGAGTGCCGTATCACGGCTGAAGACCCTAAGAATTTTTACCCCAGCGCGGGCAAGATCACCTCTTGGATCGCCCCGGGGGGCTTGGGTGTGCGCCTTGACACCCATGCTTACGCGGGCTATGTTGTCCCCCCCTTTTACGATTCGATGATTGGTAAACTCATCGTGCACGCCCCCACGCGCGATCAAGCCATCACCAAAATGAAGCGCGCCCTAAGAGAGTTTAGCATAGAGGGGATCAAGACAACCATCCCTTTCCACTTAGCGATGCTGGACAACCCGGATTTCAGGCAGAATAAAATCCACACCAAGTATTTAGAACAGCAGAGCTAAGAGAAGTTAATGAAGATTCTTTTTTGCACGGAGCAATACTACCCCCTACAAACCGGCACCGCCACAGCAGATTATGGACTGACTTTGGCTTTGGCGCAAGCGGGCTACCAAGTCTATGTGATCACTAGCAACATGTTTAACCACCAAAAAATCCATAGAGAAGGTGCCAAACACACGGTTAGTAGCGGGAGTTTAGAGCGCCAAGCCACACAGATCGCACCCAATCTCTTTGTGTTAGATTTTCATATCACCCAGGGTAATGGGGGCTGGCAGGGGGAGTTGCAAGCCTATGTAGATTTTGCGCTCTGTTTTGAGTGCGATCTATTGGTCAATGTGTCTTTATTAACTTGGAACACGGATTTGCTGCATGACAAACTCCCCAAGACTAGAGCTAGAAGAAAAATTCTAAGAACCCATGGGGAATACGCTTTCATGAGTGTTTGTTTTGGCGCAAAACGCCTTATTAAGGACGCGCTGAAATTTGTCTTGGTGCGCTTGGGTTTGTGGCGATCTTATGCCTATGCGATCTACCCCTGGTGGTTGCGCCAAGCGCTCACCAGATCTCTTAAACATTATGACACAGTGTTTTTTTTACATGAGGGTAGCCATGGGTATGCTTATCTCAAGCCCTATTGTTCTAAAGTGGGAATCTTACCCAATGGAGTCTTTGAAAAGGACATTTGCGCGCCCAAGATACTAACAAAAAGTCTAGTGGACGCTACAACAACACCACAACCCATAACAAGCACGCCTGATTGCTTGATCAACGCGCCCTATTTGCTCAATATTTCTAATTATTACCAAGAGAAAGGGCAGGACTTCGTGTTGCGGGCTTATTACTTGAGTCTAACAACCATCCCCTTAATTTTTATAGGCTCTTTAAACAGGGATAGCACCCTAGAGGCTTTGCAAGATTTAAAGACGCAACTGGACAAAGAACATGGCTTTAAAGAGGTGCATTTTCTCCACGGCATAGAAAGACAACAGGTGCTAGAATTTTCCAAACAAGCCACGCTATTTCTGCATGGTAGCCATGCTCCTTACGAAGCTTTTCCCATGGTGATTTTAGAGAGCATGCAATTTGGCACGCCCTTTATCTGCACAGATGTGGGCAATGTCAAGGATTTATGCGCGCGTCTAGTGGTTGACACGCCCGAAGAAATGGCTCAGCAGATCAACACTCTGCTAGGCGATCCTAGCTATTACACCCAAATTGCCCAAGAATTGCACGAAAAAGTCAAGCCACTCGCTTACGAGAAAATCATTGCCAAGTTAGAGGCACTGGTTTAGTGTTAGGGATCACGATACACTTGTAAAAAGTGGTGGTAAAAGCGTTGCGCGCGTCTTTTCAAGCGCAACAAGTGCCACCATCTGGTTAGGTTTCTAAGGCGTGTAGCGCGGTAGGTCTTCTGTCTAGCGTCTGTATTATCGGGCGTGAAAATCGTGGAGCTGGAGTGGTGTTTGCTAAAACGCACACTCAAAGGGATATAAGTCAAATGCGCGATGGAGTGGCGGTGCACTTGGTTTAAAAATTGATCCACAGGCTCTATAAAACGGGCACTAAAACTCACAAAAGCCTTAGCCGCTCTAGGGGTGAGATAGTAGGCGACCGTGCTATCCACTTCATAGCTTGCAAGTAAAAAATGTCCTCTTAGCAAGGTTTCTGTTTTGGGATTGGTGGGCACACAAGCAGATCCATCTAAATTGGCGATAGCGCACACGCTAGGATCAGCTTTCCAAAAATTCCCATACAGGCGCACAAAATCAAAGGGAGAGTTCAGACAATCTAGCAAGCTCTCATAAAAATTAGCTTGCAATTCAAAATCGTCTTCTAGGATCACAAGTGGTTTATTAAGCGTGATACACTTAAGCCAAAGTAAGTAATGGCTAGCATAGCACCCCAATTCTTCAGCAAATAGTTCTCGACCATATAAACCCTTGTACCAATCACTGCTTTTAAGCCATTTGGAAGAATAGGAGTTTTCAATTAAACCCGCATAACCCAAATCTGTCTTGAAATAGTGGCTATACTTATCAATAGCATCAAAGAGGTGAAAATTAAAACTCAAAGAGTAGTGGTGCGCGGGCGGGTTATCTACCACAGCTTGGCAAGTGGCGCGTCTAGGGCTTTTGCTTAAAGACACAATGAAAATATCTAGGGATTCTAACATGCGCACCTTTCTACAAGATTTAGTATAACAAAGCCTAACTAAAGTGGATAGGATGTTATAATGATGCCAAAGGAGTGGCGTGAAAATTCTCTTCACCACAGAGCAATACTACCCCCTACAAACGGGGGTTAGTTTAGCCGACCATGGTTTGAGTGTCGCTTTAGCGCAAGCTGGGCATGAGGTCTTGGTGATCACGGGGGCTCGTTTCAACGACCAAAAAATCCACAGGGAAGGGAATCTTAAGCGCATTTCTAGCGGTGGAATTAACAAAGACGCGCGAGAAATTAGCCCTAATTTATGTGTTGTGGAATTTGATATCTATTGGGACTGGCAACAAGGGCGCGTGTTAGGCGAGATCGAGGAGTATAAAAAATTTTGCCTCTCTTTTATGTGTGACTTGCTCATCAGCTCTGGTATTGTGGGCAAATGGAATTGCGATCTGTTCTACGATCTGCTTGCTTTGTGTCAGGCTAAAAAGAAAATTTTAAAGAGCCATGGCGAGTTAGAATTGGTGCGCTTTTGCCCCCCCATTAAAACACGCTTGAAGCATGCCTTGAAATTTCTCATTTCCGGTTTTAAGTTTAGACCCTCCATGTATATCCTCACATTGCGCCGCCAACTTAAAAGCCACCTCAGACATTACGATCGAGTGTGTTTCTTGCACAAGCGTAGCGATGGGTATGATTATCTCAAACCCTATTGCCATGCGGATATCTTACCCAATGGGGTGTTTGCTAAGGATATTACCTCCCCCAAGACAATCCAAGCACCCTTGTTAGGCGCGTTTGTGCCTAGCACAACACAAAAGACCCTTGAAACTCTCATGGGCGATCCCTATTTGCTCAATGTTTCTAATTATTACAAAGAAAAGGGGCAGGATTTTGTGTTGCGGGCTTATTATTTGAGTCTAGCAACCATCCCCTTAATTTTTATAGGCTCTTTAAATAGCGATAATACTTTAGAGGACTTGCAAGATTTAAAGGCACAGCTAGATAGAGAACTTGGTTTTAAAGAAGTCCATTTTTTCTACCAAATAAAAAGAGAGATGGTCTTAACCCTCTTTAAACAAGCCACGCTATTTTTACACGCCAGCCAGCAAGAATGTTTCCCCATGGTGATTTTAGAGAGCATGCAATTTGGCACGCCCTTTATCTGCACAGATGTGGGCAATGTCAAGGATTTATGCGCACCCCTAGTGGTTAACACGCCCGAAGAAATGGCCCAGCAAATCAACACCCTGCTAGGCAACCCCCACCAATACGCCAGCTTTTCTCAAACCATGCATGCTGTCATTCAAGAATACACTTACGAAAAGATTGTAAAGAGTATAGAAGAGATGGTAGAGCAGAGCTAATGGGTGGCATGCTAACTCCTCAAGCGCGTTAATCCACACCACAACGCTTTTGCGCAAGGAGAGATTGGAGGGGGATTTCAGGGCTTAAAGATGTTTGGGCTAGGGCTTAAGAGTGTTGTTAACTTTGAGAGATTATAATGCCCTTTCGTGTCTAAAGGACAGGTGGGTGAGTTGGCTGAAACCACATCCCTGCTAAGGATGCGTAGCTGTAAGGTTACCGAGGGTTCGAATCCCTCCCTGTCCGCCACCCCCCTTTAAATTTTTGGAACAGCTTTTGCTGGTACTTGGCATATTTTGCTAAAGGAAGCGCATGCATTACCAACTCAAGTCTCCCATTCTAGGCTTTGAAAATATTATGGAGGTCGAGCTCACTAAGATAGACGATCTCTTCAGCAAGGTTAGTAGCCTAGATGGCAAGATCAGCCTTATCTTAGCCAATCCCTATAAGCTTAGAGAATACAGCTTTAGTATCCCTAAGTATATTGAATTGCTCTTAGAATTGGACGCTAGCTCAGAAGTGGAGGTCTATTGTGTGGTGGTGGTGCAAAAGAATTTAGAGGATTCGATGGTGAATTTTCTAGCTCCTCTCATCTTTAACCCGCGCAATGCTTATGCCGCCCAAATTCCCCTATCCATCATGGATTACCCGGATTTTGGTTTTAGAGAAACCATTAAATCCTTTGTACCACCTGTGCAAGCCAGTGCGCGTGCCAGCTACTAGCCGTGTTTGCTATCAGTGGTGGGGGAACAGGGGGACATTTGTGTGTCGCCAAAGCCTTAGCCCAAGAATTGCTCAATCGAGGTGAATCTCTAATTTATGTGGGTAGCACGGCCGGGCAGGATCGCGCGTGGTTTGAAACAAGCCCCTTATTTGTAGAGCGTTATTTTTTAGAAACCAGTGGGGTGGTTAATAAGAGTTTTATGAGGAAAATCCCAGCCCTTTGGGCGCAACTCAAAGGGGCAAAAAAGGCGATGGGCTTACTTAAAACCCACCGCGTGCGCGCGCTCATCAGTGTGGGGGGCTTTAGTGCTGGACCGGGGAGTTTGGCGAGCATTTTATCGCACACCCCCTTATTTATCCACGAGCAAAATGCCATCCAAGGCGCGCTCAACAAATACACAACCCCCTATGCCAAGCGCGTTTTTGGCAGTTTCACCCCCCCCAAACCCAATCCTAAATTCAGCCAAACCCCCTACCCCGTGCAAGAAATCTTTTTTGAAAAGGCGCGTATCCGCCACAAGATTGAAACAATTTTATTTTTAGGCGGATCGCAGGGGGCGAGCGCGCTCAATGATTTCGCGCTTTTATGTGTGAGAGATCTCCTCCAAAGGGGCTTGAGAGTAATCCACCAATGCGGGGCGCATCATTTCGATCGCATCGCCACTTTATACAAGGGTTTGGGTATCTTAGAGAGTGTAGATCTCTTTGCTTTTGAGACGAATTTGGTAGAAAAAATGCACCAAGCAGACATTTGCGTGAGTCGGGCAGGGGCTAGCAGTGTGTGGGAACTTTGTGCTAATAATTTGCCAACCCTCTTTGTGCCCTACCCGCACGCAGCCACAAACCACCAATATTTTAACGCGTTAGAATTCGAACAAGCAGGCTTGGCTAGGATTGTCCCCCAACGCGCCTTGCGCCCCCCCCAACTCTTTGACTTCATAGAGTGGTTGCAGACCCCCCAAACACAAGGACCCTTGATTTCTCAAGTGAGTTGGGGTTTGAGAAATAAAATCTCTAGCAATGGAGCGCGCGTGATTGTAGACCAGATCCTAGCTGATCTTTCCCCTCAAGCATAAAACGCATCACTGGAGGTTTTGAGTTTAGAACGCGCGATTAAAATATCCGCGATGTCTTCATCAAAAAATTCCAACACACTAAAGAGTAACAAAAACCCCCCATACAACAATAAGGCATAGAGAATACCCAACCAGGGCAATAGCACAAAGGGAATGAAGATAGCTAAAATCCAAGACTTAGCGTTCAACCATAAAAACTTGTCTTTCATGGAAATCTCTTTGAGATTAGGCACAGAGATCACCAATACCGGATAAGCTAAGCCCATCAAAACAACCCCATAAACCACGAAGCTAGAGCGGGGGCTTTAAAAAAGAGCATGATCCCCAACACCACGCCTAAAATGGTGAAGAAAATCTCACGCCAACGATCTAAATTGCGCCACACATAAAAGGCTATACCAATAAAAATTAGCATCAAAATCCCCTTAGCCGTGTTGCTCTTTAATTGCGCCTCAATCGCGCTAAAAAAATCCTCCGTTCCCTGTGCGCATAACACCCCGCCTCCCAAAACCCAGATCGCCCAAAAACGCCTCATTTCTCACCTCGCATTCGTTGTTACATGGTGGCACATGCACGCCCACATTAGGATAAAGGTCAATACACAAACCCCAGCCCTGCATTGTATCCTAATCCCCTAATAACGCCCTTTTATTTTCTATAAAATCGCCATGTCTAACTTTAGCTAGCCTCACTGAGGAGAGGGCAATTCCTAATTTCTTTAACTCTCTTTTAATCCACAATCTTAAGGGGGTAATGGAAATCCCTACGCTTAATAATAGAGAATTACCTCAAAAAAAGGCGGGGAAGTTTTACAGGCGACTTACCCGAACCTCCAATAATCGCTAGGTCCGCAAACACATCGCATTCGTTCACTACAGCGTTGCGTAGCGGGGTAAATCTTAAAAATCCTAGCACAGTTCCGCTTAATTGGCAAATCCTCAAAGAGGGCAGGACAGAAGGCTTAAATAAGACACGGATACTAAAAGCCCTTTTTAGGGCAAGAGAGTTTAGAAATAGCGCACCTAGTGTGTATGAAGTGCGCCGCCAAGAGATAAGCCGTTTAGCAGGGTTATTGCAACTAGACTACCAAGCCCAAGCCAGCGCGCTTTTTTAACAAAGCTCAAGCGCAAGAAGGGGGGTTTAAAGAGTTATTAGAGGGGCTAGCCCAGCCTAGTAGCCAGTTAGAGGCTAGCAACATTTTAAAGGGTGTAGAAAGCATTGAGGAGAAACTAGGCTACTATGGCGGGGATAGCACAAGAGTGGATGACTTGCTAAGAGGGGCGGTGATTGCGCCTAGAGAAAACATTAGTGCGCAATTTGACCATGTTTTAGAAGGCTTAGAAGCTAGCCCATCTATTAAAGACATTAGCCCAAGATTCATTAAAACCCAAGATGGCTACACAGGGGCACACATCAATTTTACTTACAATGGCGTGCCAAGTGAGATACAAATACACACGCCTGAGAGTTGGGGGGTGAAAAAGCAGTTAGACCCGCTTTATAAGGCTAAAAGAAAACTCCAACTAGAGGGGAATTTAAGCAGAAAAGAAGCCAAAGAACTCAGACGCAAGATGAAGGCGATCGCTCAAGAGTCCGACTTAGATAGCAGTTTATTCACTTCGTTTAAGCTCACTTCGCCACAAAAATCACCGCACCAATCTGTAGTCGTGAAAAACTCCTTATCGGACTTAAATGCCACCCAAGAACCCCCCCTAAATTCAAAAGCGGGTTCTTCTTCAGCATCCGGCAACGCATACAACCGCTTAGATTCAAAATTAAACCAAAAATCCACATCTTTAAGTGGGGGTAAGGGAATAGATGAAGCCATTGACAAGCCTTTAGATAGTGTGATCAAAGATAGCACAACCCCGCTTAAGATTGAAGCCAATCCCGCCTTTGGGGAGAACTTTGCAGAGTATGCAGGCAAGGGCAAAGAAGCAGTCGCAAAGCTTTTAAAAGAGCAAAGAGGGCAGGTAGCTGGGGCGTTTTATAGAGAGGGGTTGGGGCATATTAATTTGGTGTGGGGAGCAAACGCACAGGATTTAAAAGGCTTAAAAGATGTTAATGGCAAAGCCCTTAAGCCCTATGGTTTATCTAAAGTCTTAGAAAAACACCTTGGTGATTTTAAGGGGTTTGAGGGGGTAGACATACAGCAGAAGGTGGCAAATGGTTTAGAGCATTAATCAAAAATGGGGAGCTTACGGACGAGAACAATGTAAAAACCATCATCGGCAAGCACAACGGCGCAACTTATTAGGGTAGGTTTATCTAAAAGAGGAGTAACAACAATACTGGTGTTCTTTTGCTTAAGGCAGGCATGAAAACAGACGCGTGAGCGAAGGGTATACCAAAGCTATTGCCCACAATTTAGACCATCAAAAACATTACCAACCGTGCCGTAAAGCCCCTAATTTTAGCTATGGAGGAGTATTCAAAGTAGGAGAATAGGATTAAGCATGACAATACGCGATGTCAAGCTAAAAAGAAAAGCGGATCCCATCCATTCTTTTATCCCGTAGTGAGTAGGCTCGCTTTTGCAAAACGCTTTAAGCGTTGAAGGGTTACAAAGCCATACCAACTAAACCACCCCCAAACTCCTGTGTGCATGCGCCTTTTCCCTTATATTCCTCAACCCCCTCGTTGTGAGAGATTGGTTGGGGATAGTGGAAAATACGCAAAGCGCACAGCATGCATCTCCAAAGCAAGACTTGCGCATTAGAAAAACAGTAACAGCACAGATTACCAATGAATAGCTTTGAAAACCAGCTACATGTTGGACTTCAAAATAGCCCCCAAAGAAATCCCTATTCTTGCTGTAATTTTTTAGCCAAGTCAATCACTTCTTGGATTTGAGCATCACTTAGCTTGCCCTCATGCATAAAGTGCACTTTACCCGCTTTGTCTAGTACCACCACTAAGCTTTCTTGTTTTTTCAAATCCCAAGCTTTTTGTACCACCCCCTCATTGTCCATCACCACTTGACTCTTAGGGTGTTGCCTCTTAGCCTTTTTGGTTTCTCCGCGCACAAAAAGCCCTGTGCCCATGATGGCATCATCTACATTAATGATATTAGTGGTTTGGTATTTATTCTCATCAAAATGCTGGGCGACAATTTTATCCATTAGGGGCTGATTCTTTGCCTTGACACTCTTGCGCCCGGCGATGTGTTGTAAGATACGCACTTTACCGGGTAAATTTTTACTAGCCCACACCCTGTATTGGATAGAATCTCCATTCAAGATCAACTCACCTTTATCTTGCACCACTACATCTGGCAGGGACTGATTGAGGGTAAAATTGACCCCATGCGCCATGCTCAAAGACAATAACAAACTACCCAATAATTTTTTCATAACACTCTCACTTTCAAATTGAGATTTAGAAATTATACTATGTGTTGTTAAACCCATAAAAGTAACTCCAAATGGGGTTTGGGTAGCCATGATGTTTAACTAGCCCACAGAAATACATTCTACTAGCGCTTGATCCTAAAGCGGTGTTTGGCGCACACCAAAGCCCTATGAACACTAAAACTTGAAAAAATTAAGAGTGGGCGCGTAATTAGACTTTAAACATACGCAAAAAGTCGTTTAAATCGATGGTTTGTTGGTTGAGTTCGTTAGAGGATTTTTGCATAGAATCGTTGATCTTTAATAAATCCTGCACACAGATAGCGATTTTATCCCCATTTTCAAGGATGCTTGTGGTGTGCTCGTTGATTTTATGGGTATTGTTAAGATTGATCAAAGATTGATCCACCGCGCTCACAATCACACTAGAGAGATGATTCATATGCTCTTGCATTTGGCTGGAGTGCTGGGATAGGGCTTGCATTAATACTAGATTGCCTTTTCTTTCTTGATTCATCTTGGCGATGGTTTCTAAAATGTGCTTAATGATGGCTTCGCTCTCTGTGATATTTCTTTGGGTGCGCTCTGCTAAAGCGCGCACTTCATCAGCTACCACCGCAAAGCCCCTGCCATGTTCGCCCGCGCGCGCGGCTTCAATGGCGGCGTTCAAGGCTAATAAGTTCGTCTGATCGGCAATCTCCGTGATCGCATCTAAGACGCTTTGGATATTCTGTGCCTCTGTGGATAGGGATTGCATTTCTAAAGCGTCATTTTCTTCGCTGGCTTTATTGCGCTGGACATGTTCGTCAATCACGCCCACCGCCGTCTTGGTTTCAGACACATTTTTAAGCACGCCCTCTAAAAGCTCTCTAGTAGAAATGGACACCGCCACGCTCTCATCCAATATTTGGCGGCTAGAGTGGCTTAAATCCGTGTTGCTGTGGCTGATTTGCTCGATTTGCTTGGAGTTGGAGTCTAAATCTATAGAAATGGCGCTTAAAGACTTAGAAATAGCGCTATTGTCCTGCACCTGTTTGAAGATTCTTTGCAAGGTGTCGCGCATGTATTCAATGAAAACATTCACCGACTTTGTCATCAAGCCTATTTCGTCATGGGCTGCAATGGTGATCTTATCTGTGAAAGCCTTGTTGTCTATGATGTAGCCTAGCGTCTTATTCACCTTTTGCAATCTCTTAAAAATATCGCGCACCACCAAGAGGGATACAGTGGTGGTTAGCGCAACCAGCAACACCTCACAGATTGCTAAAAATTCAAAGTGGTGGGTGTTCTTGGTGATCTCCACCTCAGTTAGCTTTGTGATATCCGCGCTGATGCCATCTTCGACCTGTTTGAGCAAATTGATCTTTTTTGTGATGGTGTCAAACCAAATGGTGGGGTTGATGCCAAAATTGCCTACAAGGTATTTTTCTCTCAATCTTGCGCGCATGGCTTGGACATCTTGAAAACTAGAATCCTTAGAAACTTGTTTGAATAACGCCACGCTTTTGGCATCCCCAAAGGATAGAAAATATTTTTCAAAGACCTCTTGTTTAGCCACTAAAGCGATGAATTTAGTGTAATTGGGATCGGCTGAGGCATTGGCAATGAAGATTCGATTCGCCGTGGCGCGCTCTAGCCCGGACATCTCTTTGGCGTAGAGAAAACTAATATAGCCCATCACAGCGTCAGAGATTTTAGGGTTGGGGATGATGTTGATGGATTGCAACACGCTATCTAAGAAGAGATCGATGCTTGTAGTGAAGTAGCTAACCGTGCTATTGACAAGGGCTTTTTTGTCCTTAGATTCCATCGCGTTGCGCACTTGGGACAAGTTGTCCAAAGAGGCAAGCCCTCTTTGCAAAGCCTGTTTATAACTAGCGTCCAAATGCGCTATAGAGGCTAAAACACTTTTGAGCTCTTTTAGCTTGGTGTCTGTGTTGCGTCTTTGGACCAGTAATTCCTTAGCAAATTGCACTCCATTGCTGGAGAGAAAACCTGCGCTCATCCCGCGCTCTTTTTGCATTTCATGCACCAATGCGGAAAGATATTTAGACACCTCAATCTGGCGCGCTAGATCCTTATTGCGCGCTAAGGAGTTGTAGGTGCTGCGCAACTGCCAAAACATGAAAGACAACAGGGCAACCATTGGGATGGAAATGATCAAAATGATCTTGCTTTGTAGTTTCAGGTTATTGAACAAGCCCAACAAAGACTCCTAGTAAAAATGCTATTGTAATTAAAATAGGCAAATTAAGGTAAATGCTAATGCGCGTTGGTGTAGGGCACATATTGTGCTTAAATGTGGCTATGAAAAAGTTATTGTGCATCGCCTCTCTTCTAATGAGCCTGTGCGTTGCCCAAGATAAGGGCGCGCATGCGCTAGAAATGGCTAATAAAGCACTTGCACAAAACGATTACCAAAAAGCCATAGACTACTTACAAAAGGCGATGACCAGTAATACACTTACACAAAGCGATTATAAAAAAGCTATAGACTACTTACAAAAGGCGGCGGATTTGGGGAATATGGAGGCTTATGGCGCGTTAGGGTATTTGTATTCTCTAGAGGTGCGCACACCCACCTTCCACATCCCCAAAGACCCACAAAAAGCCATACATTACTATAAAAAGGTAGCAGATTTAGGGAATTTAAAGGCATGCTTTAACTTGGCACTACTCTATAGAGAAACCCGAGATTATAAAAACGCTCTGATCTATTTGCAAAAAGCCACTAAATTACCGGACAAAGACGCTGTAGCTAAAGTGTATTTGCTACTAGGCTATATGCATGATGTGGGGCAGGGTGTCCCTAGAGACGCGCAAAAAGCCATGCACTACTACCAACAAGCCGCGGATTTGGGGAATATGATGGCTTATTACAATATCGCTATGATCTACAAACGCGCTAAGGATTATGATAAGGCGTTGCAAATCCTTAAAAAGGCGGCAAAAATGGGATACAATGCGGCTTATTATGGTTTAGGAAAGATGTATGATAAGGGACAGGGCGTGGCGCAAGATTACAAACAGGCATGGCACTACTACCAACAAGCCGCTAAGTTGGGTTATGCGCAAGCTTTTTTTAAATTAGGGGACATGTTAGATAAAGGTCAAGGCGCACCTCAGGATAAACAAAAGGCACGCGCATATTACAAAAAAGCTTGCGATAAGGGCGACCGGGCGGGGTGCGTGGTGTTGGATTTGATCAAAGATGGGATCACCAAATGAGAAATACGCCCCCTCCCCCCATAAAGGCTATTTACATTTTGCAGGGTTGCAAGGACCCGGGTTGCCAACTAAGGATTCTCCAAAGTGGTGCGCATAAAACTTGCGGGTTCTCTCAAACGCCCGTTCCAAATCATCCGCATCGCCCTCAAGCCCAAAATAAGGGTAGTGGTGCAAATACTCCCCAAAGAGGAAAAGACAATCTTGGGTGTAAGCGCGCGTGTCTAGGATATGCATGTGCCAATATTCATCCAACTTTTCATTGGGCGCAAAATCCACATCCGGATAACAAATTTGCAAAGCCAACCAACCTTTATAAAGAGAACAAAGGTGATTAACCTCCTCTTGACTCTTGCCATAATGGCTAACAAGCTTTGCGTTGAGCTTGGTCAATGCTATTAACCAAACTCAAGGCATTGTCCATAACAGCGGTCGCTACGAACTCCGTATTTTCAGGGAGTGCTACCTGTGTGTCGCCAAACTGGCGGGCTACAGAAACCTCAATCATGAGAAACCTTTCCCAAGTAGATTTCCTAACCTAACGCAAACCACCCCAAGGGGAGAACCCACCCACTTAGGATAACTTAGGACACGCTTAAAAAGGTAAGCTCCACTGCTTATAGCCACGCGCTCCACTACACCGCGCTTTAAGGTGCTAGCAGTGGGATTATCCTTTGGGGCGCAGGTGTTGCAGATCCATGCCATTAGCCCTACAGACAGCGCAGGGTAAGGCGGGCGTTTAGGTTTAATTGCATGTGGCGGGGCGCGCTTTCATGGGCGTTGGCAAAGCGGGTAAAATTGTCTTCATTGGTGTAAAAACTGAGGTTTTTGATATAGCACTGCTTGCTGAGAGTCTTGGCAAAGAGCGCGCTCTGGGCTTGGGCTTGGGCTAGCAAAGCGTCTTGTAAGCGCAGGCGATCCTTGCTATTGGCATGCAGGTGCAAAGCGGGGGTGTTTAGCACAAAGAAGGCGTTGTCTGCGGCGATCTTGGCGACCTTATCGCGTAATTGCTCGTAAGCACCCATCTTAGCCACCCCAAAGGTGCACACCATGCTCGCATAAAGTCTATGCCCCGTGAGGGTTTGCTTGTGCTCCACAAAGCTGTAATTGGGGCGCAGGCTGTAGGTGGCTTCTTGGCAAACCTGATTCTTTCTAGCTAAAAGATTGATCTGGGCAAAAGCCTCTTTAATGCTCTCCTCTTGGGCGGCACTCAAATCTGGCGTGTTCAACAAGGCGTTACCGCTACTAAAGATCAAGTGCGCGCTGTAGGTTTCAGGCACAGCCTGCTGGCTTTCCTTGAGCTCTAGGATCACTTGGGTGGCTTGTCCCCTTGTGTGCTTACCTAAGACAAAACGCTCAAAGACCAACCCGCCTATAAACACCCCCAAAGCCAACACCACCCCTAAAGCTAGTTTCACATACACCATTATTAAACCTTTTTCTTTTCTCAAGGGACTTCTGTGGCATCTAAACTACCCAAACGCGCCACCATCGCTTCTACTTCTTCAGCGTTGTAATGCCCCTTGATGTGATCTAGCACTTCTTGGATCAACGCTAAACTCTCTGGTCCGACTGCCTTGTCTAATTCTAAATTGGTCGCCTTATTGGTTACCACACCTCTGTAAAGATTCATTTTCAAAACAATCCATTCGATGCGGCGTTTGAGATGTTCCAAGCCCGTTTCTAATTCTTTGGAGCTGTCCGAACTCTTGTGGCTATTGCTCACAAACAAATTCAAAATCTTCAAAAACTCTTCAAAATGCCCCTGAATTTCCCCACTCAGGGAACTCACTTCCCCAAACTCTTTACCTAGTTTGATGATGTCCTCTTGGAAGTGGCTAAAGCTGGCTTTAATACTGCTGACTTCTTTAGTTACTTTCTCGGCTAATTTGCGGATTTCATCGGCTACCACCGCAAAGCCCCTCCCATGCTCCCCGCTTCTAGCTGCTTCAATGGCGGCGTTCAAAGAGAGTAAGTTAGTTTGATCGGCGATGTCGCTAATGACATTGGTAACTTGCATGACAAAATCCATTTTATTGCGCAAGTCGTCCATCACCACATTGACATTGTTACAATTATCATTGAAATGCAACAAATCCTTATGGATGGCTTCAATTTGATCTTGGGTGCTCAGGGAGTCGTCCTCAATGGATTGCATCAACTCCTTATTGTGCGCGCATTGCTTGACTCGAGCGTCTAAATCGGCTAGCACATCTCTAATCCCGCGCGCGCCCCCGTCCATCTCCGCAAGTCTAAAGACGATCTCAGAGTTATTAGCCACCACGATCCCCTCCACGCTCTTATCCACATGCACGGCGTATTGCTTAAACACCCCCCTATAGCCCTCATGGAAGATATTGCGGTAATCCTTGCCCTCATAGGCGGCTTTCACGCACGCGTCCATTTCCCTAAAAACCGATTCGATCTGATCTAAAAGATCATTTAAACCGTGCGCGATGCCAGCATAAGGGCTTTTTTCATCGATCTCGATGATGCGGTGCTCTAAATGCCCATCCCGCACAGCCCCCACAAACTCCGCAATTTTTTGCAATAGGTCATCCTTACCCTTTGTCAACCAACCTAGCATGCGCGATCCTTATAGTCTTTGTAGTTTATTGACCCAAGCGTCATAAGTGTAACCCTCAGCTTGGAGGGTTTCTTCTAAGAGCATGGTGCTGGCTTGTATACCTCCACGCTTCTCTGCCTCTAGGAGCTTTTGGTATAACCCGCTGACAATGCTAACGGCTTTCCTATTGGGCGCGCGCCGCACAGAGTAGTAGCCCACCACCATGCCATTAGCGTCCACAGAGGCGGTTACATTGGCAAAAACCCAATAAAAATCCCCATCAAAGGTTTTATTCTTGACATAGGCGAAGATCTCTTGTTTTTGCTTGATCGTCGACCACATCATCTTGAAGATCAACTTTGGCATGTCCGGGTGGCGCACCACACTATGGGGCTTGTGTAGCAAATCCCTTTCCCCATTGCCCCCCACAATGTCTATAAAGGGCTTGTTGGCATAAGTGATGACCCCCTTTGTATTTGTCTTGGTTACCAAAAAGTAATTGCGATCCACGAATTTTTCCACAACATCCCTTCAAAGCAAGGTTAGGATATTCTAGCGCATTTTGCTAAAATTCGTCAAAAACGCGCGCCTCATTGTAAGATTTTCTCTAATTGTTGCAAAATGTAGCCCCCTATGGGCAGGGCTGAAGTGGCCGCTGGGCTGGGCGCGTTGCACACATTGAGGGTTCTAGGCGTGTTGCAAAAGAGAAAATCCTCTATGAGCTCCCCTTGCGCGCTGATCGCTTGGGCGCGCACCCGGCCGGGTGGGGGCTTAGATCCTCTAGGCGCAAGCTAGGGCAATACTTTTGCACTAAGGCTAGGTAACTCTTTTTGCAAAAAGAGTGTTTGAACTCGGCTAACCCGGGTTTAAAGTATCTGGCAATCACTCTTCTTACCCCCTTGTGGGCGATCATTTCTTTGATGTCCTGCCAATTCACATCGCTTTTCAAATAGCCCTCTCTTTTGAAGGCAAGCACGGCATTAGGTCCCACGCTCACGCTCCCATCGATCATGCGCGTCAAATGCACTCCTAAAAAAGGCATGCTAGGATCAGGAATGGGGTAGATGAGATGCTTGACAATGTGGTTATGGCGTGGGGCAAGCTTGAAATACTCTCCTCTAAAGGGGCAGATGGTAAAATCCGGGACAATCCCTAACATTTTGACCAATCTATCTGCATGCAAACCCGCACAGGTGATGAGATAATTGCACTCAAACACCCCGCTAGTGGTTTCGATCTTCACTCCTCTAGCGTGTTCGCACAAAGCAAACACCTTGGCATTGTAGACAATCTCCCCGCCCTGTTGTTGGAAACGCGCGCCCAGCGCTTGGGTGATCTCAGGGTAGCTTACGATCGCGCTAGTGGGGAAGAAGATCCCGGCTAAACCCGTGATATTGGCTTCCATTTCTTGGAGCTCTTTAGCGTCCAAGCAGATACGCTCTAAACCATTCTGCTTTGTGCGCTCCAAAAGGGCTTGCATGCGCTCTAATTCTAATTCATCGCTAGCGACCAATAACTTGCCGCACTCCTCATAAGCGATCCCATTATCCTTACAAAACGCCTTAGTGGCTTTATTGCCCTCATAACAAAAACGCGCCTTGAGGGTGCCCGGGGTATAATACACGCCCGCGTGAATCACCCCGCTATTGCGCCCGGTTTGGTGCAAGGCACTCCTAGCCTCTTTTTCTAACAACGCCACCTTGAAATCTGGATACTTTTGCAACAATTGCATCGCCACTGAGTGCCCTAAAATCCCCCCTCCCACCACGACACAATCGTAAATGCGCGCCATTTAGAAGTGTTTGAAGTCTTTGTAACGGCTGAAAGGGTTGGTGCTAAAAGAGAAATACCCCCTTTGACGCATCAATTCGCGGCGTAAATTCTTGTGGGGTTGGAATTTATCGCGCCCGTGCAACCAAAAGAGATTGTTGATGAGCAAGAACTGCCCTACGGGCACGGGAAAAGAGAGCTTGGCTTTAGAGTTCTCTAGCGAATCGCCCAAATCGGCTAGATACACGCCCTCTTCATAATCCTTAGGTTGGGCGAATTGGTCAATGTAAAGCATCACGGGTTTAGCTTGGCTGTCCGCCTCAAACACCGGGTGGTAAACATCGCTGGTAACATTTTTGCTAGGGGGAGCTGACCAACGCATCACCCTTTTAGCCATGTGGTGGTTGTAAAACTTGTCTAGCTCCTCCCAATCATCAAGGTGCAGAAGTTGCGAATCGCCCCCCTCCATGTTTTGCTCATCGATCTTATACATCAGCACATAGTCGGTAACCTCATTGACAAAGGTGCCATCGTTGTGGAGCTCTAGGGGCTTGTCTGGTTTGCGTAGGTAGCTATCCGAATTGTCGGTATTGAGCACCGCCCAGCGCGCATAAAACTGCCCGGTCATTAGATCAAAGTTAGAACGCCCAATCAAATGCACGAACGCGGTGGCGATCTTCACCATTTCATCGCCCTGTTCGGCGCGGTTTACGCCCTGAGGGTCGACTAATAGGGCTCCGGTTTGGCGATCCCCTAGGGCTTTTTCCAAAAAGGGTTTGAGCTGGTGATCGCAAAGCGCGTCCAACATCTGTGCCACCCTGAAGCGCAAGAAAGACTTATATTCCAAAGCCTGCACAGGGTAAACCTCAACAGATTTGAGAAAGGTTTCAATGGTGTCTTGGGACAGAGTTACTTGCAAAAGGCGTGGGGAATAGGGGGTGGGTTTGACATTAAAAGCGTCTGTTTGGATTAGATAGGCCATGGACTCTCCTTTATAGTAGATTAAACTTTTAAAGCCCAAAGTGGCTAGCGATCGTAATGGTTGAGAATTTTAAAGCCAGCCTGCGGGCATTCTAGCACAAACAAGCCACTACGCCCCTTCTTGTGTAGATTCTAGCGTGGCTTGGAGAGTGCATTGGGAATAAACTTAACACAAAATTTAAAACCCCTCTCCAACACAGCGCATGCGTGCGCTTAAAACAACACTGGGGATCTGGCTAAAACCCACAATCTAGGGTTCTCCAACTCTCATCTCTTATTCTTTGAGATTGACGCATAGGTATTTGATCTCTAAATAATCCTCTAGACCATATTTAGAGCCTTCTCTGCCTAGCCCGCTTTGCTTGACCCCTCCAAAGGGCGCGGTTTCTGTGGATACATGCCCGGAGTTTACCCCTACCATGCCGTATTCTAAGGCTTCACCCACTCTAAAGACGCGCGCGAGATTTTGGGTGTAAAAATAAGCCGCTAAACCGTATTGTGTGTCGTTAGCCTTAGCGACCACCTCCTCCTCACTCTCAAAACTAAATAAGGGAGCTAGGGGACCAAAAGTTTCCTCTTTAGCCACCAGCATGCTCTGATTCACCCCGGTTAGAATCGTGGGTTCAAAAAAGCTGGCTCCTAGCGCGCTAGGTTTACCCCCACTAAGAATGTGCGCGCCTTTAGCAGTGGCATCGCTAATGTGCTCTTGCACCTTTTCTACCGCTTTGAGATCAATAAGGGGACCTTGGGTGGTGTGGGCTTCTAGACCATTACCCAGTTTCAAGCCCTCCACTTTGGCTTTAAGCATGTGGGCTACTTTCTCATACACGCCTTTTTGCACATAAATGCGGTTGGCGCACACACAAGTCTGCCCGCTATTGCGGAATTTAGAGAGTAAAATCCCTTCTATAGCTTGCTCTAAATTAGCGTCCTCAAAGACGATAAAGGGCGCATTGCCCCCCAACTCTAAAGAGAGTTTTTTAATGCTCTGAGCGCTTTGCGCCATTAAAACACGCCCCACTTGAGTAGAACCCGTGAAGCTGATTTTACGCACTGCCTCACTCTCACACAGCACTTTAGAGATGAGGCTCGCCTTCCCACTCACCACGCTAAACACCCCCTCAGGCACGCCCGCCTTATGGGCTAATAACATCAAGGCATAGGCACTTAATGGGGTTTGTGTGGCCGGTTTAACAACCATAGAACACCCACAAGCCAAAGCAGGAGCGGCTTTGCGCGCGATCATGCCACTGGGAAAATTCCAAGGGGTGATCGCCCCACACACCCCGATGGGCTGTTTGAGCACAAAGATTTTTTGGTTAAGCACCACGCTAGGCAGAATATCCCCCTCCACACGCCGCGCTTCCTCGGCAAACCAGCGCAGATAATTAGCCCCATAGACAATCTCTGAGCGGGCTTCTTTGAGAGGCTTACCCATTTCCTGAGTAAGAATACGCGCCAAATCCTCAAGGTGCTCTAGCAACAACTCCCGCCACTTGAGTAAAATATTGGCTCTCTCTAGGGCTAACTTGCTAGCCCACGCCTTTTGGGCGCGCTCAGATTGGGCGATAATTTGCTCTAATTCCTCTTGATTCACACTTTTAACATAGGCGATCTCTTGTAGAGTGGCCGGATTGAGCACGGGGATAAAACCCTCTTTGGGGCGTTGGCTCACAAAGGGGTGATCTAACAGTTGAAAATTCATGCCATGACCTTTCTAATGGATTGGGTGATGATATTTAAGGCACGATCAAATTGTTCTTGGGGGATGGTTAGGGGGTAGAGAAAACGAATCACATTCCCATAACTCCCGCAAGTCAATAACAAGAGCCCTTGATCCATCGCCTCTTTTTGCACAGCCTTTGTCAACTCTGGGCTGGGGTGGTTGTCCTTAAAAAACTCCACAGCCACCATTGAACCTAGCGCACGCACTTGGGCGATCTCCTTGAGGCGTTCTTGTTCTTTGAGTTCTTGAAGAGTTGCTTTGAGTTGCGCGCCTAGTTGTTGGGCTCTTTGGTTGAGCTTTTCTTCTTTGATGATCTCTAGCACCTCTAGGGCGGCAGCTGTAGCTAATGGGCTACCCGCATAAGTCCCCCCCAATCCCCCCGGGCTAGGCGCGTCCATGATCTGCGCCTTGCCCACGATCCCAGAGATAGGAAATCCCCCCCCCAAACTCTTAGCCATGCAAATGATGTCCACATCTGTGTTAAAATGCTCCATCGCAAAAGTCTTGCCCGTGCGCGCAAAGCCGGTTTGCACTTCATCAGCGATCAAGACAATCCCATGCGTGTTACAAAAGGCGCGCAACCCCTCTACAAAGTCAGGGGGGGCGGGGTTAAACCCTCCCTCACCCTGCACGGGCTCAAAGATGATAGCCGCTACATCTAAAGGGGAAATAGAAGCCTTACAAATGTGCTCTAAACTCCTCAGGGCATCTTGTGTGCTGATGCCATGCAAGGCGTTGGGGTAATAGGCGTGGTAAACCCCCGGACTCCCCACGCCTAGCTCTGCTTTATAGGGGGTAACCTTGCCTGTCATGCTCACCGCCATTGCAGTGCGCCCATGGAAAGACCCCCCAAAGGCGATCACGCCATAACGCTTGGTGTGCGCTTTGGCGATCTTGATGGCGTTTTCTGTTGCCTCCCCTCCGGTGGTAAAAAAGCATGTCTTTTTAGCCCCCTCAATGGGGGCTAGATCGTTGATTTTTTCGGCTAATGTAACATAACTCTCATAGGGGCTGACTTGGTAGGCGGTGTGGGTGAATAAATCCAGCTGTTTTTTAACCGCCTCAATTACGCGCGGGTGTCTGTGCCCCACATTGAGCACCGCAATACCGGCCGCAAAATCTATAAAAGTGCGTCCGTCCGTGCTTTTAATCGTGGCGTTATGCGCCTCCTGCACAAACCAATCGCACACAATGCCAATTCCCTTGGGTGTGGCTGCTACCCTACGGCTGAGTAAATCTCCCATATCCAATCCTTTATTTAAAATCACCTTTGGCATTGTATAGAAATTATTCTAACTAGGCGTTAAGATTTAGGCGCGATGAGTCCGGCCTCTTGCAAAAAACAAGAGGGCTCATAATCGATGCGTCTTTGTCTATCTTGCTTGGCATAGGAGAGATAGAGGTGATCTTTAGCCCGCGTGGTGGCAACATAGAATAACCGCCTCTCCTCCTCCAAGCTCCCGCTCTGTTTGGCTAGCTTGGTGTTGGGGAAACGCCCCTGCATCAAGTCGATCACATACACTTCTTTAAATTCTAACCCCTTGCTGGCATGCACGCTGAGCAAATGCACCCCCTCTCCGCTGGAAGCCTCTCTAGCCCCTAGGATCATCGCGTTCATAAAGTCCTTGAGGGTGTGGTAGGGCTTGGCTAAATTTTCTAGCAGAGCGATTTTTTCTTGAATCCTGAGCCTAGCCTCTTGGGCGCGCTGGGAATCCACACTCCCATCTTTATTCTTAACGCGTTGGGCACTTAACTTTTCTACAATCTCTTCCCACCACATGGACGCAGCAATGTGGGCAATGCTTTGGCTAGGCTTAAAGGCGCGCGCGCGCCCACAAAGATCAAAGAACGCGCCCAAAAAACGCGCTATGGGGGGAGTGATCTTAGGGTGGCTTAAGAGAGCATGGGTTTTAAAAGCCACAGGCACATCAAAACGCGCGCTATTTTCTGCGCTAAATTGCGCTGCAAACAAGCCCATTTGGGGATTTTGGAAAGGCTTTTGGGCATTAGGGTTGAGCAAGCCCTTTAAACTATCCCCATCGCCCAAAGTTTGCAAGGCATGGTAAAACTCCTTAGCCAAAGCCACGCCCACCCCCGGAGCGTGGTTAAAAATTTCTATCGTGGCGACCATGTCCTTAGGGTGGCTTAAAAATGCGCACACATCTAGGGCTAATTTGACCTCCTTACTCTCAAAGAAGCTCAAACTCCCCTTGCGTTTAGAAGGGATGCCCAGCTGGCGCAAAGATGCCTCACAACCATCTGCGCTCGCGTTATTCCTAAAGAGCACTGCCACTTCCTCCCACCCTCCCTTGTTGCGCGCGATATGGCGCGCGATTCCTTGATATTGGGCTAATAATTCGTCGTATTCTAGCAGGGTGGGTAAGGAGGGGCTAGTGGTTTTGAGCACTTCTAGGCTTTTGGGGTAGAGGCGCGGGTTGTGGGCGATAACCCGGCTGGCTAATTCTAAAATTGCTTGGGAGGAGCGGTAATTTTTCTTGAGGGTGAAGACGCGCGCATGGGGGTGTTTGCGCGTGAAATTGCCGATGATAGAAATGTCCGCCCCATTGAAAGCGTAAATACTTTGATCGTAATCGCCCACACAAAAGAGGCTAGGGGGCTTGAGCGCGTCTAGGATGGAATCTTGCAGGGGGTTTGTGTCTTGGTATTCATCGCAGAGCACTTCCACAAAGCGTTGGGTAGGCGCGATGTCTTGGCGGTAGAGCAAGAGTAGATCGTTGTAATCCACATATTGGTGTTCTTGTTTCAGAGCGTTGAAACGCTCTAGAATCTCTTCATAGATCAGCGCGTAGGGTTCTTGCTTGGGCGCGCGCGCGCCCAACCACTCCCCAAAACTCTCTGGGCTTTGCGCGTTGGTGTAAAGAGAATACAAATCGTAGAGATGCCCGGGGCTATAGAGTTGCTCTGTAAGAGCGACCGGGGTGCTCTCTAACACACCTTTAAGCAAGAGGGCTAATTCCTTGGGTTGTTTCAAGCCCAAATGCGGGTAAATCTCTTTGAGGTGGCGATAAGCAATCGCGTGGAAAGTGCCCGCTTGGATTGATTGGGCATGCGGAGTGTAATTAGCCAAGCGCGCCTTCATCTCTAAGCTGGCTTTATTAGTGAAAGTCAAAAGCAAAATCTCTTGGGGGCGCACCCCTTGTTCTAAGAGGTGTAAGATGCGCCCTATGATGGTGGAGGTTTTGCCCGTGCCCGCAGAGGCAATCACCAAGTTATACCCCAAAGGGGCTTGCAGGGCTTCTTGTTGTTCGGCGTTGAGTTGCAAAAACCAACCTTGTTATTTTTGGGCAGCTTCCACTTCAATATTGAGAGTTACCACATCGCCTATTTTGAGAGTGGACATGTCAGGGGCGAATTTGAAATCCGATCGCTTGATCTGACCGCTTAGAGAAAACCCAAGTTTTTCTGTGCCATTGATCTTAGCTACCCCCCCAATTTGGCTTTTTAGCACCACTTTTTTAGCCACTCCAGCGATGTTTAACACGCCCACCACGCGCCCCTTTTCCTTGTCCACTTTCTCATACTTTTGCATCACAAAGGTGATATTAGGGTGTGTGCCCGTTTTGAAAAAGTCATCAGAGCGCAGGTGATCGTCCCTGTTTTTGTTATTGGTGTCTACAGAAGTGGCTTTGATCGTGGCTTCTAATTTTTTAAAGATGTGGCTGGCTGGATCGAAGTCAATTAACGCGCTGTAATCCTTGAAATCCCCCATCACATAGCTAATTTTGAGATGTTTGATCTTAAAACCAACCCGGCTATGGGCTTTGTCAATTTGGTAAGTTTTTCCCATCAAGAGCGCGCTCAATACACACAAAACCATTAGGGGACGCAACAACATACCATACTCCTTTTTAGAAAATGGCGATCATTATAGCACATGCTTTATGCTAGAATAGGTTAGGATTTTTAATGAGGAGCGAAAATGCGTATGGCGTTGTGGATTGGGGGTATTGTGCTAGGTGTGGGCGTATTAGGCGCGCTAGAGGGGGTAGATGCCTATTTGGCTGAGGCTAAGAAGGCTTATAGAGATCGCCACTATTCTAAAGCCCTAGAGTATTATCAAGAGGCTGCAAATTTGGGGAGTGCAGAGGGGTATAGAGGTTTGGCAAACATGTATCTCATTGGGGCGGGGGTGAAACAAGATTCCCAAAAGGCGCGCGCGTATTTTAAAAAAGCGATGGAGCTCAGACACGAACCCCAAAAACCTCCACACTCTCCCAAGAGCATAACCACTACGCCCACACAAGCGCAGGACTACATGCGCCTAGGGGAGGGTTATGCCAAGGGGCAGGGGGTGGCTTTGGACTTCAACAAGGCGATGCAAGCCTTTGAAAAAGCCGCCAAATTAGGCGATGGGCGCGGGTTTAACGCCATAGCGGACATGTATTACAATGAAAACCAAGGGGTGGAACAAAATTACCCCAAAGCTCTGGAGTATTACCAAAAAGCTGCCAAAATGGGACAGGCTAGAGATTTTAGATTGGGGATGATGTATGCTAAGGGACAGGGGGTAGCGCAGGATTACGCAAAAGCCCTAGAGTATCTCCACAAAGCGGGTAAAAAGGGCGATGGGCGCGCGTGGCAACAACTAGGTTCTATGTATTTTGAAGGCAAGGGCGCGCCCTTAAATTACCAGCAGGCGCGCGCCTACTACCAAGAGGCGATCAAGTGCTATTTAGAGGCCGGACAACAAGGCGATGGACGCGCGTTTTTGCGCTTGGCACAGATGTATGAAAGAGGGCAGGGGGTAGCACAGGATTACGCAAAGGCTTTTGAGTATTACCAGAAGGCTACAGATTTGAAAAGCGCAGATGGGGCTTACCACTTAGCCACCTTGATTTTGCGCCATAAGATTCAGGGTGTCAGCGAAGATAGATCGCAAATTAGCGCGCGCTACCAACAAGCCATCGCTCTTTACCAAGAAGAGGGTAAAAATGGGGACGCAAGCGCTTACGCCAAGCTGGGCTTTATTTACCAACATGGGCTCTATTACAATGGCTGGTTACTCAATAAAGATGCCAAGTTAGCCCTAGAGTATTACCAAAAGGGCGCGCAAATGGGGAACGCGCAGAGTTATTACGAAATAGGGGAGGCTTATAGGCGCGCCCAAGGAGCCCCCTATGACTTACAAAAAGCCAACCAACACTACCAAAAAGCTTGTGCGCTAGGTTATAAAAGCGCATGCCACTAGGCGCGCAAATTGACAATGGCATCTACGACTTTATTGCACCCGTCTTCATTGCGCCGACACCATTTGTATTCTATGTCCGTAAAATCGCATTCTAACACGAAACCCTCACTTTTCAAGCGGTAATTGTTGATCACCGCTTGGTTATCCCCGATGACAAAGAGCTTGTAGCCAGACTCCAATCTATGGGTTCTCAGCATGGCTTGCAGGTGTTTCATGCCTGTTACAATGGCTTGTTTTTCAGCCCTAAAACTCTCATTGAGGCTAGAGTGTAGGGGGCATTTGTAGCGGTTGATCTCTTCAAAATACCCATCTTTAAACACATAGAGGCAAAACCCGCACATCACTTCATCCTCTCTAATCCCCGCATCGGTGTAAAGAAAGTAGGCGTTTTCCAAGTCTTTAGAATCGTAATCTTTAAAAATGGTTTGTTCTAGCGCGATGGTCTTCTCCCCGATGTGATCGTAGGTGCTTTTTGGAGGAATATAGGCGCTCTTGGGCTTACTAGGTGCGCTCTTAGGCGCGCCCAAATAATCCCCTAAATCGCTCAATTCGCTGATCTTAAAGCTCCTGATCTCTAGTCTGCCCTCATAGCTCGTCTTGATCTCATGCAAGCAGGCGCAAATTTGGGCTAAGGCATTGGCGTAGATGGGGTGCAAGATATACACCCCCCCAATTAATTTAGAAAACCCATAACGGCATAGCACTCCCTCAAGCGCGTCCATACCCCCATTATCCTTATTCTCAATGCCTAAACACCACATCACAATCCTTTATCTTTAATTTGTCCTGCGCCAAAACTCCCCTTAATATCCAAGAGACTAAAGCCAAGCGCGTCATCGGCACACACCTCAATGCAACGCCCACAGCGCGTGCACTCTCCAGAATTGACAGCCGCGCTCTTTAAACCCACCATCCATAACACCTGCACTTCCGGGCACACCTCAAAGCACAGGTTACAGCGCGTGCAACGCGTGGCGTGGTGTTGCACTTTTAAAAGCGCGTAACGCCCCACTAGCGCGTAAAACGCTCCCAAAGGGCATAAATGCGCGCAGATGAGCTTATCCCCCACCAAGCTATCCACACAAAAGAGCCATAAAGCCACCCCCACCCACGCGCTAGTGCCAAAGATGATCCCTCTTTGCACGATCCCAATATAAGACACACTCTCAAAGGCGGGCAGGGACAAAACAAAGGAGAGGATCAAGCTCAAAGCCAGCAAGACATAGCGCGTGGCTTTAGGCATCTGCAAATAGGCGCGCGTGAGGCGGAGCTTGTGGCGCACCCATGCCGCGCCATCCACGATGGGATTAATCGGGCACACCCACGCGCAAAAGGCGCGCCCCAAAAATAAGCCATAGACTCCTAAAATGATGAGCGCGCCTAGCAGGGCTTCCCCACTCCAAGTTAAGCTAGCCAAGTAAACCTGTAGCACCGCAAAAGGATCGCTCAAGGGCACATGATCCAAGAGCACGGACGCGCTCAAATTGCCTCTTAAAAACGCATGCGCCCCACTCCATGCAAACAGAGCCAAAATCCCCGCTTGGGCTATACGCCTAGACACAAGATAGCGCATTAGAGATCGCCTTGGTTGAGATAGTCCATCGGGTTGTCCTTATGGGGAGTTTGTGGGGTAGAGGGGCTAGCAGGAGGGGGCGCGCCCATTTTGAGATAGTGCGAATCAGCTTTGCCACTCACAAACGCGCTGGGCAACACTCTAATGGCGGGTTCTTGAGTGATGCACGCGCGCTCGCACAACCCACAGCCCACACACACGCTAGGCTCCACCACGGGCAACATGTAGGCGTGTTTATTGGTGCGATCATCGTGTTTGAGTTCTAGTTTGATCGCCTTGTCCATCAAGGGACACACCCGGTAACACACATCGCAACGCACCCCCCAAAACGCCACACAAGAATGTGAATCCACCACCGCGATCCCCATTTTGAGAGAAGTTATGCCCTGATCGGGTTTGAGGTGTTTGTGATCTAGCGCGTCTGTGGGGCAGGCTTTAATACAGGGAATATCTGGGCAGAGATAGCAGGGCACTTGGCGCGCTTGGAAAAAAGGAGTGCCCACTTTAGGAGAGTCTAGCAAGCTGGCTAATTTGAGCGTGTCATAAGGGCAGGCACGCACACATAGCCCGCAACGCACGCACGCGCCTAAAAAACGCGCCTCATCTTGCGCCCCCGGGGGTCTAAGGGCGTAGGCGCGTTTAGCTTTGAGCAAGGTGGCTAAGAAAAACCCACCCCCCGCGCACAAACACGCCCCCCCGATCGCCTTTTGCAAAAAAGCGCGCCGTTGCATGCCCTAAACTTTGGTGATCTTCACCGCGCACTTTTTGTAGTCGGTCTGCTTGGAAATAGGGCAGGTGGCATCTAGGCAAACCTTATTGATGAAGACATTTTCATCAAACCAAGGCACATAGACTAACCCCACAGGGGGGGTGTTGCGCCCGCGCATATCCACGCGCGCCTTGACTTTGCCCCGGCGCGACTCGATCCACACCGCATCGCCTTGGTTTACGCCCAACCTCTCCCCGTCTTTTTCATGCATGTAGCAGAGAGCTTCAGGCACCGCCCTAAAGAGTTCAGGCACGCGCATCGTCATCGTCCCGCTATGCCAGTGCTCTAACACCCGCCCGGTGGCTAGCCAGAAAGGGTAATCTCGATTAGGGCGTTCAGGGGCTTTCATAAAGGGTCTAAAGAAAATCTTCGCCTTGTTTTCTAGACTCTTGGGCGTGGTGGTGGTGGGGGCTTTGAGATCCCCGCTGACAAGCGTCTTCATCGCCTTGCCATAAAAGGCAAAATCGCTATCAGGAGCGGCTTTTTTGGCGTAATGGTCGTAACGCGTGTTGAAACGCCAGCGGGTTTCTTTGCCATTGACAACAGGCCATCTCAAGCCCCTGACATGGTGGTAATCATCAAAATACGCCAAGTCATGCCCATGCCCGATACCAAATTTGCGGTATTCCTCCCAGAGGTATTTTTGCAAAAAGAAACCATAACCTTTAAAGACTTTGCCATCGCTACCCACCACTTCGCGCTTGTCCCCCCACATGTCTGAATTGGGCGCGCCTTTGGCAATAGGATCAGTGCTTTTATAGCGTTTGGCATGTCTATTGGCAAACAACACCTCATAGAGGGTGTCGCTGTCTTTATAGCCCATTTTGCGCGCTTGATCTAGCACATTGGGCAGAGTGAGTTTGTCATCGACTCTTTGTTCCTTCCACACATCTTTGAGCTTGAAGCGTTTGGCAAATTCAAAGATCTGCCAAGTGTCGCTCATGGCATGCCCCACAGGGGTTACTTGTTGTTTCCAGTGCTGGGATCGCCGCTCAGCATTCCCATAAGCTCCCCATTTTTCATAAATCATCGCGCTGGGCAAGATCAAATCCGCCACTTTAGCACTAATACCCGGATAGCAATCGCTCACCACGATAAAGTTATCCATCTCTCTAGCGGCTTTGATCCAGTGGTTGGCATTGGCGGTGTTTTGCCAAGGGTTATTCACTTGCACCCAAATGAACTTGACCTTGCCATCTTCTAGCGCGCGCATCATTGCCACGAAGTGGTAGCCGGGTTTGGGGTTGATAGTGCCATGGGGCACATGCCAGAGTTTCTCGGCAATTTTGACATGTTGAGGGTTGGTAACCACCATGTCAGCAGGCAGGCGGTGGGCAAAAGTGCCCACCTCTCTAGCTGTTCCGCACGCGCTAGGTTGCCCGGTGAGAGAAAACGCCCCACTTCCGGGTTTGGCTTGCTTGCCTAGTAAAAAATGCACCATATAAGCCTGTTCGTTGACCCATGAGCCTCTGGTGTGTTGGTTAAAGCCCATTGTCCAAAAACTCACCACCTTGCGATCCTTTTCTATGTAAAGTTTGGCAAGTTTTTGCAATTTGTGTTTGAAACTCTCTAGGGATTCGTGCGCATCGCCCTTAGCTACCTGCGCCACATACTCTAAAGTGTAGGGTTCTAGGGCTTGTTTGAATTGGGCGAAGGTGATCTCCCAGTGTTTGCCCGCTTGGTGGCTGTGTTGCATTTTTAAGACATCACCGGCCTTAAGCCCTAAGTGCTTGAGCGCGGTGGCTTCTTGCGCGTCCAAAGTGATGGCGCGCTGTTTGGCGACTGTGTCCTTTTCGCTGGGTCTAAAGCCATGGTGGCTGGGATCTTCGCGCATGCCATAGCCAATATCGGCATACCCGGTGGCAAAAACGATGTGCTTGTCAATGAAGTCGCGATCGATAGCCTCAGGGTGGTTGTAGACGATCTCTCTAGCGATGTAATTCCAAATGGCTAGATCGGTGTTGGGGGTGAAGATGATTTCCATATCTGCCACGCTAGAGGTGCGGTTGGAAAAGGTGGTGAGATTGACCACTTTGACCTTGTCTGGATTATTCAATTTGTGATCGCTCACCCTAGACCATAAAATGGGGTGCATTTCAGCCATATTAGCCCCCCAAGTGATGATGGTGTCCGTAGCCTCTATATCGTCATAACACCCGCTAGGCTCATCAATCCCAAAGGTTTGCATAAAACCAGCCACCGCACTAGCCATGCAATGGCGCGCGTTGGGATCGATATTATTGCTCCTAAAGCCGGCTTTGATGAGTTTGCTGGCTGCATAACCCTCTTGGATCGTGTATTGCCCGCTCCCAAAAATCCCCACCCCGGTTACGCCTAGCTCTTGGTAATACTTTTTGAATTGCTTTTCCATTTCATCAAAGGCTCTTTGCCAAGAGACCTGCTGGAACTTGCCCTTTTTGTCAAATTCCCCCCGCTCGTTGACCCTAAGCAAGGGTTGCACCAAGCGATCCGCTCCATACATGATCTTGGCGTTGAAGTAGCCTTTGATGCAGTTCAAACCCCGGTTGACAGGGGCAAGTGGATCGCCCTTTGTGGCGACAATTTTGTCGTCTTTGGTGGCGACCATGATCCCACAACCCGTGCCACAGAAACGACACACCGCCTTGTCCCATTTCCAATCCGCTTGGGCGTGCTGGGCTTTAGCGGCTAGACTTGGGGGGGTGAGTAGCCCTGCGCTACCTAAGGCTGAAGTGATCGCTACGGATTTTAAAAACTCGCGTCTAGTGGTGTCTTGTGCGTCATCATAGGGTTGATTTGCCATGAGGATCTCCTTAATGTGGATTTGGGTTATTATATTCTAAAATCCGTTAAGGTAGGTAACCATAGGCTATTTATGCTTACTTTTTATCATTTTTTGGCTATCATTGGCGCATTGTTGGGCTTACAATATCAATGGAGCAGAGTCAATGGGGAGTCCCTATAAGCATCTGGTGAGTAACGCGCCTAGAGTATCGCCTACCATGCGTAGATGGGTGGGTTTTATATGGCTATTGGGGGGTGTGCTGTGGGTGTTGTTTGCCCTAGAGGTGTTTTGTGTCAAAACACACCAAGAGTGGGTGGGGCATTTGGACCAAGTGGTGATCGCTTGGGCGCGCGCCTACCCCATTCCTGTAGCGCAAAGTTCTTATGTCAAGTTCGTGGACACCATAACTTTTTTTGCCAAGTCTAAGTTCACTCTAAGCCTAGCCGCGTTGGTGGGGCTTTTTTATATTTTTGTCAAAAAAAATAAGGTGTTGGGCTTGGGGTTCTTCTTGAGCATTGTGTTGGGCGAGAGCGCGCTAAAGGCTTTGAAATTGTGGATCGCGCGCCCTAGACCTAGCACGAATGGGGAGGTGGCTTTGGCGCATGGCTTTAGCTACCCTAGCGGGCATGCCTTAGCGGCGAGTTTGTTTTATGGCTCATTGTTGGTGCTGGTGTGTATGGGTTCTAGCCCTGCGCGCACTAAGTGGGCTTGGGGGTTGATTTTATTGTTGTGGATTTGGCTGATGATGTATACAAGAGTGTATTTAGGGGTGCATTACCCTAGCGATGTGTTGGGGGGGGTTTTTGATGGGCATGGCGTGGGCTTGTTGGTCTATGGGGCTGTATGTGGGATGGCTGAAAAATCCTAGATGAGTGGGGTAGCGCGTGGATTTTAAAGGTTTATTCCAACAGATCATAGACCTCTTTTCAAGGCTCAATAAAGCCCAAAAGATCACCATTGTGAGCGCTTTTGTGCTGGTGGTGGCTTTTTTGATCTTCTTGCTTGTCTACCCCACACGGGGCAAAGACGCGCTTTCAGACTATGGGGTGCTCTTTGAGGGCATGGACAATAGCGATAACGCGTTGGTGTTGCAGTATTTGCAACAAAAGCAAATCCCCTACAAGATTCCCAAAGACGATACAATCCTCATCCCCAAAGATCGCATTTATGAGGAACGAATCGCCCTAGCCTCTCAAGGGATTCCTAAAACCAGCAAGGTGGGTTATGAAATCTTTGACACCAAGGATTTTGGGGCGACTGATTTTGATCAAAATATCAAGTATGTGCGCGCCACTGAGGGAGAGTTGAGTCGCACTATTGAAAGCCTCACGCCTATAGATAGGGCTGATGTGCACATTGCCATCCCTAAAGATAGCGTCTTTGTGAGTAAGGAGATCCCCCCTAGTGCCTCGGTGATGCTCAAAATCAAGCCCAACATGCGTTTATTGCCCAAACAGATTGTGGGGATCAAGAACTTGATTGCCGCGTCCGTGCCTAAACTCACTCCGGAAAATGTCAAATTAGTCAATGAAAATGGCGAACCTTTGGGCGAGGATAATGAATTGGACAGCACGCGTGAGTTAGCCCAAGCCCAATTACACTACAAACAGAATTTTGAAAACCTATTAGAAAACAAGATCACCAATATCCTTACACCCATTGTGGGGGGGCGCGATAAGGTGGTGGCTAAGGTGAGCGCGGAATTTGACTTTAGCCAAAAGAAAAGCACCAAAGAAACCTTTGATCCTAACAATGTCGTGCGTAGCGAACAGAACATGGAGGAAAAAAGAGAGGGCTACCCTAAAAAGCAAGTGGGGGGGGTGCCCGGGGTGGTGAGCAATATCGGACCTGTTCAGGGTTTGGCTAACGATCAGCTCAGAGAGAAATACGAAAAATCCACCAACACCACTAATTACGAGGTTGGCAAGACGATTAGCGAGATCAAGGGAGAATTTGGGGTGTTGACGCGCTTGAACGCGGCGGTGGTGGTAGATGGGCGTTACAAGAAGGTGGATAAAGATGGGGTAGAAAGCATTGAGTATATCCCCTTGAGCGCAGAGGAGATGGATAAGATCAACGCGCTAGTCAAGCAAGCCATAGGCTATAACCAAAATCGTGGCGATGCGGTGGCGGTGAGCAATTTTGAATTTAACGCCAAAGCCACCAAGTACTTGCCTATGACCGCTTATGAGAAATTCGTCCACACCGCCGAACGCTATTTAGGACCTTTCTCTTCACTCTTTAAATACCTCATCATCGCTTTGGTGCTCTATGTGTTTTACAAGAAAGTCATCACCCCTTTCAGCCAGCGCATGCTAGAAATCCACCCCGATGAGGAGGAACAAGTGCAATCGCTTTTTGCCGTGGATGAGGACGATGATGAGGAAGTGGATCGGTTTGGAGAAATGCGTAAAAAGGTGGAAGATCAATTGGGCTTGAGCGCGAGCTTTGATGAAGAAGATGTGAAGTATGATATTATGCTAGAGAGGGTGCGGGGCGCACTCAAGGAAAAACCTGAAGAGGTGGCTTCTTTGTTTAAATTACTCATCAAGGATGAGGTGGCGATCACGAGCACGAAAGGAAACTAGATGGCAAAGCTAACTCCTAGACAAAAAACCCAACTAGACGAATTTACCATGTCTGAAAAGTTGGCGATCTTACTCATGCAAGTGGGGGAGGAAGCCACAGCGGGCATTTTGCGCCATTTAGATGTGGATTCGATCACCGAGATTAGCAAGCAGATCGTGCAATTAGACGGGACGGATAAGGCTGTGGGGGCGGCGGTGCTCGAGGAATTTTTTGCGATCTTGCAATCTAACCAATACATCAATAGCGGGGGGTTGGAATACGCGCGTGAGCTCTTAGTCAAAGCCTTGGGTCCCGAGCAAGCCAAGGTGATTTTAGAAAAACTCAGCCGTTCTTTACAAACCCAAAAGAATTTCGCCTACTTGGGGCGTATTAAGCCCCAACAGCTTGCCGACTTCATCATCAACGAACACCCTCAGACCATCGCCTTGATTCTAGCCCACATGGAATCCCCCAATGCAGCTGAAACCTTGAGTTTCTTCCCTGATGACATGAAAGCGGAGGTGAGCATTAGAATGGCGAGTTTGGGGGATATTTCTCCCCAAGTGGTCAAACGCGTTTCCACAGTGTTAGAGAACAAATTAGAAGCCCTCACTAGCTACAAAGTAGAGGTGGGAGGTTTGCGCGCGGTGGCTGAAATTTTCAACAGATTGGGGCAAAAAGCGGCTAAAACCACTCTAGCGCGCATTGAAAACATTGATGCCAAATTGGCTAATGACATCAAAGAGATGATGTTTACTTTTGAAGACATCTCTGGCTTGGATAATTTTGCGATCCGTGAAATCCTCAAGGTTGCCGACAAAAAAGACCTCACCTTAGCGCTCAAAACCTCTACGGAGGAGCTCAAAGCCAAATTCCTAAGCAACATGAGTAGCCGGGCTAGCGAACAATTCATCGAAGAGATGGCTTATTTGGGCGCGGTTAAAATCAAGGATGTGGAATCCGCCCAGCGTAAGATCATTGAGATCGTGCAATCCTTAGCCGAAAAAGGCGTGATCCAAATGGGCGGTGAGGAAGACATCGTTGAATAATTTTGGCGAAGAGAATTTGATCGCTAAGGACGATCTTAGCAAGCACACCATCGCGCGCTATGAATTCAAATCCATCGCCGATTTAGCCCCTGAGCCCGAACCTGAAAAGCCTGCCCCCCAACGCGCCCCCCAGCCTGAACCCCCCGAACCTGTCTTGACCCGTTCGATCCAGCTAGAAAACGAATTGATCGAATGCTTATTGAAAAAGACCGATGAGCTCTCTAGCCACTTGGCTAAGTTGCAAATGCAATTTGAAAAAAGCCAAGAAGAAAACCAAACCCTTTTGCAACAAGCCCGCGAGGATAGCTATAAATTGGGCTTTAAAGAGGGTGAGGAAAAAGCCCGCAACGATCTGAGCGCGAGCGTGGATGCAGAAAAAAAGCATCTCTTGCAATCTCTAAGCGCGATCGACCAGCAGATGCAACAATCCCAAGCCCATTTAGAAACCTTAGAAAAGGAGCTCAGTAGCATCGCTGTGGAGATCGCTAAAGAAGTCATTATCAAAGAAGTAGAGGAAAAGAGCCAAGAAGTCGCTCTAGCCCTAGCTAAACAACTCTTGCAAAATATCATGGACGCGACTGACATTTGCGTGAAAGTCAATACCCTAGACTACCCCTTTTTATCCCAACACCTCAAAGACATGCCTAAAATCAAGCTAGAACCCAATGATGCCATCGCTAAGGGTGGGGTGTTAATCAGTAGTAGCCATGGCAATATTGATGGGAGTTTGATGTCCCGTTACAAGAATCTCAAAGAGAGTGTCTTAGACAATTTGAAGGTATAAGATGGAAGCGCTCAGGGAGTTGGAAGTTTACGGGCAGACAAGCGCGCATTTACAGAAAGTTTGCGCGCTACTAAGAGAAAGGATTTTGGAGGTTGTGAGCGCTAAGGGTGGGCATTTGAGCTCGTCTTTAGGGGCTATTGAGTTGATCGTGGGTTTGCACAGTGTCTTTGATAAGAATAAGCATCCCTTGATCTTTGACACCAGCCACCAAGCCTACGCGCACAAACTCTTAACAGGGCGTTTTGAAACCTTTTGCACCCTGCGCCAGCTTGGTGGCTTGAGCGGGTTTTGTTGCCCTAGCGAGTCGGTTTATGACTACTTTGTAGCCGGACATAGCTCGACGGCGCTCTCTGTGGGGGTGGGGGTGGCTAAAGCCTACGCGCTTAAAGGGATTGGCGATGTGCCTGTAGCAGTGGTGGGGGATGGGAGTTTGAGCGCGGGCTTGGCTTATGAAGCCTTGAACGAATTGGGGGATCGCAAATACCCCCTAGTGATTTTACTCAACGACAATGAAATGAGCATTGCCAAGCCCATTGGGGCGATCAGCAATGCCCTATCCCAACTTATGGCAGGACCTCTTTACCAGTCCCTGCGCGATAAGATCAAGGCGATTTTAAAATCCATGCCTGAGGGGGTGAGCTATTTGGCAAACCGCTTTGAAGAATCTTTCAAACTCATCACCCCCGGGATTTTATTTGAGGAGTTGGGGATTAGCTACATGGGTCCCATAGATGGGCATGACATAGAAGCCATTATCCAAGCCCTTAAATTGGCTAAAGAAACCAAGGGACCCTTGTTAATCCACGCCCAAACCACTAAGGGCAAGGGCTACAAGATTGCCGAAGGACCTTATGAAAAATGGCATGGCGTGGGACCCTTTGATCTAGCCACTGGTTTACCCACAAGCGCTAAAGATCGCAACAAACCCCTAAGCCCCACAGAGGTCTACTCCCAAACCCTCTTAGACTACGCTACTAAGGATGTTAAAATCGTGGGCGTAACCGCGGCGATGCCCGGGGGCACGGGGTTAGGTAAGCTCATTGAAGCCTATCCGGATCGCTTTTGGGATGTGGGAATCGCCGAACAGCACGCGGTAACCTCCATGGCTGCTCTAGCTAAGGAGGGATTTAAACCTTTCGTGAGTGTTTACTCCACCTTTTTACAGCGCGCCTTTGATCAGATTGTGCATGACACAGCGATCATGACTTTACCTGTGAAATTTGCCATCGATCGAGCCGGGATTGTGGGCGAAGATGGGGAAACCCATCAAGGTTTGCTAGACATCGCCTATTTGCGCCCCATCCCTAATATGACCTTGCTAGCCCCTAGAGATAACGCCACTTTGAAGCAGGCGATCGCCTTTGCTCGAGATCATGCCAGCGGACCCTGCGCCTTTAGATACCCACGGGGGGGGTGGCTATTGCCTGAGGGGGTGTTTGAAGCTGTGCCCTATGAGCATGCCAAGAGCGTGCTATTAAAAGAAGGGCAGGAGGTGCTCTTTGTGGGCTATGGCAATGGGGTGGGGCGGGCTTACCAAACCCTGGAGATTCTTAAGGATTTACAAATCGCGCTCTTGGATTTATGCTTTTTAAAACCCCTAGACACCCACTTAAAAGACATTTTACCCCGCTATGCGCGCATTTATGTCTTTAGCGATTCCTACCAAATCAATGGGGTGGGGAGCGCACTATTAGAATACCTAGCACAAATAGATCACTCTCCCAAACTCAAGAGTTTTGAACTGCCCGATCTCTTCATCAGGCATGGCAACACGGCTTTAGTGGAGAAAAGTTTAAAGCTAGACCCCCCCAGCCTAGCCCAAAGAGTGTTAGAGGATTTAAGCATTTAAAGCGTTTTGTGGCGATCTTTTTAGGGTGTTGTCAATGGCGCGCGTTAAGAGAAAATTAGCTAACATGCGCGCGATGGCGAGACTTGAATTTGATAACTTATTATTTTTAGCCCCTTTGGCAGGTTATACCGATCTGCCTTTTAGGAGTGTGGTGAAACGCTTTGGGGTGGATGTAACGGTGAGCGAGATGATAAGCTCCCATGCGCTGGTGTATGCCTTTGAGAAAAACGCCAAGATGCTGGAGAAATCCCCCGATGAAAATCCCTTTAGTGTGCAAATCGCAGGCTCTAAGGTGGAGATCGTGCAAAGGGCGGTGGAATTGCTCAATGCCATAGAGGGGATCGATATTTTGGATTTTAATTGCGGTTGCCCCGCCCCTAAGGTAGCCAACCATGGCAATGGAAGTGGCTTACTCAAGGATTTAAACCACCTAGTTAAGCTCTTGAGGGTGGTGCGCACACACACCAATAAGCCCTACACCAGTGTAAAAGTGCGTTTGGGTTTTGAGCGCAAAATCCCAGAAGAGATCGCGCACGCGCTCAATGATGCGCCGGTGGATTTTGTAGTGGTGCATGCGCGCACGCGTGCCGATCGCTACAAGAAAGAGAGGATTGACTATGAGAGTGTGCGCTTGATGCGCCAGATTTTAAACAAACCCTTGGTCGTCAATGGCGAGATTGACAGCGTGCAGAAGGCTAAACAGGTGCGCGCTTACACAGGGGCGCAAGGAGTGATGATTGGGCGTGCCAGTTTAGTTAAACCTTGGATCTTCTGGCAGATCAAGCATGATACGCAAGAGTTACCCCCCGTGCTTAAAAAAGACTTGGTTTTAGAACACTTTGATAAGATGGTGGATTTTTACGGGGCTAGGGGTGTGGTGATGTTTCGCAAAAATTTACATGCCTATGCTAAAGGACATGTGGGCGCGAGCGCATTTAAAGAGTGTGTCAATTGCATGGGTGATCCGCTAGTCGCACGCGCCCAAGTCGAAGAATTTTTCAGCCACGCGCAAGTCTTGCACGATCTCCCCCAGATTATCTCCTTAAACAACCAGAGTTGTTAATGCGCTTAGCCGTTGCGATCTTCTTAGCCACGCAGGTGTTAGGAGCGGTAAAAAACCATGTCTATACGGGGGTGCGCCTAGGATCAGCCCAGGGGTCTTCTAGCACTTTTAGCCAGCAAGTGAGCATGCATAACCCTAGTGTCATGCCCAATGGCGCGCCTGTATGCCCCCAAAATCTCTGTCAAGGCGATTTGCTAAAGGGCACTTACGGCACGGATAAAAACGCGAATTTTGCCTTTACCTACACTTTGGGCGATGAAATCTTCTTTGACAAATTTGCCATTAGCGGGTTGCGTGTCTATGGCACGCTAGAGTATGTCAGTGCTAATTTAGGCAGATTGACCAGTATCGCCAACCAGGGGGGGCAAAACTACAACCCCAAATACATCAAAGCCATTGACCCTTCTACAGGGGGGGTGATCCCCCAAAGTATTAGCCATGGCAATGTACCCAGTGGGTTTAAAAATGTGGGGGGGGATTTAGCCGTGCCAAGTGGCTATAGCTCGCCCTGCGCGCCCTTGAGCGCTAATAACCCCTTGGGTATTTGCCCCACGCCCAACCCCCAGAGTAGTCTTTTAGGGCACAGCGCGCATGCCTTGAGTTTTGGGTTTAATGTAGATATGTTTTTAAATCTCCCATTGGATTTTTGGATCAAGAAAATTTACTCCAAGATGTTCTTTTTCAAGGTGGGCTTGTTTGTGGGCGGAGGTGTGGAGTATACGATGTTTTGGAGCGATCGCTTTGTCAACCAAGTCCTAGGGCGTAAGACGCGCTTTTTTGCGGCCGGGAGTGGCTTTTTTGTCAATGTGGGGACACAGATGTATGTGGGCGAGCACAACCGCGTGATCGTGGGGTGGAAATTCCCCTATTACAAGCTCAGTGCGCAAAATTGGTATAATTATGGCAACAGCAATGTGGGCACCCAGCAAACTCTCAAACAAAGTCTTAGCATCGTGCCCCATAGTGAGTTTTATGTGGGCTATGCCTATTTATTTTAAACATACACGAAAAATTTTTTAGCTTGACTTTTTATTACAAAATCAATACAATCAACACCCTTTACACTACACTAAAGGCTTGGTATGGGCGAAGGTTTTTCTGTTAAACTCATTGGGGAGTATGTGGATATTGGGGTGTTTAGCGTGTTAGGGCTGATGGGCTTTTTAGCACTTTGGTTCACCATTGAACGCATTATCTTTTACGCGCGCCTTGATTTCAAACTTTATGACGATCCCGATAGATTGGATCTAGACCTGACGAAGAATCTCACCATGCTTTACATCATCTTTTCTAACGCCCCTTATGTGGGGTTATTGGGCACTATTTTAGGGGTGATGGTAACTTTCTACGACATGAGCACTAGCGCGACTGGGCTGGACGCTAAGGCGATCACCTTAGGGCTCTCTTTAGCCCTGAAGGCAACCGCCTTTGGTTTGGTGGTCGCTATCCCCACCTTGATGGTTTACAATATGTTCTTGCGCAAAGTAGATGTTCTCTCTGAACAATTCAAATTGAGTCGTAAGGCGTAACGATGAAAGTTAGACTACGCCGGGGAGATGGTCTGAATATTGTGCCTTTCATTGATGTAATGTTGGTATTGCTGGCTTTAGTCTTAAGCGTGTCCACTTTCATTGCGGAAGGTAAGATCAAGGTCAATCTTCCCAGCGCGGCTAGCGCGCAAAAAATGGAGCAACCCGAAAAGAAAGTTACGATCGTGGTGGATAAATCCGATGGAATTTATGTCAACGACAAGCCCCAAAGTTTAGACGATCTCAAAGCCTTGATCGCCAAAACCGATCCTAAAACCCTCGTGGATCTGCGTAGCGACAAAGACTCCAAATTTGGCACTTTTGTTGAGATCATGGACATTCTCAAAGCCCAAAACCATGAAAACTTCTCCATCTCTACAGAAACAAAGTAGATTTTCTACGGGGGTGAGTTTCGCGATCACAGCGGTGATCTACGCCGTGGGATTGTGGATAGCCTTTGCTAGCTATGAAAAAGTGGAGAGTCTAGCCCAATCAGGCACCAAGACTCTCACCATGAGTTTAGCCAGCATCAACACCCACTCCAACCAGCTCCAGCACGCCCAACAAGCCCCCCAAACTCCCCCCCAAGAAAAACCTAAAGAGAAACCCAAAGAAGAGCCCAAAACCCACCACAATGTCCACCACAAAATCCAGCATAAGCCCAAGCCTGAGCCTAAACCTAAACCTAAACCTAAACCAGAGCCTAAGCCAACCCCAAAACCTGAGCCTAAGCCCAAACCAGAGGTAAAACCAGAGCCCAAACCAGAACCTGCTAAACCGGCTAAAGAAGAGGCTAACAAGCCTAGCGAACCCACGCCCAAACAGCAAAAACGCGAGGAATCCAACCAGAAATCTGAGGGGGCGCAAGCCAGCGCGCAAGCCTACAACCCCGGGGTGAGCAATGAATTTTTGATGAAGATCCAAATGGCGATTTCTTCAAAAAATAGATACCCTAGAATGGCGATGGTGCGTGGGATTGAGGGGGAAGTTTTGGTGGAGTTTACTCTCAATGCCGATGGTAGCACCACAGACATCAGGGTGGCTAAGAGTTCAGGCTCAGAGATTCTCAACCGCGCAGCGGTGCAGGCAGTAAAAGAAGCAGCTAGACTCTTCCCCACCCCCAAACAAACCGTGCATTTGAAAATCCCCATTGCCTACACGATCAAAGAAGAATGAGCAGGCGCGCTGGTTACGCGCCACTTTGGAGGGGCTTTGAGCTATCCCCCCAAAAGCATAGTATTAAACTTTTTCATGTAAAATCGCCTTTTGCAATAATTTAAGCAGGAGTGATGATGGCGGAGATGAATCGGCGCGACTTTTTGAGCATGGCACTAGCTGGGGTAGCGGGCGCAGGTGCGCTAGCTAGCTTGGTGGCTATGAAAAAGACTTGGGACCCCTTGCCTAGCGTGGTATCCGCAGGTTTTACTAGCGTGGATGTGAGCAATATGAAAGATGGGGAGTTTTCTAGTGTGGAGTGGCGGGGTAAACCGGTCTACATCATCAAAAAAGACCCTAAGGATGCCTTCGATCCCAAGCGCGATTTTAAGATTCAAGGCGGGGTGTTCACTGTGGGGGTGCAATTGCACCCATTTGGGTTGTATTCCTAATTTTGAATCCATCCAAAAAGGTTTTTTATGCCCCTGCCATGGCGGGCGTTTTACCAGCAATGGGGTGAATATCCCGGGCACCCCTCCGCCTCGCCCCTTTGAGATCCCCCCCTTTAAACTTGAGGGCTCTAAGATCACCTTTGGCGAAGTGGGTCCAGAGTATAAAAACATGGTCGCGCACGCATAAAGGATAGAGAATGGCAGAAATCAAAAAAGCAACGGGGGTTGTGGACTGGCTAGATCAACGCTTAGGGGTGAAGAAACTCACCAGAGTATTGGCGACAGAGTATTGGATTCCCAAAAACATTAACTTTTTGTGGGCGATGGGGGTGATCTTGCTCACCCTCTTTGGTTTGTTGGTCATCTCAGGTATTTTCCTCTTAATGTATTATAAGCCCGATGCCAAATTGGCTTATGACAGCGTGAATTTTACCATCATGCAAGAGGTCGCCTATGGCTGGCTTTGGCGACACATCCACGCTACGGCTGCGAGCATGATCTTTGTGATCCTCTATATCCATATGTTTGTGGCAATCTACTATGGCTCTTATAAAAAGGGTCGTGAGATGATTTGGATTAGCGGGATGCTCTTGTTTGTGATCTTTAGTGCAGAAGCCTTTAGCGGTTATATGTTGCCTTGGGGGCAAATGAGCTACTGGGCAGCCTCAGTCATCACGGAGTTATTTGGCAAAATCCCGGTCATTGGTCCTGATCTGTTGGTGTGGATTCGGGGTAATTATGTCGTAGCAGACGCGACACTCACGCGCTTTTTTATGTTGCATGTCTTTTTATTGCCTGTGGTGATCTTAACCATCGTGGGCATGCACTTTTATTCTTTGCGTATCCCCCATGTCAATAACCAAGAGGGCGAAGTGTTGGACTTTGAAGCCGAAGAAAAGAAGTTTAAAGAGGGTAAAAAGAAAGAATCTAAGGTCATCCCCTTTTGGCCCGTCTTTCTCTCTAAAGATATTTTTGTGGTGTGCGCCTTCATGGTCTTTTTCTTTTACTTGGTGTGCTACCATTACGAATTTGCTATGGATCCTATTAACTTTGAGCGCGCCAATAGCCTTAAAACTCCGCACCATATTTACCCCGAGTGGTATTTTCTATGGAGTTATGAGGTCTTACGGGGCTTCTTTTTCAATGGCAATTTAGGCTTAGTCGCCTTTGGGATCGCCCAAGTGATCTTCTTTTTATTGCCCTTTTTGGATAATAGCCCGGTAGTCAAACCTGCCCACCAACGCAAAGCCTTCCAAATTTGGTTTTGGGTGCTCGTGGTGGATATGGTGGTGCTCACCATCTATGGCAAATTGCCCCCTGTAGGGAATAATAAATATGTGGGCTTTGTGGCTTCAATCATCTTTTTAGCCCTCTTTTTTGTGGTCTTGCCCCTCATTGCGCGCGCTGAGAAGAAAGGGGGCGCACAATGAAAGAGCTTAAAATCCTAGCGATTTTGATCGTGGTGATTGGGGTGCTTTACTGGGGGGTAGAACCCTATGCGCATAGCGTGATGGAGCCCAAAGTGCCCCCGGCTGACTTTGCTTTCAAGGATTTAAAGCCTATTGATCTGAGTAAGGGCGATGCGACTAAGGGTAAGGATTTAGTTGCCCAAAATTGCACCGCTTGCCATAGCCTTGAGAGCCAAAAAATCCCCGCTCCCATGGACCATGCTAGTGCTGGGGCGAGCTTTGGGGTCGTGCCTCCCGATCTCTCCCATGTGGGTGCTGTGCTCAACCCCCAATTCTTAGCCCACTTCATCAAAGACCCCGTAAAAACAGCTAAACTTGCTCACAAATACAAGGACGATAACCCCTATCCCATGCCCGCTTTTGCCCAATTTAGCGATCAAGATTTATCCGACATTGTGGCTTACCTAGTTTCTATCGCGCCTAAAAAGCTAGAAGATAAAGAAGTCTTTGCCCAAGCCTGCCAGCGTTGCCATAGCATTACATACGACAAAGAACACGCGCTCAGCGATCCTAAAGACTTGCACCGCTATTTAGGCGCGGAAGTGCCCGATCTCTCCATGATGATTCGCTCACTAGGGCGTGAAAAACTAGAAGTCTTTATCAACGATCCTCAAAAACTCTTGCCCGGGACAGCCATGCCTAGAGTGGGGCTCAATAAAGAATCTCAAGAACAGATCATCCATTACCTAGAAAAAGTGGGGGATAGCAAGAAACACCAACGCGATGCGCTAGGTATTAAGATCATGGTCTTCTTTGCGGTAATGACCTTGCTTGCCTATGTGTGGAAACAAAAGGTGTGGAGAGAAGTTCATTAGCAAACAAGGGGGGTTAGCGCGCAACGCGCGCTAGAAATTTTCTAGCCATGTTTTAATGTAATTTTGCAGATCGCTTACACCCACGCGATCTTTATGTATAAGAGGCTTACTTAAAAGCTCTTGCACTCTAGCAGGGGGCATAATCCCCTCTTTAGCTAAAACTTGCAGAGCTTCTTGATCGTCTTTGGCTTGTTTGCCTAGAGCTAGGGCAGTGGTGTGGGCAAACTTACTCCAAGAGGCGGTAGAGACCACCACACAGGGCAGGCGACTCTCAAGGTGTTCATAGGCATAAAGCGCGGTAGCGGTGTGGGGGTCTATTAAATAGTGCTGATCGCAATAGGTGCGCGCGATAGTATCTAAGCAATGCGTGTCATCACAGCTAAACGCCTCAAAATGCGCGCGTAAGCTTTGTAATTCGCTAGAAGTGAGGGCGTAGTATTTTTGATCTTGGAGTGCTTGCATGCACTCCTGTGTGCGCTCAGAGCCAAAGAGGGCAAAAAGTAGGCGTTCAATATTGGAGCTTTTAAGAATATCCATCGCTGGAGAGGGGGTTTTGAGCAAACTACGGGTGCGTAGGTCATAAACTCCCGTGTTAAAAAACTCCGTGAGGACATCATTAGCATTAGACACCACGCTAATTTTTTCCACAGGTAAGCCCATCGCTTTAGCATAGAACGCGCCTAGGGCATTGCCAAAATTTCCACTAGGGATCATAATTTTAATGGGATCGCCATACTGGATCGCTCCAGCGCGCACCAAATCCAAATACCCCCAAATGTGATAGACCATCTGGAAGATAATGCGTCCAAAGTTGATCGAATTAGCCACACTCAAATGCAAATCTTTTTGGGCTAAATGTGTTTGAAAGTCCTCATCATGCAAGAGGGTTTTAAGCGCGCTTTGCGCGTCATCAAAATTTCCCTCTAGCCCAACTACCTTGAGATTGGGCGCATCTATTGTTTGCATTTGCAGGGCTTGGATTAAACTCGTGCCTTGAGCGGGGTAAAGACAAAAGACATAGGTATTAGGCAGATTAGCAAAGCTAGCTAGAGTAGCTGGACCGGTATCCCCGCTAGTAGCCACCATGATCAAATACTTTTCTTGGCGTGCTTTGGCTAACTCTGAGAGCAACACCCCAAAGGGTTGGAGTGCCATATCCTTAAAGGCTAGAGTGGGACCATGAAAGAGTTCTTGGACATAGAGGGAGGGACTCAAGGCATGCAGGGGGGCAATAGCCTCAAACTTGGAGTAACGCTCAAGGGCGCGATCTAAGAGAGCGGGGTTGAGATTGAGCTCTAGGGCTTTAAAGAGAGTTTGGGTGGCTTGGGCGTAACTCAAGGGCAGGTAGGTAGAAAAATCCACTTGGGGGAGGTTTTGAGGCACGCACAAGCCTTGACAACTAGGATCGAGCAGAGCGCGCTCAAAACCCCCTATGGCTGTGCCACTTCTACTATCTAGCAGTAATACCATTGGTGATCCTTAAGAGTTGGGGATTTATTGGCAAGATTTTAGTATAATGCGCCTTTATTTTTAGCCTATGGAGGCCCGCTTTGCCGCCCAAGAACGCTTCTAGTTCGCCCGCACCCGTCAAGTTGCGCCGTGTGGGGCTTTTTGAAACCAACACTAATACCCAAAGTCTCTCTGTGCGGGGGTTATTAGAGGGGATCAATGACATGGGCGAATTTATCATTAAGATGAAAAAGCATGTCAAAATGGGTGAAAAGCCAGAAGTCGATTGGATCATCGACACCATTTGCGATCACAGGGGAGATAAGCTTTTGCATAACAAAGGCATCGCTTCCTGCCCACATTGCATGTGGAATTTACACTTGAGTAGTTTGAGTTATGACAATGGACGCAAAAAACAACCCCTCAAATACCGCATTGAGGGGCGCACTCTTCAGATTGAAACCTCTACAGATTTAGCTAACCCCTACCAATCCAGTTTTAAAGGGGATTTTAAAATCCGCTATCTTAACCATGCCTGTTTGTATATTGAAGCAGGCGGGATCAAATTCATCACCGATCCATGGCTGCTAGGTCCTGCCTTTTTGGGGGCGGGTTATTTAGAGAAAGCCAGCTGTAAAGAGGCGTTGTATTGCTTGGTGCATGCGGATTTTATTTTTATCTCCTCTAATCGCTCTAGCTGTTTGCATCCCCAAACTTTAGCGTTTGCTCCCAGAAGTAAGCCCTTTATTGTGGGCAATTTTGCCTCCAAGAGTGTAGAGCGCGCGCTAAAAAACTTAGGCTTTTCTAATATTTTTCCTTTGGAGTTTCAAGAAATCTACGAGTTTAGCTCGTTTTTCCAATTCAGTGTTTTTAAAGCCGGTGATGACTCTGAGGATAGTGGGCTTTACTTGTGTCTTTGCGGGCATGATGTGCTCATTAACCCCTATGCTAACTACATCAACCGCTTCAATCTACCCAGTGGGCTAACCTTACTGTGCACTGCCTTTTTTGGGGAAACTTCGGGTTTTCCCTTTTGTGTGGATAATTACAGCGGGCAAGAGAAAAAAGCCCTGCATAATGCCCACCTAGAGGGGCAAAAACAGCAATTAGAAAAGCTTATCCATTTGACCAACCCCGCTTATGTGATGCCCATTGCTACTCCCTATTTACAGGAGAGTAGTCGAGATGCCATCATCAAGCGCATCAACACCCATAACGATATATCAGAGTGCAGTAAGATTTGCGATCTCTACAGCCGCACACACAGAGAAAACCCGGTCAAATGTTTGCCCCCTAATGACGCGCTCACCTTAGAATTTAAAACCGCCGACTTGGTGCAGTGGCAAGAAGAAATCCACACCCTTAAAAAAGACTTGCCCGCTAAATACACGCAATTTTACGCCAAGACTTTCAGCTATGATCCCCATAAACTCATGGGTTTTCTCAAACTCTCTGCCTATAAAGCCTACCAAATTGTGAGTTTCATCCCCACTAACGACAATTTTGACAAAGTAGTCGCACCCATTGTAGAGGCCAATTTTGTTACGCAAAGTTTCAAGATTGTAGAAGAGAAGGCACTCATCTCTGTCCAGCAGGGTTATCGTGTGATGCAACTGCGCGTGCGCCAAGAAATTTTAGCCTGCATCGTGGAAAACCATCTCCCTTTTGAAGAGATGTTACGGGGTTTTCACTGCCGTATCAAGCGCAACCCTAACGCCTATGAAGCTAGTTTCTGGTATCACTTCAGCCATCTTTACAGCTCCCCTAAAGCCTATAGCCTGAAACTAGATTGATGCCCCATGCTTGGTGCTAAGAGTCCGCCCTTGCCGGGTTCTTGGGTGCTGGCGCGCTAGGCGCGCCCAAGAGGTTTAAGAAGTTTTAACGCAGAGTAGCGCGCTTTTGTCAAAGTGGGGGGTGTTGAGAGTGGGGGGTTTTTTGAAGACCTGTTTTTGGCTCACACTCTCTTGGATGCGTGCCAACGCGTCTTTAATGTCTTCCAAGCCCTCTTGCAAACACGCGCGCATACCCTCTAGCCCCTTGGAAGCTAGCACCTCTAGGGGGTTTTGGATCTCTAGGTGCAAAGACTCTTGGGAATCTAAACTAATTTGCAAGCCCACACCAAAGAGTTCCTTATCTTGAAAACGCGCCTTGGCGATCACTTCCTGCATAGAAGTGCGCGCATCCGCCTCTAGTTTAAGCAAGTTTTGGCAGGCAATCTGCAAGGTCTGTAACACCCCAATACTCTCATTCAAACCCTTGATCTCGTGGTTGAAATGCTTGATTTTGCTAGTTTTTTGCTGGGTGTCTAGGATTCCCAAATCCGCGGGATCAATCGCCCCCAAGTGCTTTTTAAAGATTTCTAGCATATTCTCTCTCATGTCCATCCTTATAGCAAGATAGAAAAACCAAGCATTTTTTATTCCCTCCTTTTGGATCAATCCGCGGGCTTTTTAGATATAATGGCACTTCAGCTATCCTTCATCCAAGAGAGAGTTAATGAGAGTACTATTATTGTGTCTGGCGTTTGTGTTGCCTTGTTTGGCGCAAGCGGAAAAATCCGTGCATGTCATTAAAAAAGTGGGGGATCAAAAAGGTCCCACTTTGTTGCTCATGGGCGGGATTCAGGGCGATGAACCCGGGGGATTTAACACCACTAATATTTTTTTAACCCACTACAAGATTTTATCTGGCTCTGTGTGGGTAGTGCCCGTGTTGAACCGCTATTCTATGCTGTTGAACCACCGGGGAGTTTATGGGGATTTGAATCGTAAATTTGCCTATTTAAATCCCAAGGATCCCGAATACCCCCTCATCCAATCTATCAAGCACACCATCACTGCCCCCGATGTGAATGTGGTGTTGCATTTACATGATGGGAGTGGCTTTTATCGCCCCCATTATGAAAGTGCATTACTCAACCCTAGGCGCTGGGGCAATTCCTTCATCATCGATCAAAACAACTTAGCCCACACCACCTTTGGCGATCTCAAACATATTTCAGCCAAGACAACAGAGCACATCAACGCCCACCTCCTCAAACCCCTACACCGCTACCATATCCACAACACCCACACGGCAAGGGGAGACAAAGAAATGGAAAAGGCTTTGACTTACTTTGCGATCAAGCATGACAAACCCGCCTTTGCCAATGAGGCGAGCAAGGAACTCACTCTAGCCCAACGCGTCTACTACCACCTATTGGCTATAGAGGGTGTCCTAGAGGAGTTAGGGATTCGCTACAGCAAAGATTTCGCGCTCACTCCTTTGGCGATTTATCGCCTCATCAACGATCAAAAACTCCAAGTAACTTTGAATCACAACACCACTCTTCCCCTCTATGGCTTGCGCGATCACTTACATTTTTTTCCCTTCCCCAAAAACGCGCCTGTGAGTCAAATCCCCCTAGATTCACAAAGCTATATTTTAGGTCTTTTGCCCCGTAAAAACCAAATTTGGCTCAAATACGGCAACAAGCTCATGACACGATTTATGCCCGAATACATGCCCTTTGATCACAGCCTTAAAGACATCAATATGGAGATTGACAATGAGGTTAAAACGATCGCTCTAGCCAGCATTGTCAATGTCAAGGGGAGTTTTAAGGTGCTACCTAAAAAGGGCTACCGGGTCAATGTCATTGGGTTTTCTCTTAAAAATGAGGGGAATAAACCCAATGAAGTGGGGGTGAAGATCGCCCATAAAAATCTCTTAGCGCGTTTTTCAGTAGATAGAAAGGGGCGCATTTATCGCGTAGAAGTCTATAAAGGCAACGCCTTTTGTGGCATGATCTTGGTGCGCTTTGTGTAGATGATCTCTAGTTTAGGGATTTTACGCGCGCTCAAAGCTCTCAATTTACTTAAAAACGCCCCGCCCCTGTGGTGGCCCCATGCCGGGAGTTTTGAGGTGGTGGTGGGGGCGATCTTAACCCAGCGCACGCGCTGGGAGAGGGCGCGCTTAAGCTTAGAAAATCTTAAAAAATCCCAACTTTTAAGCCTAGAAAATCTCGCCCAAATCTCCCCTCAAGAGTTAGCCCCCTTCATTGCCCCTAGCGGATTTTACCGCCAAAAAGCGCGCTATTTGATCGCCTTGAGTTGCCATATCCTGCAAGACTTTAAAGACTTTGCCAACTTTCAAGCCCAAGTGAGCCGAGATTGGCTTTTGACCCAAAAGGGAATCGGTTTTGAGAGTGCTGATAGCATTTTAAATTACGCCTGTTTGCGCCCCGTGCTGGTGGTGGATGCATACACCTACCAGCTCTTAGCCTCTTTAGGACTAGAATTAGAGGATTACCACGCCATGCAAGAGTTTTTCATGCAAGGCTTGCAAGAAAATTTAGAAAACACTCTAGCCCTCTATGACCACCAACTGCCTTTAGCCAGCATTTACGCGCGTTTGCATGGCAAGATTGTGGAGTGCATGCGCGCTAAAATTGCGCTTAAACCCCTTTTAAAGGATTGTGATGATCTTTATTGACGCGTGTTTTAGGCGAGCAACCCCCTATACCCCCATTTGGATGATGCGCCAAGCGGGGCGTTATTTACGCGAATACCAAGAGGTGCGCCAAAAAGCTAAAAACTTCTTAGATCTCTGCGCTAATGTAAAGCTTGCTAGCGAGGTAACCCTCCAACCCATAGAAATCTTAGATGTGGATGCGGCTATTCTCTTTAGCGATATTTTGCTCTTGCCTTATGCTATGGGGCTACCCCTAGAGTTTCTCCCTAATGTGGGTCCTAAATTCACCCACACCATCACCAGTTTAGAGGACATCCAAGCCCTAAAACCACAAGCTCACCAACAATTAGACTATGTCTATGAGATTGTCTCTAGCGTGCGCGCACAATTAGACAAATCTAAGGCACTCATTGGCTTTAGTGGCGCGCCTTGGACTTTAGCCACTTATATGATCGAGGGGCAGGGGAGCAAGACTTACCAGCACTCTAAAAAGTTACTCTATAGCCAGCCTGAAGTGTTACACGCCTTGCTAGATAAGCTCACTACAGAACTCATCGCCTATTTGTCCAAACAAGCAGAGGCGGGAGCGGATGCCTTGATGATCTTTGATTCTTGGGCAGGCGCGCTAGAATTAGAGGCGTATTTAACTTTTGGCTGGAATTACATTCAAAAAATCACCCGCGCGCTCAAAGCCAAGCACCCTAATATCCCCCTGATTGTCTTTCCTAAGGGCGTGGGGGCGTATTTAGCGCATTTGAACGGGGATTTTGAGGTCTTTGGCTGTGATTGGGGCACGCCCTTAGCTATGGCTAAAGAGATTTTAGGCGATCGCTATGTTTTGCAAGGCAATTTAGAACCCGCAAGACTGTATAGCCAAGTAGCAATGGCTGAGGGGGTGGAGCGCATTTTAAAAGTGATGGGGGAGTTGGGTTTTATCTTTAATTTGGGGCATGGCATGATTGCAGATTTGCCCCGCGCGCACGCTTTAGAATTAGTGCGCTTAGTGCGCCAAAAAACCCAGTTTAAGGGGTGATTGATGGGGCTTTGTAAATTTTGTAACCGCCCAGCAGGGTTTTTGCGCAAGCAACATAAAGAGTGTTTGCAAAAACACACACAGGCACAAGAGCAGATCCAACTAGCCATCCAAGAAGCCTACCAACAGCATAATCGCCCCCCAAGAGTTAGAAACTTTAAGCAACTCTTTAAGCCAACACGCCACAAGCGCGTTTATTGACTCGTCCCTGCAAAGAGATTTGATCGCTAAAGGGGTGGGGCACGCCATTGAGAAAGCCTTAGAAGATGGTCTTTTAAGTGTGGATGAGGAAAAGGATTAGGGCTCTCATTGCCTTTTTTCAACTCTCACAAGAGATATTAGACAAGTGGGGATACTATAGACGACTCACGCAAGCCCATATCTTGCGCCAAGTGATGGAGGGGGTACTACCCCAATGCCTTAACTTGATGGGCGACCCCCTGCCCTTTGTGTTCCAAAAGGGCGAAAAACTCCTTTGGGTAGAACAGGGCGTGGCGTATTATGAAACCAAAACGACAAGCCGCTATGTGGGAGGTTCGCAGGGGGTGAGCGTGCGCATTATGAAGGGGGTGTATTACCGCGTGGGGGCTTTTAAGGGGCGCAGAATCCAAGAGGATCAATTACAATACATTGACACGGGGGTGTTGGCTATCACCACCAAGCATTTGTATTTTGCTGGCAAGGCTAAGAGTGTGCGCCTCCCACTTGCTAAACTCATCTCCATTGCGCCCTATGAGGATGGCATTAGCGTGCATAAAGATGGCGCAAGCGCTAAACCCCAAGTCTTTTACAATGGGGATAGCTGGTTTTTATACAACCTACTCACCAATCTTAATAATTTGGGCTAGACTCCTGCTAACTTCATGTATCTGAGTTTAGGTTCTCACCGTTTTCACTTTCATGCCTTTTTTAGGCGCGCGCTAGACAAAAATTTTGAGAGAACCTATGCCAATGAATAGATTCATGAGCTTAAAAAAGTAACACTCTAGCAATCGTGATTTTAAAAGCCCCCACATAAGCTCATTGCAGAGTCCTTGTAACACATCTTGTAAGCCCAAGAAAGATGTCGGAAGAAAATAAAAGATTTAGGGCAAGTTTACCAGCAAGCCTCAAGAGTGAGTATAAGACAAAACCAACGCGCCCGCTAAAATGCCAAAGAGAGCCACAAAGACCCACTCAGGAGGATAACACCACCCCTTGCCCTTAGCTTATCCCACCTGCCTAAAAGTTGTAAACATAATTCACAAAGACAGAAACATTGCGCTTATAGCTGATATTGAGGCTTTGTGCCCCTCTCGTGCCATTGAGGTAGCTATTCAGGCTCAAAGGGATGCGTAGCCCCACTTCAAACCCATTGTGCTTGCTGACATTGCTACGAAAACCTATATTCAAAGGGATTTGGAAGTAGGTTGTGTGTTGGCTCACATGGTAGCCCTGAACTCTCATAAAGTTAGCTAGGGCTTGGTAGGCTTTGGCATCTTTAAGCAACCATGTGCTACCTGCCAACATGAAGCCCACAAACACCCCTGTGGTGTAGTGCCCCTTCGCGTTTTCATAAAAGTTATAAAGCGCATCCATCCCAGCCCCATAAACCATATTGCTTAAAGCTGTGTTGTACGCATTTGTGAGTGTGCCATATTGGTAGCTAAAGCTTCCATAGTAGCGCAAGCCAAAGCGTTTTTTCTTGCCAAAGAAGTGTTTATAACCCAGTTGTGCGTTCACCCCATACAAATTCCCACTGGTGTGCCCACTTTGCATAGCCGCAATGCTAGAGGGCGTGAGCGCTAACAAACTTGGGTGGTCTTTGGCGTAGGCTTTGAGCTTGGTTTGTGTGGCGTGCAGGTAAGCTAAGAGAGTGCCTAAGTCTTGGATCGCCCTGCCCTTGGCTTGACGATTTTGTGGGTTCAAACTCTCCTTGGATACTTCCGCAAACAGCCCGTCTATTTTTTGGGTTAACGAGGTGTTTAAGAGGGTGTTTAGCAAGCCTTGTTGCGCTTGCGCCACTTGGGCGATGAGTTGTTCTAGTCTAGTTTGCAAGCCAGCTAAATCGTAGCTTGTGTGGGAGGCTAGATGGGGTGGGAGGATTTAGGGGGGGGTGTCGAGTGCGCGCTAGGGTGGGTATTTTGGGGGGGCGTGGGCTGGGATTTAGTGCTTGCCACCTCTTTGGGGGCTGTGGGGGCTTTAGCCTGCACTAGGTGGGCTAGGTGTTCGTGTTGCTCTTGTTGGTGGCGCGAGCTGGACTTGTCGTAAAACTCTAGCGCGCTATCCATGGGCAAAACCATCTCTCCCATGCGCAACATCGGCTTGCCCTTGTTAAACACCACGCTTTGCACCTCCCCCCTGCCTATGCGCGTGTGGAGGTATTTATTGCTACTGGGGTCTAGATTGTATTCGGCTGTGATCTCATAAGTGCCCGGGGGCACGCGCTTGCCCTCCTGATTCAAACCATCCCACTCAAATTCTATATAACCTTGTTGCCCATTTTTCCCGCTCAAGGGCAAAGTGCGCACCAGCTTTTTTTCTGCATCAAAGATTTGCACCCCCGGGTTGCCCTCTGAAGCTTCAATGGGTTGATCGAAGTAAAGCGCGAAACTCACCTTGCCTTTCCCCACATTGATCCCCTTGACATCGGTTTCGGCGATCTTGCCAATCATGCTCACGCTATTCAAACCCGAAGCTTGGGTCATCAACGCGTTGGACTTGAGGCTATTGTCCACGCCCTTATCTAGGTGATCTAGGGTTTCTTTGAGTTTGCCTTGAAAATCTCTAAGAGATTGGTTAGTGTCCTTGCTCGATTGCATCGCATCGGCCACTTCCTTCATGGTCTTCTTGTTTTCCTCTTGCATCTCCACTTGGGTGAGTTGCGCGGTCTGGGTGATGATCTTGTCGGTTTCCATAGGGGCGGTGGGGTCTTGGTTTTTAAGCTGTTCTAAAAACAACTTCATGAACGCGTCCTTGTCCAAGCCATTGGCGATCTTGGGCTCGTGTTTCTTTTTCTCCATGGCTGCTTTTGCCCCGGTTACTTCTGCTAAATCAATGGGCATGCCCTTCTCCCTTTGTGGTATAACCCCCCCATTATACCCTTAATCTGCTGATCTTAAGCGTAGAGTCCCCCACTCTTAGAGGGGGGGCATTCGTGTCTTTAGAGGGGCTTTGGGGGGTATGGGGGTTTTGGCTTTGGGGATTGTGGGGGTTTTGGCTGTGTTGCTGTTGGGGGTTGCTAGAACCATGCCCGGTGTTATTGTGCGCGATAAAACTCACATCTACATCACTAAAGCCCATTTGGGCTAAATTGTGGCGCAATTCGTTGTTGTAAGAGGATAATAAGGCGGCAACAGGCGCGCTCGAGCTCACACTCACTTGGATATTATTCCCCACCTGTTGGATCACCACCTCCACCTTGCCTAGTTTATCTGGGTGGAGCTCCATAGAAAGTTTTGTAATGGGGGGTTTGAAATCCACAAGAGCTTGTTTGAGTTCGGCACTAAAATTCTTAAGGGTTTCTTTAATCAAAGGAGCTTTGGGAAGTTCTTTATCTTGGGCATGTTGGATGGGCGCATGGGACACACTCTCTTTAATGGCTAGACTGGGTTTTTCCTCCTTTTGCTCTTCAGGGCTAATTTTAGTGCCAGCTGGACCTTGTAAGGGCGCGTGGGGGGCATAAATGGAGGGAGGGAATTGCACAAGGGCTTGTTTAAACGCCTGCTTGATTTCGCGATCGTTGGTTTCGTTATCTTTAGGGAGGGTGTGCCCATAGAGTTTCTGCGCATGGAGTTTAGCGCTCTCTTGTTTGTTTTGGGTGATGCCTTGGTGGGTTAAAAGCTGACTCAAGGGGGCTTTGGGCGGGGGGCTCGCAGTGGCTTTGCTCTCTTGCTTGGGGGTGTCCGTATTTTTGGGTTCAGGGGCTTTTTTTGTCCTTGAGAGAGGCTGTGGGTTTTTTTTGCATGTCTAATAGGTGCTGGGTGGAAAGGGGGGTTTTAGATTCAGGCTTTGTGGGGGGGCGCGCTTTTTTTCATGCTTGAGGGAACTCAAGCCCAATTTCTTAGCCCCTTCAAGCTTCTTGATGTCGGAGAGTTTAGCGTGTTTGGAGGCGTTTTTTATCCGCCAAGAGATCGGTTTTGGGGGTTTTGGATTTTTGGGGCGTGTGAGGGCTTTTGGAGGTTTTATCAGGCAATGGGGGCACTTTTGGCATCTTGCCTTCTAACAAGTGGGCTAGGGGGGTGGTGTGGTTGGGATCAGGATTCTTAGAAGTCTTTTTCTCTTGGGCTTTAGCTAGGGCAATGGGTAACGCGTCTTTTTTGTGCTTGTCGATCTTAGGATCGGCAAGTAGGGGGGTTTTGAGTTGCTTTTTTTGGTGGGCTAAAAGCTGTTTGAACGCGTCTTTATCCGCGGCTAAGGTCTTCTTGGACGCAGAAACAGGGGTCTTACCCTTGCTGGATGTTTTGGCGATCTCTAAGCTCGTAGGGTTAAGAGCCATAGATATCCTTTGCTTGTTTTAGCACTACAAGCAAGAATGATACCGCATAACACCCACGCGTTGGATAACACTAAGAGGGCGCGCGCGCCCCCACCATCCCCATCACCACCATCCCTACAAAAAAACTCCCTTCAATGAAAAAGGCAAAGGGATCAAAACCAATCCCCAAGAAAATGTAAAAACCTAGCAAAGCCAGCATGAAGAGGGCAAGTTGGGGCTGAGATGAGCGTCTCATCCAAAAGATACGCGCCACTACAGCCCAAAACGCCAAGAGCACCCCCAAGCCCACCAAGCCCTTATGCGCAAGCGTGTTGAAAATCTCATTGTCGTATTTGCCCTTACAATCGCTATGTTCCACACTATGGTGAGAATGCGCTAGCGCGATGATTGTGCCCATGTGCTTGCAACGCGCGCTCAAACTCATGCCAAATAATGGAGAGAGGCGCACAATGGCTAAGGCTTCCTTCCAGCGATCCAAACGCGCCCCGATGCTAGAATCCGCATTATTGTGGGCGTAGAGTTTGAGATCGTGGCTAAAACTCTCTTGGACTCCCCTTGGTGTTTGAATCAGGCGCGCCCTTCTAGTATCTGTTCTCCCACAAACAACCCCCCCAAGAGCGCGCCAAGCACCAACATATGGGGCAAAGCGCGCCAAGACTTTTGGGTGTATAAAATCAGGCTTGAAAGGATGATGAAAGTTAACCAAAAGGCGATCCACGCGCTACGCGTGCCACTCAAGATCACCACAACAAAGCCCACCACTAACGCCGCGCTAAAAAATAGCTTTTCAGCGCGCCTAGAGGTGTAGAGCGCATAGATATAGCACCCAAAGATCGCCATAGCACTCAGGGTTACAAAACCCACAATGGTGCTCCAAGCGCTCACGCGCCCTATTCCAAAACCTAGCCTCTCCACCAGCGCGATTCCCCCATTGCATAGACAGGTTAGTGCCATGCCATAAAAAATGGGGCGTTGGTGCAAGCTGAGGGGGGCATTGCCCAAACACACCAGAGCGATCGCCCCTAGCAGGTAGATCAAGGGCATGTTAAGCAGGCGCAGATTATACGAAAAGTGTTCTAAACTGCCGTCCATGAAGAGATTGGGTAACACACTTGCAAACATGAGCACCCACACCCACACCAACCACTTGTGGGCGCGGGGCAATTGCAAAGAGGGCTTGTATTTGAGATAATAGCCCAATGCGCCTAGGGCTAAGATAACAAGCAGAATCTGGGCTAAGGGTTTTTTACAGGAAGTTAAAAAGAACAGCGCAAAGACAAGAGAAAAGAAACTCGATGCGCCCAAAAATACCCTAGCGGTTTTTGATGCCTAGTGCTTGGATCACTTCCAAATAGCGCTCATGCTGGGTGCGTTTGAGGTATTTGAGTAGGTTGCGCCGATGCCCTACCAACTTCAACAGCCCTAAACGGCTGGAGTGATCCTTGGGATTGTGTTTCAAATGCGCGCTCAAGTCGCTAATGCGCTGGCTAAGAAGCGCGACCTGCACTTCACTAGACCCCGTATCGCTCGCTTGCCTGCCAAATTTGGCGATGATCTCTTGCTTTTTTTGCGCCCCTAAGGCCATGTAAACTCCTAATCTAAAATTTTAACAAGGCGCGATTATAGCCTAGAAAAGTGGAATTTTACATGAAAGAGTGTAAAATACCCCCATTCTACACAAAGGGCGTATAAGAGGCGTGGCGGGCAATAAATCTAAAAATGTTCTCAAAAAGGCTTTTCCATTCTTTAGGCATCTAAGCCAGTCTAAAGACTTAACGGTTGTCGCCTTTGTGATCGCCATTTTGGGCATCATCATTGTGCCTCTGCCCCCTTTCTTGCTGGATTTTTTGCTGACTATCTCCATTGCCCTTTCTGTGCTCATCATCCTAATCGGGCTTTACATCACCAAGCCCACAGACTTTAGCGCTTTCCCAACTCTGCTCTTGATTGTGACGCTTTATCGCCTCGCGCTCAATGTCGCCACGACCCGTATGATTTTAACACAGGGCTACAAAGGTCCTAGCGCGGTGAGTGATATTATTAGTGCCTTTGGGGAATTTACGGTGAGCGGCAATTATGTCATTGGGACAATCATTTTTAGTATCTTGGTGCTGGTTAATCTCTTAGTGGTTACCAATGGCTCCACCCGTGTAACTGAGGTGCGCGCGCGCTTTGCTTTGGATGCGATGCCCGGTAAACAAATGGCCATCGATGCGGATCTAAACTCCGGGCTTATTGATAGCGATGAAGCCAAGAGGCGGCGTGGCGCTTTGAGTCAAGAGGCAGATTTTTATGGTGCGATGGACGGGGCAAGCAAGTTTGTCAAAGGCGATGCGATCGCCTCGATCATCATCACCTTGATCAACATCATCGGGGGCTTTTTAGTGGGCGTGTTCCAAAGGGACATGAGTATCAACGCCAGCGCATCCACTTTTACGATTCTCACTATTGGAGATGGTTTAGTGGGGCAAATCCCTGCGCTCATCATCGCCACGGCTACGGGCATTGTCGCCACGCGCACCACCCAGCATGAAGAAGAAAACTTTGCTAGCAAGCTCATCACCCAACTGACTGACAAGAGTAAAACCTTAGTCATCGTGGGCTGTATTCTTTTGCTTTTTGCTAGCGTGCCCGGGCTGCCCACCTTTTCGCTCGCCTTTGTGGGCAGTTTGTTTTTATTCATCGCATGGCTCATTTCTAGGGAAGGCAAGGACAATTTATTTGCCAAGTTTGAGAGTTGGCTGAGTAAAAAAACCGGGGTTGATCTCTCTGCTAGAGTCGCCACACAAACAGAACCAACTCCCATCACCCGCCCCCAAAAGAGCGCGGAGGAGATCAAAAAAGAAGAAGAGCAGGCTATTAATGAGGTGCTTAAAATTGAATTTTTAGAGCTCGCTTTAGGCTACCAGCTCATCTCCCTAGCCGATGTCAAGCAGGGGGGGGATTTATTAGAGCGCATTAGGGGCATTAGAAAAAAGATCGCTAGCGACTATGGCTTTTTGATGCCCCAAATTCGCATCCGCGATAATCTCCAACTCCCCCCAACCCATTATGAGATTAAGTTGAAGGGGGTGAGTATTGGCGATGGGAGCGTGATGCCCGATCGCTTTTTGGCGATGAACACCGGCTTTGCGGGCAAAGAGATCGAGGGCATCCCCACTAAAGAGCCCGCCTTTGGCATGGACGCTTTGTGGATCGAGCCTAAAGACAAAGAGGAGGCAATCATCCAAGGTTATACCATCATTGACCCCTCCACGGTGATCGCCACGCATACGAGCGAATTAGTCAAAAACTACGCCGAAGAGTTTATCACTAAAGACGAGGTCAAATCCCTTTTAGAGCGTTTGGCTAATGACTACCCGGCCATCGTAGAAGAGGCGAAGAAAATCCCCACAGGTGTGATTCGCTCCGTCTTGCAAGAACTCCTGCATGAAAAAATCCCCATTAAAGACATGCTCACCATCTTAGAAACCATCACCGACATTGCCCCCAGTGTGCAAAACGACATCACCATTCTTACCGAGCAGGTGCGTGCCCGCCTCTCAAGGGTCATCACCAATATTTTTAAATCCGAAGATGGGACGCTTAAATTACTCACTCTAGGCACCGCCACCGAGCAATTTTTATTAAACAAGCTCAAAGACCAGGCTTCGGGTAAATTCTTGCTTTTAAACGCCACCGAGATGCAACAACTTATTGAAAACATCTCTGCCGAATCGATGAAGATTTTACAGCGTGGGATCGCCCCGGTGATCCTCATTGTCGATCCAGAGCTACGCCGTCCGCTTTCTACCAAAATGGAGCAATTTAAGATCGACATTGTGGTGCTAAGCCATGCCGAGCTAGACACCAACGCCAAATACGAGGTGTTAGGCACCATCAACATTAACTTTTAAGGACTAAGACATGCAAGTTTTTCATTTATCCCACATTGATTTGGACGGCTATGGTTGCCAATTTGTCAGCCGCCATTTTTTTGAACAAATCACCTATTACAATGCCAATTATGGTAAAGAGGTCTCCGCAAGGCTCAAAGAGATCATCAACGCGCTCAACAAACAGAACCCCCAAAAGGCGTTGATCTTAGTTACAGATTTGAACTTGACTTTGGGCGAGGCGGAGTTTTTGCAAAAAGAAAGCGAAGCGTTGCGCTTGCAGGGCAAGGAGGTAGAAATTTTGCTTTTAGATCACCACATCACAGGGCAAGATGCCGCACAAGCCTATTCTTGGTATCATTTAGATGTGGATCGCAGTGCTTCTAAGATCACTTACGAAACGCTCAAAGAGCGTTACAACCCTCTCCAAGAGGCGCGTTGGAGAAACTTGCCCCGATGGTGGAGATGATTAATTCTGTGGATATTTGGCAAGAAGAGGGTTTTGGCTTTGAGCTGGGCAAGGTGTGCATGCGCATGATCGCCACCACCCATGAGCTTAACCGATTCATGTTTGATATGGAGCACCGGGATTATAAGTTTGCACTCCTAGAACAGGTCCCCCTCTACATCCACCAAGAAAATGGAGCGGTGCGCTTTGATAATGATCTTTTTAGGCTTAAAAAGATCGCTCTAGGGGGGGATCCGGATGCTGAGATAATGGATAATATCGCTTCAAACGCCCAAGTGGCGTTGCTTTCGCAAAAAAAAGAGGCGTGCAGTGTGGCATGTGAGGATAAAAGGGGGTTTTTAAGTTACAGCATGGGGGGGATTAGCGTGCTGGCAAATCTCTTTTTGCGCGAAAACCCTGAATTTGACTTTTACATTGATGTGGGTTTTAGGGGCAATGTGAGTTTGCGCTCCAATGGAAAATGCGATGTGAGTAGCATAAGTAAACAGTATTTTAACGGAGGGGGGCATAAAAACGCCAGTGGGGGCAAAATTGAGGGTTTTAAAGAAAGTTTTGGCTATTATGACATCAAAGAACAATTAGAAAGGGTCTTCGCACAAGAGACTACGGAGGGGTCTGATGGTTTTTTTGCCAACCGATTTGGATTTTGAACTTATCAAAATAATAAAGGGTTTTCATGAGGTCATTAGTTGTCGCTTCTTGTCTGTCTGTCGCTTTCATCACGGGGTGCGCAAAGCTTAGCGTCAAGCCTGAACAGGTGTCTAGGTATAATAATGGGGTGCAGGTGCTGACATCTAGCCAGCCCCACTCCAAGGTGCAAGTGGAGGTCGCCCAAAAGCAACTCAAGGGCTTGGACGATCCTCCCTTAGTGCTGTATGTAGGCGCGCAACTCACGGGAGGAAATCCCCTAGACTTTGATAGTAGTCATATTAGCGTGCAGGAGGGGCAAGAGAATTTGCCCGTGTTAAGCTTTAAGCAAATGCTTAAATCCAGTTACGATTTTGACCCCGTGTTACAAAAGTTCAACATCGCCGTGCCTTCTACGCCTATTACAGGGGATAATATCCCCTCACCCATGTTCTACTATGGGCAGGGGGCTTTCCTAGCCTATGATATGATGATGGGCGTGCCCTTTATGATGATGGATGACGCACAGACTGCAGCGATCATGCAAGATGAACGCCAAGCCTTTAAAATCATGGCGATCAACTATTTGAGGCGTTCCACTCTCAAGCCCGGAGGCAAGGCTAAGGGGGGATTTGTGGTGGTAAACCCTAAGCATATCACTGCGGGCACTTTAGTGGTTAGGGTGGCTCTCAACGATGAGGTGCATACCTTCAAAATTGACATTAGGTAGACTCTCTTGCAGGTTTTAGACGATCTCTTGGCGCGTGTTGCCCATGTGCGCGATCTCAAAGAGTTAGAGGATCTACGCCTGCAGGTCTTGGGCAAAAAGGGGATACTCACCCAAGAATTTACCCAACTTAAAAACTTAAGTGGGCAAGAAAAAGCCCATAAAGCCCAAAAACTCAACCAATTTAAGGAGGCTTTCACCCAAGCCCATGCCCAGCGCAAACAGGCTTTACAAAATTTAGAGCTAAAGGCGCGCTTGCAAGCTGAAAAACTCGATCCTAGTTTAGCCAACACCCATATTAGTGCTAGTCTAGGGCATCCACTCAGCTACACTAAAGATCGCATCATTGAATATTTCACCCAGCTAGGTTTTAAATTGCACTTGGGAGAGTTAGTGCAAGAGGAATTTTACAATTTTGATGCGCTCAACATACCCGCCTACCACCCCGCGCGCGCCATGCAAGATACTTTTTATTTCAAGGATCATAAGCTTTTGCGCACCCACACCTCCCCTACCCAAATCCATGCCATGCAAACCCAAGAGCCCCCCATTAAAATGATCGGGGTAGGTCCTACCTTTAGGCGCGATTATGACACCACGCACACCCCCATGTTCTCTCAAGTAGAGGGTTTAGTAGTAGATAGCGCGCACAAGGTGCATTTTGGGCATCTCAAACAGGTTTTAGAGGACTTTTTGCATTATTTCTTTGGGGATATCCGCGTGCGCTGGCGATCTAGCTTTTTCCCTTTCACCGAGCCTAGCGCAGAGGTGGATATTAGCTGTGTGTTTTGCGCTCAAGGGGGGTGCAAGGTGTGTAAGCACACCGGTTGGCTAGAGGTGTTGGGGGCAGGGTGCGTGCATCCGGGGGTGTTTAAACATGCGGGGCTAAACAATGTGAGTGGATACGCCTTTGGGATGGGGATTGAACGCCTAACCATGCTCAGTTGTGCGATCAATGATCTTAGAAGTCTTTTTGAAACCGATTTGAGATTACTAGAGGCGTTTTGATGTTACTCAATACCCACACTTTGGAGGATTTTTTAGAGGGTAGTTTGCCCGATGTGCCCACTTTATGTGCGGATTTAAGCCGTGTAGGCTTGGAGGTGGAGGGAGCTAGCCCCTTTGAGTTGCCCCAAGAGGTCGTGCTCGCACAAGTCCTAACTAAGGACAAACACCCCAACGCAGAAAAACTTAGCATTTGCCAAGTGGATAGCGGTAGCAAGGTGTTACAAATTGTCTGCGGGGCGAAAAATGTGCAGGCGGGGCAGTTTGTGGCGTTGGCTTTGCAAGGGGCGTATTTACCTGCCTGCAAGCTCAACATACAGGCGAGCACACTCAGGGGTGTAGAGAGTTTTGGCATGCTCTGCTCAAGCGTGGAGCTGGGTCTGCCTAAACTCTATGAGGGGATTTTGATCCTAGATAGTAGCCTTAATAGAGATCAGCCCTTAAAGCTAGGCACACCTCTAAGAGATTTACCCTTTTTTAAAGGCACACTTTTAGACATCGCCCTAACCCCCAATCGGGGGGATTGCTTGAGTGTGCTAGGCGTTGCGCGCGAAATCAGTGCGCTTTATAAACTGCGCTTAAAATCCCCTCCCAAACTCTCTTTTAGCGCGCTAACAACCCCCCCAAGTCTGCCTCAAACTCTGCCCCCCTGCGCGCTCTGTTATGGCACACTGGAATTAGACACGCCCTTTTTGCCCCTAGAGATCGCCCTCACTCTAGCCTTGCAACACAATTTACAAGAGAGTTTGGTCTCTAATCTCTTAGAATACAGCACCTATTTAAGCGGGGTGATCTTGCAGGCTTACCCGAATGTGCCCTTAGAAGTGTTGTCCTCAGAGGGCTTTTTATACGCCCAGCACGCTAACAAAACCCTAGCCACGATCGGGGTGCGCGCCCCCACTCCCCCCCAAACCTCCCCCTATTTGCTAGAGGCTAGCTTTATAGAGCCTAGTCATTTATGCCAATGCCTACACTCTCACCCTCAAGAGAGCACCCCCACGCTCACCCACCACTCCCAGCGCGGGAGCAACCCACAGGTGCAAGAGGGCTTAGAGTGGCTAGCCTTGTTACTCACTCGTTTTTACCCTGAGGCACGCTTGCAAGTGGGCACGCCTCTAAGCACCTTTAGCCCTCCAAGTCTTAAGCTCACTCTTACAGAAATCGCCAGTATCTTAGGCATGCCAATTAGTTACCAACAAGTCCATGCAATCTTAGAGAGTTTGGGATTTGGCTTGCACGCCCAAGAGGACACACTCACTATCCAAGTGCCCCCCCATCGCCATGATATTGAGGGCGTGCATGATATTGCCGAAGAGGTGTTGCGCTTTGTGGGCATTGAGAACATTCCCCCTGCTTTATTGCACACCAGCGAAACCACCAGCGCCAACCCCCACTACACCCGCTATTGCTTTGAGCGCACCCTAGCCACCAAAGCCCTTGCCTTGCAATTTAAGGAGGTGGTGCATTATGTCTTTGCCAAGAGGGAACGCTTAATAGAACTAGGTTACCCCGTATTGCCCCAAGAACTTGATCTTCTCAACCCCATTAGTGCCGATCTCAACACCCTACGCACCTCTTTAATCCCCGGACTCTTAGAGGCAAGCGCCCACAATAAAAGCCTAGGCTTTAAGAGTGTTGCCCTTTTTGAGTTAGGAAGCATTTACAACGCCAAGCGTGAGGAGGCACAAAGTCTAGCCTTTCTAGCCAGCGGGTTTAAAACCCCCCCCCACTACCCCCACCCCAAAGGACAAACTTGGGATTTTTATGCCTTCGCGCGCGCGATCTCTAGTGTGATCGGGGCTTTTGATTTAGAACCCATCGCCCAAGAGCAAGAAAACCCCTATTTAAACGCCACCTACCACCCCTACCAAAGCGCGTGGATCATCCAAGAGGGGCAAAAAATTGGCGTGCTGGGGGCGATCAATCCTATCTTAGTCCAACAAGAAGATTTATTAGAAGGCTTTGTCGCTGAAGTGAATCGCGCATTGCTCAACCAAAAGCCCTACAAGGCTCAAGAGTTTTCAAAGCTGCCCACCAGCTTTAGGGATTTGACTCTACTTATAGATAAAAATTGTCCTTTTGTGGCTCTCAAGCAACGCCTTTTAGAAGCACGCATCCCCCATTTAAAAGAAGTCTTCCCCCTAGACATCTATACAGAAAATTCTGAGCAAATCGCCCTAAGTGTGCGCCTTAAAATCCAATCCCAAGAATCCTTGATGGAGTCGCAATTACAGGCGATCACCCAGCAAGCTTTAGGCGTGCTAGAGCAACATTTTAACGCCAAGCTCAAATCTTAATGCTACACATCGCCCCCGCGCCAAAATTTGATCTCAGCTTAGATCACCTGCCCTCAGATAAATCTTTAAGTCATCGCGCGCTCATTTTTGCGCTCTTGTGCCAAAAACCTTGTTTTGTGCAAAATTTGCTCACAGGTCAAGATTGCCTAAGCACACTCAACATCGCTAAAGCACTAGGCTTAAGAGTGCAAAAGCACGCCCTAAACACCCTCAAGCTCACCCCCCCTAAACAATTTTTACACTTCAATGAGCCCACAAAGCCTTTAAATTGCCGCAATTCGGGCACAACCATGCGCCTTTTTAGCGGGCTGCTTGCTAGTAGCCAGAGTCAAAAAAACCACTATATTTTAGTGGGCGATGCCTCTTTGAGCAAACGCCCGATGGGGCGAGTCATCACGCCCTTAGTCCAAATGGGCGCACACATCCGGGCGCGCGCACAAAACACCCTAGCCCCTTTAAGCATTCTAAGCGCGCCCCTGCAAGGCTTGCACTACACTAGCCCCATATCCTCTGCACAACTCAAAAGCGCATTGCTTTTAGCCACCCTGCAAGCCAAAGACCCCCTTATCTTTAGTGAGCCCTCTTTAAGTCGCGATCATAGCGAGCGCATGCTAAAAGCCCTAGGCGCAAAGATTGACATTACCCCCACAGCCATCAGCCTAGAGCCCTTAAGCCAGCCTTTAGAGAGCTTTGAGTGGTGTATCCCCGCTGACCCCTCTAGCGCGTTTTACTTTGCCTTAGCTGTGGTGCTTGTGCCCCAAAGCGCGGTGTTGCTCAAAAATGTTTTACTCAACCCCACGCGCATAGAAGCCTTCAAAGTATTAAAGAAAATGGGCGCGCATGTGGAGTTTCACCCGCACACTACACAAATCGAGCCTGTGGGGGATATTTATGTGCAACACCGCCCCCTTAAAGCGGTTGAGATTAAAGAGAATATCCCCTTTTTGATTGATGAATTGCCCGCTTTGGGCGTGGCGATGAGTGTCGCACAAGGGGTGAGCGTGGTAAAAAATGCCAAAGAATTGCGCGTCAAAGAGAGCGATCGCATCGCCACCACTCTAGCCAATCTAGCCAAAATGGGGATTGAATGCGTGGGCTTTGAAGATGGCTTTCAAATTAAGGGCGGGACTCTTAAACGCCCCAAAGAGCCCTTAGAGAGTTTTAACGATCATCGTATCGCCTTAAGCTTTGCGATCGCTTTGCTAGCCTGCGGGGGGAGCTTGAAAAATAGCGCGTGCATGGCGATCTCTTTCCCCACATTTAAAGAAATTTTGGGGCGTATCACCCCCATAAAGGACACCCATGCAAGTGAAAATGGCTAAGAATTATGGCTTTTGCTTTGGCGTGAAACGCGCCATTGAGATCGCCCAAAAGAATAAAAATAGCCTCACACTAGGCTCGCTCATCCACAACCCCAAAGAGATCAAACGCCTAGAGCAAGATTACAATGTGCGCGTGCAAGAGGATGTCAATGCCATTGAGCCCCATAAAAGCGTGATTATCCGCACGCATGGCATCCCCAAAAACGATCTAGCTAAACTCAAGGACAAAAAGGCGCATATCATTGATGCGACCTGTCCCTATGTGATCAAACCCCAACAGATTGTAGAAAAAATGAGCGCAAAGGGGTATCAAATTGTCATCTTTGGGGATGCCAACCACCCTGAAGTAAAGGGGGTGATTAGCTACTCTAGCACGCCTCCCTTAGTGGTGGGCTCTTTGGAAGAATTACAGAGCCAAAATTTAGCCAAAAGAATCGCCCTAGTCTCCCAAACCACCAAACAAACCCCCAAGCTTTTAGAGATCGCTAGCTTTCTCATCGCGCGCTGTGCGGAGGTGCGTATTTTTAACACCATCTGTAACGCCACCTTTGACAATCAAGAAGCGGTGAGGGAACTTAGCCAAGAGGTGGATATTATGGTGATTGTGGGGGGCAAGACCTCTTCAAACACCAAGCAACTCTTCCACATCGCCAAAGAGTTTTGCCCAAATAGCTACTTGGTGGAGGATTTTAACGATCTCAATCCGGAATGGTTTAGCGGTAAAAAACTCTGTGGCATTAGCGCGGGGGCATCTACTCCTGATTGGATCATTGAGAGTGTGCGCCAAAGCATTATGGGGTTTTGAGCGCAATGAACCCCTATAGCACCCAGTGCATTGATCAAAGCGATATACAAGCCGTAGTGCAAGCCCTACAAGGCGCGCATCTAGCACAGGGACCCCTGGTGGAAGACTTTGAAAAAGCCATGGCGAGCTATTTAGGCGTTGCGCATGTGCTTGCATGCAATAGTGCTACCTCTGCCTTACTGATGACCTACCAAGCCCTAGAGTTAGCAAAGCATTTTGCAATCACCACTCCTCTTAGCTTTGTAGCCACAGCTAACATGCTCTTGGCATGCCAAGCCACACCACTATTTTGCGATATTGGCGTAGATGGCAATTTAAACCCCGCACTCCTAGAGGAAACCTACCACACGCACGCCCAAAGAGAGCGTATTAAAGCGGTGGTGAGCGTGGATTATGGGGGGCGGAGCGTGGAAGTGCAAGCTATCAAGGAGTTTTGCGCACGCTATGGATTGTATTTTATCTCTGATAGCTCGCACGCGCTAGGGGGAAGTTATCGGGGGCAAAAGATCGGGAGTTTAGCCGATGCCACAATCTTTAGTCTGCACGCGATCAAACCCATCACCACCGCTGAGGGGGGGCTCATTACCACGCATGACAGCGCGCTTTATCATAAACTCAGGCTATTGCGCGCGCATGGGGTGGAGAATCGGGGTTTTGATGTGGAAGTGCGGCATTATGGCTATAATTTTAGAATGAACGAATTGCAGGGGGCATTGGGTCTAAGCCAGCTTCCTAAACTCGATGCTTTTATTGCCGTGCGCGAAGAGATCGCGCGCTTTTACGATCGCACCTTTGCCAATAACCCCTATTTTACCCCTCTGCATACGAGCTTACCCCCCCATATCACTAGCTCCAACCATCTCTATCCCCTACTCTTACACCCTAGCTTATGGGAGAAAAAACACGCATTGTTGCAAGCTCTCCTAGAGGCGCAAATAGGCGTGCAAGTGCACTACAAACCCATCCATACCTTTAAGCTCTATCAAGAACGCCTAGGACTCTTGGACTTCCCCAAAGCCAAAGACTTTTATCAAGCCACACTTTCATTGCCCTGCCACCAAAAGATGACTCTAGCCCTAGCCCAATACAGCGCAGACACGCTTTTAGAATTGTGCGCGCGTCTTTCTAGCTAATCTATTTGATAAGTTTAGAGATAGCCCTAAAGCTAGGGTGGGTGTAGGTTTGTAAGCACTCAAAAGCGACTATCTCGCTACTCAAAATGCGCGCCCCGCAACTTTGCAAATCGGCTAGAGCTAGGGCTTTGTTATTCATATCCCTAGAGCTGGTGCAATCTTGCAAAACCACCACCTCAAAGCCCGCACGCAAGAGATCTTTCACACTTTGGTAAACGCAGACATGCGCTTCGATACCTAGCACCACCAAGCGCGCCTTAGGTGGCAAAAGGGGAGCTAGTATAGGCGCAGCACTGAAATGTTCTTTGGTGTGGGGTGTGCCTAAAAAGGCTTGTAAGGGCGCGACACTGGGACCTAGCTTACTAGGATTTTGTTCGCTAGCCAAAATCTTAAGCTCCAACTCTTGGGCGATCTGCAAGAATTTCACGCAATTAGCCAAGAGAGTTTCTGCTTGCGCCATAACAGGAAGCAATTTTTCTTGGATATCTATAACAAGTACATGGAACATCAAACCCCTTTAGATGGAATATTCACCAACGATAACCCAAAGACGCTGAAAAAATGCGTAATTGACCAATATCTTTGGATTGGTAGTAGCTATCGCGGTTGCTCTTGAAAGTGAAAGTGCCTCCCCAACCGATGTCAAAACCCCTAAAATTGTATTTAGCCCCAAAGGCGATGGAATAGCCATTGGAATCTGGAATCCCAATAGCGTCTTGGGGGCTGGGGGCTTGGTCGTAACTGAGCGCGCCCATTAAGCGCAAACTCCTGCCCATGTAGGTCGTGCCGATTCTAAAAGTGTTGGTGTCGCGCCACCCATTCCCCATATTCATTACCCCGCTAAAATCCGCCAAACCTACCATTTTTTTAAGGGTAGCGGAATTGAGATTTTGCACCGTGCCCCCAATCCCTTGGTAGGACGCGTTGGCAAAATCTGGGGTTACCAAAAACTTATTGCCCTGACTCCAAAAAGTGCGTTCATACACCCCCTCTACGCGCAAGCGGTGTTTGAAAAACTCGTGTGCGTAGGCAATATTGATCACTTGGGGCAAGGAGACATTGATATTTAGATGCCCTCTTGTAAGCACATTGCCTAAGCTAGGACCTAATTTGGTGAGCGCGGTCAATCCCCCACGCATATTAAAGGTAACGCTACTATTGTAGACTACAGAGAACATGCCATTTTCAAAAACGCGCATGCTCGCCCCGATCTTATAGCCCCCCCCCCAAGAGCTCCCATTACTCTGTTGGACAACCTGAGAAGTGCCATAGAGATCAGAGATGGCTTCTTGCAAGCCACTATAGCGCATGATTTGCTTGAGTCCATTGTAATAGGTCTCACACACAGGACTATTTTGATTCATTTGGGCGGTGCACTGCATAGCTGGACGGTAGCCAATGCTGGCAAGTTGGTCGCGCATAGAGCTTGGTACCTGCTGGCTAAAGACATTATTGGGTAAACCTATAATCTGACTCCCAGTGAGCACAGAAGCGCCATGCAAGGGCACATAAACGGTGTTGTCAAACTTGCCCGTAGCGTAGAGTCCGCGCGCGCTCACGCCTACAGAAAAGCGATCGCCAATGGTGTAACTCACGCTGGGAGCTAGCTCCAACATCATAATAAAGACATTTTGCAAAAACTCCCCACCCTGACCATTCCACTTCATACCCAGCCCCGAGGGGGCGGTAAAACTTCCCCCAAAGGTGAAACCATTGTGGTTACGGGTTTTATAAAAGAATTTGGGGAGGACAAAATTAGTCGTGCCCGTCCACCCGCTCACCACCTGCGCGCTGGGCATAGAAGCCACGGTGGTAACCTTTTGGTTAGTGAGTCCTTGTAAATTATTGATGAGTTGTTTGAGCGCAGGAATACCCCCATCTATGAGCTTTTGGGCTGCAGAGGTAGCCACCCCCCCCAAACCCAAAATATTGATAATGGCTGCGTTATTGGCTTTGCTAGGATTCATCACTAGGCTAGTTTCTGAGTAAAGTCCTTGGTTGGTGCCAGGCACCATGAATTTAAAGGCAGGGATATTAATGACCGTGCTAGTGATCTCAAATTCGCTTTCATTTTCTCCCCAGTCATTATCAAAGCCCATATTAGCTGGGTTGTAATAACTCGCGTCTGCGCCCCGTGCCCCAGCGATGTAGGCGGAGTTAAGCGCGGTGCCATTTAAGCTTTGCTCGGAAATCTTAAAGCCATTGGCTTGCCCCAATACCGGCACCAGCACCACCCACGATCGCCACCACCAACGCACACGAACCTCACTTAGGGGGGTGGTATTGCTGGATCACGATGGCCGTGCCCGTGCTCATGTTTTGGAATAAGATTTTATCGGGTTTGCGTTCGTAGTAAATCACCTCTGCGTTTTGCACAAAGCGTTGGATCACCACTCCATTGGGTTCTATGCGCTTACCCATCCCATTGAAAATATCGCGCCCTAGCACGATGTCATCGAAGAGATCCCCATAACTCACCTTGCCAAAGAGGTCCCTAGCCGCGCTCCACTTAGCCGAACAAATGCCTGAAAAACATAGGTAGTTTTTCTTGATCACAATTTCTCCGGCTTTCTTGCTGAGTTGGTAGAGCTCGATTTGCAGATCACCTTCTTTATTGCGTTCGATCGTGCCATAGTCATAAAAACGCAACACGGGCGTGTAAATGTAAATGAGCTTGAAGCGTTCTAGGGCTTTTTGGCGCGCGAGCTCTGCCTCTTGCTTGCGTTGGGCAGCACTTTTTTTAATGAAGAGCTTTTTATGCGCCTTGTGTGTTTTGTGGGGCTTGGGTTTGGGGGGCTTTTTGTGCGCGCAAGAAACCAACAACACCCCACAAAACGCCACACCCAAACACGCCGACCACCTAGCTAACAAAGAAGCAACCACGCAATGAGATCAGCCTCTTGCCTGGTTGAAGACATTATACCAAATGCGTCCGTCTAGTTTGAGCTCCATACTCACCTGGCACAAGCCGTCTTTGTAGATCGTTTCTGTGATCTCAGCGTTGCGGATCAAGGCGTTCACCTTCGTTTTAATCACAGAGTTTTGCAAGATCATGTCTTTGACTGTGTCGGTGGCGTTCACCCTAATCCCATACATTTTCTCGCCCAACTGACGGTAACCATCTACAATAGCCGCGCGTTTAGCCAAAGCCAAAGCTTGGGAGGGAGAAATGGTGGATTCGGGCGCAACCCCCATGCCCACCGCACTAAGTTCGATCACATTGGTGGGGGTGAGAATAGGTGTGTTAGGCACCATCGCAGGCGCACCCCCCCCACTAGAGAGATTGCCCTGTGAAGAATTGTCAAAACGGGTTTCAATTTGGGGCTGGGGTTTGGGAAAATTTGGCATCGGTGGCTTGCTAGTGCTATTAAAAGTGGTGGGGGGATAAATGGGGGCTTGCAAACCCGTAGCTGAGGGGGGAATGAGTTGCGTGGCTCCCGCGCGCTTAAACATGCCACAACCTCCCACAACTAAAGCCAAGCCCACACAAGCGCACAAAGGGACAAAACTCCATGTTCTAGTGCTACCACCCACGCATGCCTTTTGCTCCATCTTACTACCTTTGAGTCATTTAGCCCGCCATTATAGCACAAAAAACCCTAAAACTATGCCTGAGCGCTGGTGGTTTTGGGCGTTAAACTCTTCAACACCAGCGCGCTGTAAGCACCCCAGAAAATATAAAGCAAGGTGAAGACTCCTAAGAGTCCCTGATACCATAACAAGGGTAACACCGATAGAAAATCCACCCCTCCCTTGGCAAACCCCAGTAAAATGAGCATCTGCGCGCCATAGGGGATAAGTCCTTGAAAAATGCAAGAAAAGATGTCCAAGATCACCGCGCTTTCACGCCGATCCACACCAAATTTCATGCTAATTTTCTTGCTGATCTCCCCCACGATCACAATCGCCACGGTGTTATTGGCTACAGCCAAATCCACCGCGCTCACCAAAGTGGCGATCCCCACTTTCGCGCTTTTAGGACCAATAATGCACTTTTCAATCTTGCTAATCACCCATGCCACCCCCCCCTCACGCGTTACCATAAAGGCGATCCCCCCGGTTAACAAGGAGAGCAGGAAAATCTCTTGCATATTGCTAAAGCCATTGTAAATCTCCTTGCCAAAACCTAGCAGTGTGAAGTTGCCATAATACAACCCAATCCCTCCAGAGAGCACCACCCCCACGAACAACACTAAGAAGACATTGAGTCCCAAAAGCGCTAAGATCAACACCAAAATATAGGGGAGAGTCTTGACAAATTGGAAATCATGCACACTCAAGGGCACCACACTCTCAGGTCGTCCAAAGATCAAAAGCAAGATCACGGTGAGCAAACTTGCGGGCAGAGCGATGTAGAGATTGATCTTAAATTTGTCGCTCATCGCCACATCTTGGGTGCGCGTGCTTGCGATGGTAGTGTCTGAGATGATGGAGAGATTATCTCCAAACATTGCCCCCCCTAATAAGGCTGCTAAGATCAAGGGCATGGATAGCCCGCTTTGTGTGGCTAAACCCACCGCAATAGGACCTAATGCCACAATCGCGCCCACACTCGTGCCAATGGCTGTGGAGATGAAAGCGGCGATCACAAACACGCCTGCAGCCAGATATTCTACAGGGATGTAAGTTAACCCTAAATTGACCGTGGAATCCACCCCGCCCATCGCTTTACTCACCACCGCAAAAGCGCCAGCCAGCAGATAAATCACGCACATGGTCATGATATTTCTATCCCCACATCCGGCTAAAAAGTCGTCAAATTTTTGGTTTAAATCGCTCTTGAAAAGCAAAAACGCGCTAGCGACCCCCAAACTAGCGGCTACAGGTCCGGGCAGTTGGTAAAAGCCCATTTTTACCCCGATTAATTCTAAATAAATCCCTGTGCCTAAGTAAGTAATGATGAAAACAAAAAAGGGAACTAGCCCTAGCGCGCTAGGCTGGGCGTGGTAAGTGTCTTGTTTAAACTCCTGCATGCGTGTCCTTTGTGCGTGAAATGGGTGTGTAATAAAAGACCACCCATGCACATCAGATCGCTAAGGTGTAAGGAAAAACGCCTAGCTCTCTGCCTCACGACAAAAGACGACATAAAAACCCTTTACTACAAAACTGAGCGACTAGCCTAACACAAAGAAACTTTAAATAAGCTTGGTAGATAGAGCACCCCCCGCCTTAAGGGGGGCGACAACCCTTAGTCTTGGTTGTTGCTGTTTTGGCTATTGTTGTTGTTGCTACTATTGTTAGTGCTACCACAACCACAGCTATTGCTATTGTTGCTATTGTTGCTATTGCAACTGTTATTAGCGTTGTTACTCATAGCGTTCTCCTTATCGTATTTGGAAGCCTCAAACTCCCATGCGCGCATTGTAGCCCATTTTCTTTAACACTTTCCAAACGCCTCCATCCACGCTTCCAAGCGGGCTTTAGCCCGATCGTGGTTGTCTAAAAACTCTTGGTGGGCGTGGGGACTTATATAGTTAGTAACACAGAACACACCCACGCTAGGAATCTTAAAACTCTGTGCTACTCTTAAAAGAGTGAAAAACTCCATGTTCTCTAAAGCGATGCCAGCGCCTTGCATTTGGCGCGCAAAATCGGGACTTGTGTGGATGTAGTTGCTGGAATTGACTTTCACAGCGGGCAAGCAGATTTGATCCAAGAGCGCGCTGTGGGCTTCTAGATAATTTTCTAGGGGGGTGTAGCTTTGATCGCACACAAAACTCTGTTCGATCTGGTAACCCTGCGCGCTTTTGAACAAGGACAACATGGGCAAGTTAGGATCATAACTTCCTGCGCTCCCCACAAAGATCAATTCTGTAGGGCGTTCTAACAAACACAGGCGTGTGAGAGTGATCGCGCTCTCTATAAGTCCCACTCCCACCCCCCTAGCCATGCCAATTCTCTCTAGGGATCCCGCGCATACAAACATACCGACACCTCCTATCCCACTCTAAAGCATTTCTCTTTAAGCAGTTCTTAGAGTATTTTATACTAAAGTGCGCGCACAATGAAAGCTAAAGACGCTTCCCCTTTTAAACAAGCCTTTAAAGAACTCCAAAGAGATAATGTCAAGATCACCCTTGCTATCGTGTTTGTGGTCTGTATTGCTGGCATGGCTCTAGTCTTAGGGCATGTCCCCATCCATTTTCCCCTACTTGCCTTAGCCACGGTGGTGGGGGGCTACATGGCGATGAACATCGGGGCTAATGATGTGGCTAATAATGTGGGACCCTTGGTGGGCTCTCAGGCGATCACCTTGGCGATGGCGATTTTATTAGCCGCGCTTTGCGAAGTGTTGGGCGCGGTCTTAGCCGGATCCGATGTGGTGCAAAGCATCAAGGGCAAGATCATCAACCCCGCCCATATAGAGAACACGGCGGTGTTTGTGGGCATGATGTTGTCAGCCCTGCTCTCTGGGGCGCTGTGGTTGCACCTGGCTACAGCCATTGGCGCGCCCGTTTCTACCACGCACTCCATTGTGGGGGGGGTGTTGGGGGCGGGCTTGATGGCCGGGGGAGTGGGGGCTGTGGAGTGGCATTTTTTAGGGGGTATCGTGGCTAGTTGGGTGATCTCGCCGATGATGGGGGGGGGGATTGCGATGGGCTTATTGGCGACTCTTAAAAATGTCTTAAGCGACAAGGAGAACAAAAAACAAGCCGCTTTGAGAGTGATGCCCATTTTGGTGGGGATCATGGGAGCGGCGTTCACTTGGTATATGATCGCCAAAGTGCTGGGGAAGAAAATCCCCTTAGAGTGGTGGCAGGAGGTTCTCTTGAGTATCGCGGTGGGTTTGGGAGTCTATGGGCTGTTTAAATCCTATGTGCTAAGGAGACTCCCGCTACTAGAAAACACAAAAGAGAGCGTGCATACCCTCTTTACCTACCCGCTCATCTTTGGAGCAGCCCTTTTGAGTTTTGCGCACGGGGCTAATGATGTGGCTAATGCCGTGGGTCCCTTGGCGGCTATCGTGCAGAGTTTACAAGAGTGGGGTAACCACGCGATCCCCACTAAGGCTTACGCGCCCTTGTGGATCATGTTGATTGGGGGGCTGGGGATTGCCTTGGGTTTGAGTTTGTATGGACCCAAACTCATTAAAACCGTGGGGAGCGAGATCACGGAATTAGACAAAATGCAAGCCTTTTGCATCGCAATGGCGACCGTGATCACCGTCTTGTTTGCCTCTAAGCTAGGTTTGCCTGTGAGCTCAACCCATATCACCATCGGGGCGGTCTTTGGGGTGGGCTTTTTGCGTGAGATCTTGCAAAGGCGCACTTTAGCCATCAAGCAGATGATTTTAGACGCGCACGCAGGCGAGGACGCTAGCGTGATTAAAAATTTCTTAGAACGCTTTGAAAAAGCCAACCCCAAACAAAAAAAAAGAAATGCTAGCCTATCTCAAAGCCTTGAAAAAAAATAACAACACCTTGGAATACTCCATTGGGTTGAGCAAAAAAGAACGCAAGACGCTTAAAAAAGCCTATAAAAGTGAATTGGTGCAACGATCGGTGATCAAGAAGATCATTACCGCTTGGGTGGTAACCGTGCCTATTTCCGCCTTGTTGGGCGCGCTAGGTTATTATTTGGTTGCCGTGTTTGACATCGTGGAACGGTTGTAGGTGGGCGTGTGTCCGCTATAGCCTTCCTCATTTAAGGAGAGCCCTTGGGGCTTTACGAGCCGATTTTGATGTTTGGATTAGCCTTGTTGTTGGTCTTACTCAACGCGTTTTTTGTGCTGTCCGAATTTGCCATTGTCAAGGTGCGCCGATCTAAGCTAGAGGAGCTGAGTTTACACAATAACCAAAACGCCACCCTAGCCCTTAAAATCAACGCGTCCATTAACACCTATTTGAGTGCGACCCAGTTGGGGGTAACCTTGTCTTCTTTGGGTTTGGGTTGGTTAGGAGAACCCGCTATCGCGCACTTTATCACTCTGTTGTTGAAAAAGTGGTTGCATTTTGAGAGCCTATACATTTTTGCGCATAGTTTGAGTGTGGCGATTTCCTTTAGTTTCATCACACTCTTGCATGTGATTTTAGGAGAGATTGTGCCTAAATCTATTGCCATCGTGCGCTCAGAGAGTGTGGTGCTTTGGATCGCGCGCCCCTTGCATGCCTTTTGGTTGATCTCCTACCCTGTGGTGAATCTCTTTGACTTTTTGGCTAAGATTGTGCTTAAAATCTTTGGGATCGAGCCCCAGCATGATAGCACCCACTCCGAAGAAGAGTTAAAGATCATCGTGGGCGAGAGTCTAAAGGGAGGGGTGATCGATTTTGTAGAAGAAGAAATTATCAAAAATGCGGTGGATTTTTCGGACACGAGCGCGCGCGAGGTGATGACTCCTAGAAAGGACATGGTGTGTTTGGATTTGCAACGCCCCTACAAAGAAAATATCCAAACCATGTTGAAAAACCCTTTCACGCGCTACCCATGCTGTGATGGCAATAAGGACAATATCTTAGGCTTGATCCACATCAAGGATGTGCTGTCGGCCTCTTTGTTGGACGCTAAAGAAGTGCAGAACTTCAAACACCTGCTAAAAGACATGCTCATTGTGCCTGAAAGCGCGTCTATTTCGCAAATTTTGCTCAAAATGAATAACAAACGGGTTTACAGCGCGCTGGTGGTGGACGAATATGGGGGTACTTCTGGCTTATTGACAATGGACGACATCATTAAGGAGATCATGGGTAATATTTCAGACGCGCATGATTTGAGCAAGGAAGGTATCAAACGCCTAGATGAAAACACCTTTGAGTGTGATGGCATGGTGGATTTAGAGAACATGGCCGAATTGCTCAAGATCAAATTTGATCCAGATTACGAACAGGTAACTTTGGGGGGGTATGTCTTTAGTTTGTTGGAACGCCTGCCAGAAGTGGGCGATGTGGTGGGGGATGCGCATTGTATCTTTGAGGTGTTGGATATGGACAAAGCCCGGATCAAAAAGCTCAAGCTCATGAAAAAGAATCTCTAAAGGGGTGTTTATGAAAACTAGGCTGGCTAGGTATTTGAGTGTGTGTTGTGTCGTGGGAGGCTTGCAAGCCCAAAGCGCGTTTTTACAAGCCCCGCCCCAAAGCGTTGACTCCCCCATGCTCTCTCTCAAACAGGCATGGAATATAGTGCTGGCTAATTATGATGGGATCAAAGCCCAAGATTACGCGCAACAAAAGGCTAAAAAACTCAGCACAGCGGCTAAACTCTCTTTTTTGCCCCAAATCGATTTGAGCGCTTTTTATGTGCACTTGGCTAAACCCATCACTGTTTCCCCCTTCAAGGGCAACCAAGTCAAGATTCAAGAATTCGCTGGGGGTATGGAACGCTTTTTGGGTCAACCAGCCTTGGCGCATTTGGGTGGTGCGGCACTAGCCCAAGGCATTGGCGGGATGATGGGCATGTTAAGCCAGCCCTTCTTATTTTCTAAAGAAAATGTGGTATTGGGAGCGTTGAGTATCATTTACCCCTTGTATATGGGTGGAGCGCGTTTTTACATGAGTAAGCTTGCCTCTTTGGCGCATAAGGAGTCTATGGAAGTTTCGCGCCTAAAACGCCTCTCCACTTTCCAAGAATTGGTCAAGATTTACTACGGCTTGGTGTTAGATAGGGAGGTGTTAGGCGTGTTGCAAGATGTGGAAAAGGGGCATTTAAAACATTACCAAAACGCCCTAAAACGCCAAAAGGCAGGGCAAATCGCACGGGTGGAAACACTCAGCGCGTCCGTGGCTTATGAAAAGAGTAAGATCAAAACCATGCAGGCTAAAGATGCCCTAGAAGTCGCCACTTTGGCTTTTAACACGATTCTTTCTAAAGAGAGTGTAGCAAACACCCACTTTGCTCCCAGCGCGAATCTGGACATCCACCCCAAACACCTGCCCAATCTCAACTTCTTTGTGCAAGAAACCTTGAGTTCTTACCCGGTGTTAAGGAGTTTGGCGATCAAGCAAAAGAGCGCAAAGGAGATGGTGAAATTGGAGATTTCCAAATTTCTGCCCCATTTTAATTTCTTTGGAGCCTACATTATGAAAGAGAATAATTCTACCTTCATGGACATGGTGCCCCAGTGGTTTGTGGGTGTGGGGGCGCGCCTGCCCATTTTAACCCCCACAGGCAGAATCATGCACTACCAAGCAGCAAGGATCGATGAGTTGCAAACCAGCGCGTTGCAAAGCCAAGCCAAAAAGGACATGGAACTCTTGGTGCACAAGACTTATTTACAATGCCAATCCTATCTCAAAGAATACCAGAGTTTAAACACCAGCATTGAATTAGCCAAAGAGAATTTGAAATTGCAAGAAGAGGCGTTCAATCAGGGCATGGGCACAAATTCTTTAGTCGTGGATGCGCGCAACTCTCTTTCGGGCATTTTAGTGGAACAAAAAACCAGCGCGTTTAAATACATCAGCGCGTTGGTGGATTTGATGGCTCTTGGGGATCACATCGATCTCTTTTACGATTACGCGCATTAGGACAGCACATGGCTAGCACTGCGGATAAAAAACCTCTAGTTCTCATCTTAAGTATTTTGATCGCCCTAGGGATCTTAGGCTGGCTTGGCAAACTCTATTACCAAGCCTATAGCCATAAGGTGGACAGATTGCAGGGTTTTATAGAAGCTAGGGAATACAGCGTGAGCTCCAAATTAGCCGGGCGCATTGAGAGCGTGGTCGTCAAAAAGGGGGATCGCATCAAAAAGGGCGATTTAGTCTTTACCATCCACAGCCCCGAGGCGGAGGCTAAATTATTGCAAGCTAGCTCGAGCCACAAGGCTGCGGCTGCTTTGCGCGATGAGGTGTTAAAGGGGAGTCGTAGCCAAACCATCAAAAGCGCTAAAGATGTCTACCAAGCCGCTAAAGCCCAAAGCGACTTGGCTGAGGAAACCTATAAACGCGTGCAAGAACTCTATGACAAGGGTGTAGCCAGCTTGCAAAAACGCGATGAAGCCTATGCGGCTTTCCAAAGCGCCAATTACAATAAAGAAGCCGCGTTCCAGCAATACCAGCTAGCGCGTGAGGGGGCTAGCCAAGAGAGCAAGATCGCCGCTAAAGAAAAAGCCCAAGCGGCTTTAGGGCAACTCAACGAAGTGCAGGTATTTTTGCGCGATAAAAATGCTTATAGCCCCATTGATGGGGAGGTGAGCAATGTTTTACTCTATAGCGGAGAATTAAGCCCCAAGGGCTTTCCGGTTGTCTTAGTAACCGACACCGCGCACGCGTGGTTGAATTTGAGCGTGCCAGAAAAATATTTGAAACAATTTGGTGTGGGGGCTGTGTTTAAGGGCTATGTGCCCGCTTTGGATCAAAGTCTAGAATTCAAGGTTACCTATGTGAGTGTGATGGGGGATTTTGCCACTTGGAAAAGCACAAGTAGCAGTAAGAGTTATGACATGCGCTCTTTTAGCATTGAAGCCACCCCTTTGAGTGAGATGGCGCGCCTGCGTGTGGGTATGAGTGTGTTGGTTAATCCTTGATGTGGTCTAAAATCAGGCAGGACACCTATAGCCTTGTGCTGTGTTTGGGCGCGCCCTTGTTGTTGTGGGCGTTGTTGGCGGGAATCTTTTATAAAGAACTCCCCACCAAACTCCCCATAGGGATTGTGGATTTGGATCACAGCCACCTTAGCCAAGAGATCACACGCGCTTTAAACGCGAGTAGCACCCTTGCCTTGAAGCGTTTTTACCCCTCCCTTAGCGATGCCAAAGTGGATTTGGACAGCAAGCAAATCTATGGAGCAGTGGTGCTTACCACAGATTTAGAACGCCACACCAAATTGGGGATCAAAACTCCCGTGGTGCTTTACTACGATGCGGAGTTTGTGCTGGTGGGCAAGGCGATTTTGAGCGCCTTTACCCAAGTGCTCATGACCTTGAATGTCAAAAATGATGTCGCCGCCAACTTGGGCGCACAAGGGGATCTCAACACCGCTAAAGCCCTAGCCTTCCCCCTACACGCCAATATCCACCCCCTTTACAATGAAAACAACAACTACGCGCAGTTCCTGCTAGGGGTGATCCTGCCATGCATGTGGCAAATCCTTATCGCTTTGGGCATGCTAAACTTTTTGCAACACAGCACCAATACCCTGCAGGCTTTTAACGCCCTGCTTCTCAATTGCGCTATTTTCAGTGTGTGGGGGATTTTAATGTTGGGATTTTTAAAGCCCTATTATACACATTTAGGGTTGCTCTTGGGGGGGGTGGTGTTGATGACACTCAGCATTTCTAGCGTGGTTTTGCTCTTGCACACCCTTTTCAACGATCCCATTAGAAGCACTTCGGTGATTGCGGCTTATACCGCCCCCTCGCTAGCCTTTGTGGGGGTAACTTACCCGGTGAGTAACATGGGCGTGTTAGGGGAGTTTTGGGGGTCTTTATTGCCTGTAAGCTACTTTATTAAAGCTTTGATCGCCCTAGCCCACTATAGCGATGGGGCACTCTTGGCGTGGCAATCCTTATTGAAAATGGGGTTTTTCTTGCTGTTCTTGCCCTTGGGCTTGTGCTTATCTTATCTCAAAGAGAAACGCGCATGAGGGTGTTTTTAGAGGAGTTTAAAGCCATTTTTACGCATGCCGGGGTGCGCTTTATCATCATTGTAGGACCCTTGTTTTACGCCTTTCTCTATCCCTTGCCCTATAAAAACGACATCGTAACACGCCAGGCAGTCGTGCTAGTGGATTTGGATCAAAGCACGCTTTCTAGACGGCTTGTGCGCATGTTAGAGAGCGCGCCCAATATCCATATCACGCATTTTTCCCAATCCCCCCAAGAGGCTAAAAAATTATTAGAAACAGAGAAAGTCTACGCCATTGTGTTGATCCCTAAGTTTTTTGAGCGCGCTATTTACACCAGCACCCCCGCACGCGTAGAGCTCTACACCAATGCCAATTACTTCCTCATTTACAGCGCGATCGCCAACGCGGTAGTGGATGTGCTAGATGCCCTAAGCGATGCGATCAAAACCCATAAAAGCCTATTTGAAAGCGAGATCGCCAAAGAACACAGCCTCTTTATCTTGCAAACCATCCCGCTTTACAACCCCTCTGTGGGCTATCTTAACTACGCCATCGCCAATGTCTTTATTTTCATTTTGCACCAAACTTTACTCATGGGAGCTAGTATGCTTACCTGCGCGCAAGGGCGTTCTTACCCCCAATTCTCTAGTGCGCTGGGTTTTATTTGGGTGCGCTGTGTGTGTTTTAGTCTGATCTACGCCTTTTTAGCCTTGTTCTACTTGGGAGTGCTTTTTCCCTACTATGGGATTCATATCCATGCTAACCCCTCTGTGTTGCTAGCGATCATGCTGGTGTTTTTGATGAGCACAGCAAGTTGTGGGGTGGTGTTGGGCACTTTTGTGCGCAAAGGCGTGCAAGCAGCCCAAATTGTGCTGATCTCTTCTTTACCCTTGATCTTTATGGTGGGCTTTATTTGGCCCTTAGAACTCTTGCCTAGCTTTTTGCGCCTCCTCTTGCAGATTGTGCCTGCCTACCATGGCATCTCTTCTATGGTGATGTTAAACCAATTAGGCGCGCCCTTGAGCGCGCTCTTTGGGCATGTGATCTATTTGGTGGGAATCTTGGGGTTAGCTCTGTGTGTGGGTGCGTGGCGACTCTCAAGGAAATCTCTTGCCTAGCTTTTTGGCTTTTAAAGAAGCCTTTCCCCACACCATCCCTTTGTTAGTGGGTTTTATTCTAGTGGGTGCGACTTTTGGGGTGTTGGTGCAACAAGCCGGGTATGGATTCTTGATCGCGGTGTTTATGAGTGTGTTTATCTACGCCGGCGCGGTGCAGTTTTTGGTGGTGGGTTTGTTGGGCGCGCATGCGGACTTGCTCAATATTTTTCTCTTGGTGGCATTGCTCAATGCGCGCCAAATTTGCTACGCGATCGCCATGCTTGAGCCCTTCAGCGCATCGGGTAAGCGGGTGTTTTACCTCTCCCACACCCTCACAGATGAAAGCTTTTCGCTTCTAAGTTTTGCTAAAGCCAAGCAGAGCGATCCTCAAGATTTCATGTTAGCTGTCTGCTTGCTTAACCAGGTGTATTGGGTGGTGGGGACGGCTTTGGGAGCGATCTTGGGCGAGGGGTTTAGCCTCAATGTGGAGGGCATTTCTTTTATTGTGGCGGGGACTTTTTTGGTGATTTTTATGGAGCAGTGGCGCGCCACAGAACGCCACGCCCCCGCGCTCATCGGCTTATTGAGCGCGCTGGGGTGTTTTTTGCTCTTTGGCAAAACCCATTTTCTCTTACCCACATTATTAGTGATGGTTAGCCTTTTTATCTTCTTTAAAAAGCGTTTGGAGTGAGCGATCTGTATGTGTGGCTAGCCCTCATCATCACAGCCACCACCACCTATTTTATCCGCATCTTCCCCTTTTTGCTCTTTAACGCCAAACGCCCCGCGCCTAAGATATTGCTCTACTTGGGGCGGGTTTTGAGCTTGGGCGTGGTGGGGATGTTGATTGTCTACAGCCTCAAAGACGCGCCTTTTTCTATTCCCCCCTATGGGCTTAATGAAGTGTTAGCGGTGGCTTGTGTGGTGATCTTGCATGCCCTCTTGCGTGTCTTTGCGCTGAGTGTTATCGGGGGCACAGCGCTTTACATGTGGCTGGTGCAAAGCGCGATCTTAGTGCAACTCTTTTAGAATTTGTAAAGGTACATGCAATTGAACATCAAGGAGGTTTCAAAGCGATCGGAGGCAAGCAGGGTTTTATTAGTGGGCAGGAGTTTTACACCTACCTCAAGGCGGTGTTTGGTGTAAAGCGTGAGAGTGATCCCGCCCTGCACAATGAGTCCAGCCGTGTAGATCACATGCTTGTTTTTAAAACTAAAATCCGCATCATCGGTGTAGATCACTGCCCCAAAACCCGCCCCCCCATATACCCCTAAGAAATGCTGGTAAGAGCGCGTCAAATGGATCTCTAGGGGGATTTCTAGCCCTAGGCTAGCCACCCCATAAAAAGAGTTGGAGGGGTTGTATTTGGCGCGCCAATTCACACTGGAAGTGGCTAAATCCAACGCGATAAATCCGCGTAATCCGATGTAATTTTGAAAAAAGGTCTGCAACCCTCCCTTGAAACTCAAAATGGCAGGGAAACTTTTCAATTTGGTGTTCTTGTAATCTTTTTTGATATTGATCATCCCAAAACCCATGCCAAAATACCCGCCATTTTTTAATCTGAGCTGTTTGTGTTGGTTGTAAAGGCGCGTATAAGTGTCCTGTTCTTTGAGCCACATCTTTTCTTGTGCGCCCAAGGCGATCTGCAAACCCCAACCCAACAAGACAATCCGTGCGCGCTTCAAACTACTACCCGTTATGCTTTTATTGTATAATAGCACACAGCCCCCACAATTTTAATGTGGATGACTTTTGCACTAAGGGATCTTGTGGTCGCGACAGCACCTGTGGGTTATGTGGAGTCTAATACCCTGTTTTTGCGCGGAGATTGGGATTTTAAAACCCCTGCAGGCGCGCTCAAGCAATTAGAGGGCGTGATTAAGAACGCCCCACCCATCCAAGCGATTGATTTTAAAGAAGTGGGGAGTTTGGATTTCGTCTTCTTGATGTTACTCTACGATCTGCTTGGGCGTAAGAAGCCCGCGTTTCTCAACGCCAACATTTACAACGGGCGGGTGTTGGAGGTGGTGGAGAGTTGGGTAAGAGAGGACCCTAGCATTTTGGCTAGAGAACAACCCAGCCGTCCCAAACACAATCCCATCGCCAAATTAGGTCAGAGCGTGGCTTCCTTTTTTAATACCGTGCTCAACACCTTTAATTTCTGTGGCATGGTGCTTTATTTTTTGGGGCGCGCGTTTATCAAACCCAAGAGTCTATGCCTAACCCCCCTCATCCACCACATCCATGAGAGTGGGTTTAAGGTGTTGCCTGTGAGCATTCTAACCGTCTTTGTGGTGGGCTTTGCGATCGCTTTGCAGGGGGCAATCCAGTTGCAAGAATTGGGTTTTCCTTTGATGAGTATTGAGATGACCGCCAAGCTAGCCCTAAGAGAGATGGGTCCCTTTATTTTAACTTTAGTGGTGGCAGGGCGGAGCGCCTCTAGTTTTACCGCCCAGATTGGGGTAATGAAGATCACCGAAGAACTCGATGCGATGCACACCATGGGGCTTAATCCCTTTGCATGGTTAGTCCTGCCCAGAGTGTTAGCCCTAGTGATCGTGATGCCCCTGATGGTTTTTATTGCCGATGCCTTTGCGCTCTTGGGGGCGATGGTGGCGATCAAATACCAGCTAGGGGTTACCTTTAGCCACTATGTCGCGCGCTTGCATGAGAATGTGGGTTTGAGTCATTTCTTTGTAGGGCTCATTAAAGCCCCCTTTTGGGGTTTTGCCATCGCTTTGGTGGGGTGTATGCGCGGGTTTGAAGTCAAGGGGGATACCGAGTCCATTGGCACACTCACCACTATAAGCGTGGTGAACGCGTTGTTTTGGATCATCTTTTTAAACGCGTTGTTTTCGGTGATCTTTAGCAGATTGGATATGTAGGTTCGCTATGACGACACCGCGTTTGATTGAGGTTTGCGATCTCTACACCGCTTATGGCGCGCATGTGATCCATAAGGGCGTGAGTTTTTCGGTTTACAAGGGAGAGGTTTTGGCGATCTTGGGGGGGAGTGGGAGTGGGAAGAGCACTTTACTAAGGAGCATGATCTTACTCAACAAACCCCTAAAGGGCACAATCCGCATTTTTGGCATGGATATTTGGCAACTCAAGGAGGCACAACGCTACAAACTCTTCCACCGCATCGGGATGCTATTCCAATTTGGCGCGCTCTATAGCTCTTTGAGCGTGTTGGAGAATGTGGGGATCATGCTTGAAGAGCACAGTGCCTACCCCAAAAGCAATATTGTAGAAATCTCTAAAATGTGGCTCGATCGCGTGGGGTTAAGCAAGCAAGTTTACCACCTCTACCCCTATGAGCTCAGTGGCGGGATGAAAAAGCGCGTGGGGCTAGCAAGAGCGATGGCGACCAATCCAGATATTTTATTCTTAGATGAGCCCACTAGCGGGCTAGACCCCTATTCGGCTGATAAATTTGACGCGCTGATTCTCTCGCTCAAAGAAGCCTTAAAACTCACCGTGGTGATGATCACCCATGATCTAGACTCCATTAAAAACGCCGTAGATCGCTTTATCATGCTCAAAGACGGGCTGATTAGTTTTGATGGGACTTTGGCTGAATTTGTGCAACGCACCAAGCAAGTGCCTTTAGAAGAGGGCAATCTATTCAATTCCACACGAGGAGAGAAGTTTTGGAAAGACATGTGAATTACACCTTGATTGGGGGGATTTTCTTGGCTTGTGTAGCCAGCATGGCTATTTTCATCATGTGGCTAGGGCATGTCAATTTTGAAGAAGAGGACTACTTGCGCTATGTGGTCTATACAGACAAGGATTTAAGTGGGATTGGGGCTAACACCCCCATTAATTACAAGGGAATCCAAATTGGCACGATCAAAGCCGTAGGTTTTGATCCCCAACATTTAGGGGTGGTTAAACTCACTATTGACATCAAAAGCAAAGTGCCCATCACCAAGGACGCGACTCTCAAGGTAGAATCACAGGGCTTGGTGGGGATCAAATATCTAGCCTTGATTCAGGGCAAGTCTAAAGAGTTTTACACCAAAAGCGATTCTGAGCGCATCTTGCACTACGAACAGAGTTTTTTAGAAAAGCTTAGCAATAGCGCGGGGCATATCTCCAATGAGGTGCTAGGGATCATCAAGAGCATCGATCAAATTCTAAGCCCGGAGAATGTAGAAAATATCCACAAGATTATCGCCTCTATCCAACAGAGCGCGCAGGGCTTGGATGCGACTAAAAACGACTTAGATCGCCTCCTAGTTAAAGCGCACCAAACCCTAGAAAAAGGCGATGTCTTGTTATCCAAAGGCGATACCCTGTTTAATAAGGGCAGTGTCTTGCTCCAACATGGCGATCAACTAATCCTTGATGTCGATCACAAGGTGCAACAGGGGCAATTTGATCTAAAGAGCATGTTAAGCCCCCTACTCATGCAAGCCCAATTGAGTTTGCGCAATATCGATCAATTCGTGCAAAAAGGATCGTTGCTCATGGATAAATTTGACACCAACCCCTATAAAACTCTCTTTGGGGAACATAAATGAGGGCTTGGTTGATCGCGCTGTTTGTGCCCCTGTTGAGCGGGTGTTTGAATCTCAATCTCAAACAGACCTTGCCGGAGATAAGCTATTACGATCTCAACACCCAAAGCGCGCCCCCTGTGTGCGCCCACCCTAAAAGCCTTGCTTTGGTGGGGGTGTTGGGCGCGGATTTGATCAACACTAAGGACATCTTGATCAAACGCTCTGATGGGCGCATTGAGCGCGCCAGCAGAGAAAAATTTGCGGACTTACCCATCAATATGCTTAAAAACATGCTCGTTTTAGAGGCGATGCGCCAATGTTTGATCTTGAGTGTGCCTCCTAGCAACGCGCAAGATAGCCTTAAACTCAGCTTGCTCTCCTTGGGCTTGGTCCAAGAGGGGCGCGTTTACAAAGCCCAGATTGTGCTCTCTGTAGACACCAATACCCAGAGTTTCATGGTGTTAAAAAGCCAACCCACCGCGCTAATGCCTGAAAACAAGGATATAGAACTCCCCATAGGCGCGATTCAAGCCCTGCAACAAGTCAGCGCGCAGGCGATCGCACAGGTCATTAACCAAGTGAAAACCAGCTTATAAGGACGGGCATGCTAGAGAACGAACGCAGCAACCATGCACCAGACAGCTTTGAAGAGGTCTTACAAGAAGATTTAGAATCTAGAGATGAGGAGAGTCAATCTAGTGTTTATAAGGAATTTTTGGACATGGCGCATAAAGCCTATAGAGAACGCCATTATGAAGAAGCTCTCTCTAGCTACCAGCAAGCCGCAGAACTTGGGAGTTCTAGGGCTTTGGTGTATTTAGGCGTGATGTATGCCAATGGGAGGGGGGTAGCCCAAGATGACGCTAAAGCCTTGGACTATTTCCAGCAAGCTGCCAATCTGGGCGACACACAGGGTTTTGTCAATTTGGGTGTGATGTATAACTTGGGCAAGGGGGTCAAAAAGGATTACCAAAAAGCCTTAGACTACTTCAAACATGGGGCTAGTTTGGAAGATGTGAACGCCTTGAATTACTTGGGGTTAATGTACCGCACGGGCAATGGGGTGGGTGTGGACTATGCTAAAGCCCTAGAGTATTACCAGCAGGCTGCCGATCGCGGGAGTGTGAAAGCCTTGGTGAGCTTGGGGAGCATTTATTACACCGGGCATGGGGTGAGCAAGGATTATACCAAAGCCCTAGAATACTTCCAACAAGCCGCTGATTTGGGCGATGCACGCGCGTGTTATAACCTAGCTGTCATGTATGAAAATGGGGAGGGGGTGGAGCAGGATATAGAGAAATCCCTAGAACTCTTCAAAGAATCCGCGCAATCAGGCTTTGCTCAAGCCACTTGCGCCTTAGCTAACATGTATGAAAGGGGCGAGGGGGTGGAGCAAGACATGGACAAGGCGATCGCGCTTTATCAAGAGGCTGGAGAAATGGGGAATGCGGATGCTCTCTCTAATTTGGCGACTTTATACCGCACCGGTAAAGGGGTGGAACAGGATAAATACACGGCGATTGCTTACTACAAAGAAGCCGCAGATTTAGGTGATGCGCAGGCTTTTGCCAATTTGAGTGCCATGAATACCCAAGTGAGCAATCACAAGGCGCAAACTCTTTATAATTTAGGCGTGGTTTATACCGATGGACAGGGGGTGCCAAAAGATGAGGCTAAGGCTTTAGATTATTTCCAACAAGCCGCCAAACTTGGGCATGCTAAGGCTAATTACAATTTGGGGGTGATTTATAATAGGGGGTTGGGAGTGCAAAAGGACGCGATTCAGGCGTTCTCCCATTTCCAAGAGGCAGCTAGATTGGGCGATGACAAGGCTTATTACAATTTGGGGGTGATGTGCGAATATGGCAGAGGCACGCCACAAGACATCCCCCAAGCCATTCTCTACTTTGAAGAGGCGGCTAAAATGGATAATGCTAGTGCCCTGCACCATTTGGGTTCGCTCTACCATATAGGCAAGGGTGTAGAAAAAGATATTCCAAAAGCCTTTGCCTACTTCCATAAAGCCGCGCAGTTGGGTTCGATCAAGGACTGCTACAATGTGGGGGTAATGTATAGTATGGGTGATGGGGTGGAGCGCGACATCGAACAAGCGCTTAGTTTTTTCCAAAAGGCTGCCAATGAGGGCAATTCTAACGCGCTGTATAACATGGGGTTGATCTACTACCAGGGCGAGGGGGTGCAAAAGGACTTGGATAAGGCTAAAGATTGCTTCAAGCGCGCAAGCGAGTTGGGGAATAAAAAAGCCAGCGAAATCTTAGCTGTTTTGAAGAGTTAGCAATTCTTGGGCGTGCCCAATCACCTCCTCAGGGGTGATCTCTTGCATGCAGGCATGGGGTTTGATTGCCCCCCCGGGCTGGAGCGGGCAGATGCGCTTTTTACAAGGCGCGCAGGGCAGGTTTTTAGAAATGAGGCGCGCATGGGGGTGTTGCCATGGGCTAGTTTCTTGCATGTCAGTAGGACCAAAAAGGGCGATCAAGGGGATTTGTAAAGCCGTGGCAATGTGCATAGGACCGCTATCATTGGTGATAAAGAGATCAAGGGTGGCTAACATGACGATGAGCTCTTGCAAAGTGGTTTGGTTGCAAAGATTGATGAGTTTAGGATGACTCCCAATGAGGCGCGCAATTTCTCCCACCACTGCTAAATCCCCCTGCGCGCCAAACAAATACACTTCATAGCTTTGATCTAAAAAATGCGCCCCCACTTGGGCGAAATGCTTTGCACTCCAACGCTTCGCGCTCCCATAAGCTGCCCCCGGGTTGAGCCCGATGCGCTTACCTAGTTTGTGCGCTGGGGGGGTGTGGAGTTTGAGGGGGGGAGGGGTGGGGTCTAAATGGGGGATACACGCGCTTAAAAGGTGGTAATAACGCTCCACTTGGTGGGCATTAGCAAGGGGTTTAGGGGTGTGTGTGAGCAAAAAAGTGCGCCCAAACTTGGCATAACCAATGCGCATGGGGGTTTTTGTGAAGTAGAGTAACAACGCGCTGTAAATGTGGTTGGTCAGCGTGATTGCTAGATCGCAGATGCCGATGCGTTTAGCCAGTTGGTAGGTGGCTAATAGGCGATTCTTGGCTTGCTTGGTGGTGTCAATGATGGTAGTAATGTTAGGATCATCTTTAAAAAGCGCGCACACCACAGCAGAACCCACAAGAATAAATGCGCTCTCTTTGTAGTGAGACCTTAAAGTCTCAAGCATAGGGGTTGCCATCACCCCATCGCCTAGCCAATTAGGCAAACGCAGTAAAATTTTCATGCTCAACCACACCCGTTAAGATCGTAGGGGGTATGTTACGATAGAACATGTTATATTCACTTAAATTTATCTAATATGGACGGGTATTGAAAAGCATCAGAACTAAGGCGACAATCTATGCCATGGTAGGGTTTTTGCTGGTGATGGGGGTGGTTTATGTTTCCTTGCGCGCGGGGTATGAAAATCTAGCGACCAAACAGAGTGTAGAGCTCATCCAAGTGTTAAACCAAGCCCTAATGAATAGTGTGAAAGAAGCCGCGCTCACAGGGGACCCCCAACAGCTCAAATTGGTTATCCATGATAGCACCAGCATTGAAGGGGCGCAGGTGAGCTTTGTGCCCTCTAAGGAGGTGATCGCGTTGTTTGGGTTAAATGAGCCTTTTACAGACAATGTAGAAATGCAACAGATTTTCAAAAACAAAGACCCCCAAAGGCGCACCCGCCTGATTTCTGAGGGGAATCAACACCATATCCTCTTGCGCCAACCCTTTATCGCCGATAAGCTTTGTCTAAATTGCCATGTCAATTCCCAACTAGGCGATGTGATCGCGATCTTGAATGTGCGCTTTGATCTGACCAAAACCTACGATCAAATCTTTAGCAACACCCTTAAGACGCTGGGTTATATTTTGGGGGTGTTCTTGGGTATTAGCCTCATCATGTTTTTTGTGGTGGAGAAGGACCTTTTTAAACCCTTAATGCGTTTGAGAAGCATGGCAGGCACGCTCACCCAAAGCAAGGAAGCGGATTTGACAAAACGCCTAGAGAGCAAGGTCTTAGATGAGGTGGGGAGCACCTCGCATTACTTCAATCTCTTTATCCAAAAGATTCAAGGCATTGTGCAGAGTGGGAAAAATATCCTCTCTTCTAATGTTGCCATTAGCCACTCTATTAAAGAAACTTCTCAAAGTTTAAAATCTAATGAAGTGCATGAAACCACCAGCATTGAAACTATGCACCAACTCAGCCAAGAGGTGGACAAAAATTCTAGCGCAGCCCTAGACTTGCTAGAGCGCGCCACCACCACGATTCAGAGCGCCGATCGCATGATGCAAGAGTTTTCTCAAAGTATGAATGGTTATGTGCAACTCTCCCTAGATGCCTCTAAAAACCAGATTGAGATCGCCAACGACTCCACAACCCTCATCGCCCAAGCTAACGAAATTAAGGGAGTGTTATCCATCATTGAGGGCATTGCCAACCAAACCAATTTACTAGCCCTGAATGCCGCCATTGAAGCCGCACGCGCGGGCGAGCATGGGCGCGGGTTTGCGGTGGTGGCTGATGAGGTGCGCAAACTAGCCGAGCAAACCCAACAGTCTTTAGCAGAGATTGCGGGCATGGTGAATGTGGTAACCCAGAGCATTGAGGGGATGGGCGGGCGCATTAAAAAGATTGCTTTGGAGTCTGAGCAAATCTCTAGTGAAGCCTCCGGCTTGGTGAATCGAATCGATGGGGTGCAGGAGAGTCTATCTATCTCTAAGCAAACCTCCCTAGAAGCGATCGCTAGCAATCAAGAGATCTGTTCTAAAATCCAAGAGATCGCCAAAGTTACCCAAGATCTAGTAGATATGTTTAAGAACATGAAAAGCGAGCGCGCCAAACTAGAGGGCAATGTTAAAGAAATGCTCAATAACAACGCCCAGCTAGACTCAGAGTTTTCTAAATTCAAGGTATGAGGCTTTTAAGAGGCTTTTTAGCCCCTCTGCTCTAGCATGTGGCAAAGGACACACATGGAAAACTTTACTCATTTACATTTACACACCGAGTACTCCCTACTAGATGGGGCGAATAAAATTAAAGTCTTAGCCCAGCGCATTAAAGAGTTGGGGATGACCAGTGTAAGCATGAGCGACCATGGCAATATGTTTGGGGCGATCGATTTTTACACCTGCATGAAAAAAGAGGGGATCAAGCCCATTATTGGGATTGAAACCTATTTACACAATGCCGAAAAATTAGACGACAAACAGTCGCGCCAACGCTTTCACCTCTGCCTCTATGCTAAAGATCAAGAAGGCTATGCCAATCTGATGTATCTAAGCTCACAGGCTTTTCTCAAGGGCTTTTACTACTACCCACGCATTAATAAAAAACTGCTCAAAGAGCGCGCTAAGGGCTTGATTTGCTCGAGCGCGTGTTTGCAAGGAGAAATTAATTGGCATCTCAACCTCAACAACCCTAGAAATAAGCAATATGGCGCAAAGGGCTATGAGGAGGCTAAGCGTATCGCCTGCGAGTATCAAGACATTTTTGGGGATGATTTTTACATGGAAATCATGCGCCATGGCATTGCCGATCAACTCTACATTGACGAGCAACTCATCAAACTCTCCTTAGAAACCGGGATTAAACTCATCGCCACCAATGATACCCACTACACCAAGCAAACAGACGCACGCGCCCAAGAAATCGCCATGTGTGTGGCGATGAACAAAACCCTAGGAGATAAAGATCGCTTAAAGCACTCCGTGCATGAGTTTTACATCAAATCCCCCGCGCAGATGGCTGAAATTTTTGCAGACATCCCCGAAGCCCTAGAGCACACCCAAGAGATCGCACGCAAATGCCAGCTAGAACTCGATCTTAAAGATGACTCCAATCCCCCCACCCCTCCGCGCTTTAAATTCACTAAGGAATACGCCACTAAAGAGGGGCTAGACCTTGAGCAAGACGCGCTTTACTTTGCCCATAAAGCCAGAGAGGGCTTAAAAAAACGCCTAGAGATCATCGAACCTAGCCAGCATGCCATTTATAAAGAACGCTTAGAATACGAGATCAAGACCATAGTAGACATGAAATTTGCCGGCTACATGCTCATTGTGTGGGATTTTATCCGCCATGCGCGAGAAAATGGTATCCCTGTGGGTCCGGGGCGTGGCTCAGCTGCGGGAAGCTTGGTCGCCTTTTGTTTGCAAATAACAGACATTGACCCACTCAAATACGACCTACTCTTTGAGCGCTTTTTGAACCCCGAGCGCGTGAGTATGCCCGATATTGATACCGACTTTTGTCAAAGACGGCGGGGCGAGATGTTAGACTACATGGTCTCCAAATATGGAAAATACAATGTCGCCCAAGTGATCACCTTTAACAAAATGTTAGCTAAGGGGGTGATTCGCGATGTGGCGCGCGTGCTGGATATGCCCTATAAAGAGGCTGATGAGATGGCTAAACTCATTCCTAATCGTCTAGGAATCACCCTTAAAGAAGCCTTTGAATTAGAACCCAAGATCGCGATGCTCATCAATACCAACGAAACCGCCAAGCAGGTTTGGGAGTTTGCCCTAAGCCTAGAGAATCTGAACCGCTCTGCGGGCAAGCATGCGGCTGCGCTGGTGGTGGATAGCGAGCGCGAACTCTGGCACAAGACCCCACTTTACACCAGTGAGCGCACGGGGGGAATTGTTACCCAATACTCTATGAAGTATTTAGAAGCGGTGGATTTGATCAAGTTTGACTTTTTGGGGCTCAAAACTTTGAGCGTGATTGATGACGCGCTCAAACTCATTGAAAAATACGCCCATAAAAAAATCGACTTTTTAAGCATGGACATGGACGACCCAGAGGTTTACAAGACTATGCAAGAGGGCAACACCATTGGGATCTTCCAAATTGAATCGGGCATGTTCCAAACCCTCAATAAACGCCTACGCCCCTCTTGTTTTGAGGACATCATCGCCACCATCGCTTTAGGGCGACCCGGACCTATGGAGTCGGGGATGGTGGATGATTTTGTCAATCGCAAACACGGATTAGAGCCCATCACTTATGCTTTTGAGGCACTAGAACCCATTTTGCGCCCCACTTATGGGACCATTGTCTATCAAGAGCAAGTGATGCAGATTGTGCAGACCATCGGGGGCTTTTCTTTGGGCGAGGCGGATTTGATCCGCCGTGCGATGGGTAAAAAGGACGCACAAATTATGGCAGATAACCGCGCCAAATTCATCGAGGGGGCGCGCAAAAAGGGTTACGAGGCGGACAGGGCGGGTGATCTTTTCGATCTGATCGTCAAATTTGCCGGTTATGGCTTTCCAAAAACCCACTCGACTGCTTACGCCATGCTCACCTTCCAAACCGCCTATCTGAAAACCCACTACAAACACGAGTTTATGGCAGCGATGATCAGCAGTGAATGCCGCCACATTGAGGAAGTTGCCCACTATGTAGAGGAGGCGAGCTCTATGGGCATTAAAGTGCAACGTCCCCATGTGAATGTGTCCGATGTACGCTTTAGGGTGCAAGAGGAGGGGGGAGAAAAATATATTGTCTTTGGTTTGGAGGCGATCAAGGGGGCGGGTGAAGGACCTTTGGGCACTCTGGTAGAAATCCGCGAACAACAGGGCGCGTTTAAGGATTTATGGGATTTTATTAGCAGGATCGACTTTTCTAAGTTTAGCAAGCGCATTTTAGAGCCCTTGATCAAGTCGGGGAGTTTGGACAATTTGGGCTACAATCGGCGCACCATGCTAGAAAATTTGGATGCGATCTGTGAGGAGGGGCGCAGAAAGGACAAGACAAACGCCCAAATGCGCGCGGGGTTGTTTGCAGACGCGCAGGTGGAGCGCGCCCATTTGGAGCTAACTCCCTATGAGGAGTATGATACTAACACTCTATTAGATTTTGAATACGAATGCATGGGGATTTATTTTTCAGGACACCCCTTAAATGAATTTAAGGATCAAATCAAGCCTTTAAAAAATATCCTCAAAAGCACGGATATTAAACGGGTGGAGTTGGGGAGTAATGTGGTCTTAGTGGGCAAGATTTTAGAGCTCAAGCGCAAATTAGGCAAAAAGAGTAAAAAGCCCTATGGCGAGGCAGTGATTGTAGATTCATCCGGGCGTTTTGAGCTGATGCTTTTTGAGCGACAACTCAACACCTTGGAACAATTAGATAGCAATTTACCCCTAGCGTTCAAATGCAAGGTGGAGGAACAAGAGGAGGTCGCGCGTTTGCGCCTCTTTGAGATCAAAACCTTGGAGCAGATCGCCACAGAAAAGATCGCTAAAGTGCGTTACAAAGCAGAGGCACAACCTAGCGACATCGAGCCCTTAGACTTGCAAGCCGACTTCAATAAGGGCACTTCTTGCTTGCAGGGGCAACCCTTGTGTTTAGTTGTAGATACTAGCGTGCCTGTGGAGTTATTTGCCCACTTAAAAGAGGTCGCCCACACGCACAAGGGCGAGCGTGCGCTATGCGTGATCTTTAAGCAAAAGGATAAAAAGATCACCATTAGCACCCCTTTAAGAGTGAGCGCGCAGATTAAAGAGAGCTTTAAAAATTATCAGTGGGTGGATTGATGCGCTTAAATCAGTTTATCGCGCGTTATGCGCATTGCTCGCGCCGTCAAGCCGATACCTTGATTGCAGAGGGCAAGGTCAAGATCAACCACCAAATCGCCAATTTCACCACGCCTCTAAAACCAGAGGATAAAATCTTTGTAGAGGGCAGATTGCTTAAAATCCCCAAAGCCCCGCGCTATAGTGTGATCCTCTACCACAAGCCTAAGGGGGAGCTAGTGGCGCGCAAGGATAATCGCGCCCGTCGCACTATCTTTGAGAGCTTGGAGCGTAAATTCGCCCATTTTATCCCTGTGGGGCGTTTGGATTTTGCCTCTAGTGGGCTTTTATTATTGAGTGATCATAGTGGGGTAGCTAGCGCGTTAATGCACAGCGCGCTAGAGCGGGTGTATTTGCTCAAAATTGAGGGACCTATTACCCCTGAGATTGTAGAGGGCATGCAAACAGGGATTTGCTCCTCTAAGGGCGCACATCCCAAAAATCCTAAACAGAGCCTGCAACTCCCCCCCTTTGCCCATTGCCACATCCTCAAAAACCACCCGCATTTTTCTAAGCTCAAAATCACTCTCACAGAGGGCAAGAATAGAGAATTGCGCCGCTTTTTCGCCCATTTTGATCGCGCGGTGTTAGATTTACAACGCGTCTCTTATGGCTTTACCCATCTTAATGCCCTCCCGGTAGGCAAAACCCGCTATCTAAACCCCAAAGAATACCAGCATTTACATGCTTTTTTAAAAGATGTGAGGCTTTAAGACATGTATCCCCTAAATCAATCATTGCAAGAGCATGAGGAACAAGCCACAGGCTTGCCCGGTGTGGGCAGACACCCCCTAAAAAAATTATTACAAGAACATGCCCCTAATGGGGTGGAGTTTGTGGAGTTGGGGGAGGTTGCGGATGTGGAGATTAGCAAGGGGACAACTATCAGCAAGCAAAATACACGACAAGGGCATATTAAAGTAGTGGGGGGCGGGCTAAGTTATGCTTATTTACATAACAAATCTAATCGCCCCAAAAACACCATCACAATTAGCGCATCAGGGGCTTATGCGGGCTTTGTTAATTTTTGGAACGAAGAAATTTTTGCCTCAGATTGCACGACTATTAATAGCTCTTGTATACCCGCTAAATTCATCTACTATGCCCTGAAAAGTATGCAAAAACGCATTTACAACTTAGCACTTGGGGCTGCTCAGCCCCATGTTTACCCAAAGGATATTAAAACCCTCAAAATCCCCCTCCCCCCCTTAATCATACAAGAGAAAATAGTAACCATTCTTGACGCCTTCACAGAGCTTAGCGCAGAGCTTAGCGCAGAGCTTAGCGCAGAGCTTAGCGCAGAGCTTAGCGCAGAGCTTAGCGCAGAGCTTACAGCAAGAAAAAAACAATATGCTTACTACCTCAATGCGCTTTTAGACTTTGGAGAGCCTCTATTAGCTAGTGCGCCCTCCAGCCAGGGCCACCCTAGCCCTATGCGCGCCACAAAAGAGATTCAACATGCCTTGTTAAAAACAAGTTTTAGAATAGAGTGGGTGGAGTTGGGGGAGGTGGCAACAATCCAGCGCGGAGCTTCACCAAGACCTATTGGCAACCCAAAATGGTTTGACCAAAATTCATCAATACATTGGGTTAGAATTGCCGACCTTGAAGGCAAGTATCTTACGACAACAACCCAAAAATTGAGCCAAGAGGGGATTAAAAAAAGCCGTTTTGTGCCAAAAGGGCATCTAATCATGAGCATGTGCGCCACTCTTGGGGAAGTCGCTATTACAGATGTAGATTGTTGCATTCATGACGGCTTTGTCTGCTTTTACGATCTCAGCCCAAAAGTTGATATAAACTTTTTATTTTATTGGCTACATAAAATCAAATACCAGTGGCGCAAACTCGCACAATCAGGATCGCAAGCCAACCTAAATACTAATCTGATAAAACAGGCGTTAATCCCCCTCCCCCCTCTGATAGTGCAAGAAAAAATTGTAGACATCTTAGACCGCTTCCACACCCTCACCACAGACCTACAGCAAGGCTTGCCCGCTGAGATACAAGCAAGGCAAAAGCAATATCATTACTATTTAAACGCCCTGCTAGAGTTTGACTCCAAGTAAGGGCAGGGAGTGTTAGCCACGGATCGCATTTTACAGGGAGATTGCTTAAGAGTTTTGCCCACTCTACCTCCTGAGAGTGTGGATCTCATTATTGCCGATCCGCCCTATTTTATGCAAACTCAGGGGGAGTTGTTGCGCAATAATGGGGAGGTCTTTGCAGGGGTGCGTGCAGAGTGGGATCGCTTTGAAAGCTTGCAGGCTTACGATTCTTTTTGTGTGGCGTGGCTCACCGAGTGTAGGCGGGTTTTAAAGGCGCATGGGAGTATTTGGGTGATGGGCTCGTTTCAAAATATCTACCGCTTGGGCTATTTGATGCAAAACTTGGGTTTTTGGATTCTCAATGATATTATCTGGGCTAAACCCAATCCTGTGCCCAATTTCAAGGGGAGTCGCTTTTGTAACGCCCATGAAAGTTTACTATGGTGCGCTAAGGACAAACACGCCCGCTACACCTTTAATTACAAAACCATGAAAGCCCTCAATGACAACAAACAAGAGCGCAGTGTCTGGCATATAGGCATTTGCATGGGGGCAGAACGCCTAAAGGGCGCGGATGGTAAAAAGCTCCACCCCACCCAAAAACCCCAAGCCCTCTTAGAAAAGATCATTCTCTCTAGCAGTAAGCCCGGGGATTTGATCTTAGACCCCTTTTTTGGCACGGGCACCACAGGAGTAATAGCCAAACAATGCAAACGCCACTTCTTAGGCATCGAGCAAGACCCTCTTTTTGTGCAAGAAGCCACCAAGCGCATCGCCAAGATCACCCCTATTACTAACCCCCTCATAGAGGCTAGCCTAGAGATCAAGCCCCCTAAAGTGAGCTTAAAAGAGCTCATCTTAGCGGGTTTTTTGCAAGAAAAACAAAAATTTTACGACAAACAACAAAATTACATCTGTTATTTACTAGAGGATCGTTTGCATGACGATCAAGAGCATTTGAGTATCCACCAAATGGCAGCTAAACACTTAGGCAAGAAAAACCACAATGGTTGGGCTTACTTCTATGTCTTTTGGGAGGGGGAGTTTGTGAGTATAGATGTGTTGCGCTACGCCTACGCGCGCCGCCCCATTCTTAAGATTTAAACAAAATGTTAAGCCTTCTAGCTTAAACTCAAGTTTTGCAAAAGGATGCTCAATGAAGGGTTTTAAATTCAGTGTGCCGTGGGTGGGTTTTTGGGGGGGGTTGGTGCTGGCTTTGGGAGTGTATTACGCCCTTAGCGCGCATTTAGATGTTATTAAACATGTCCTCACTAAACCCGGGCTCAAATTAGATTCTTTGCCCATTGTGGCGGGGGTGGCGATCTTAATGGGGGCTTGGTGGATGAGTGAAGCCATCGAGTTGGTGGCAACAGCCCTTTTACCCTTAGTGCTCTTTAGCGCGCTGGGTGTGGCAAGCTTTAAAGAAGTGGGGGCTTCTTATGGGAGTCCGATCATCTTTTTATTCATGGGGGGTTTCGTGCTGGCGATGGCAATGCAACGCTGGAATTTACATAGCCGTATCGCGCTTAGAATTATTTTACTTGTGGGGACAAGCCCTAGAGCCTTAGTCGCCGGTTTTATGTTAGCGACCGCCTTTTTATCTATGTGGGTTTCTAATACAGCGACTGCTGTGATGATGATGCCCGTGGGCTTGAGTGTGCTAAGTCTTGTGGCTAAACTACTCAAAGAGCAAGAACACCCTAACAAAGCCCAATCCCTAGATGACCCTCTCTCTTACAAGTCCACCCATGGCGGGGCGTTGCACACCATCATGCACAAAACTAAAGAGGTATCCCCCACCCCCACTTATCGCACCAATTTTAGTATTTGTTTGATGTTGGGCATCGCTTATAGCGCCTCTATTGGCTCGCTAGCCACCTTGATTGGCACGCCCCCCAACGCCCTACTAGCTGGCTATATGCAAGAAGCCTTTCATCTAAAAATTGGTTTTGGACGCTGGATGATCTTAGGTGTGCCCATCGCCTTACTTATGCTCTTTGGGGCGTGGTTTTTGCTGACCTTTGTCATTTTCCCTATCAAGATCAAAGAAATCCCGGGGGGTAAGGAGGTGATCGCTGAGGAGTTGCAAAAGCTAGGACCGATGCGTGGAGCAGAGATCTGGGTTGCTTCTTTATTCGTGCTGGCGTGCTTGAGTTGGATTTTTTTGGGTAGCATTTTACACTCTATGGGGATTAAGATCGCCAATTTGGACTCCATTATCGCGATGGGTGTGGCGACTTTGCTTTTTATCATTCCTACCCAACAAACCCGCCTGATTGACTGGGAGACGATGAAAAAACTCCCCTGGGATGTGCTCTTGCTCTTTGGAGGGGGGCTAGCCTTAAGCGCGCAATTTAGCAAAAGTGGGCTATCTCTATGGATTGGGCATCAAGTGGCGCATTTATCCCATCTCCCGCTATTGCTCTTGATTGTCTTAGTAACAACTTTAGTCATCTTTTTAACCGAAATCACCTCCAACACCGCCACGGCTGCGGCTTTTTTGCCCGTGATTGGGGGAGTTGCCCTAGGGTTGGGCTATGAACACTCTCAAGCCCTCTTTTTTACCATTCCTGTAGCCTTAGCCGCCACTTGCGCTTTTATGTTGCCTGTAGCTACCCCACCTAATGCAATCGCCTATGGCTCGGGCTATGTGCGTATCCAAGAGATGATCAAAGCCGGGCTATGGCTCAATCTCTTAGGGATTGTGCTCATTAGTGCGATCGCTTACGCCTTTGTAGGGCAAATCTTTGTTGGGAGTTAGAGGATGGATTTTTCTAGATTGAAGGGGGAGAAAACGCGCTATATCACCGGAGTGCTCTTGATCGCGCTTGTGGTGGTGGTGCTATTGAGCCAGGATATGTGGGTTTTTTGGGCGGTGCTAGGTGTGGTGTATTTGCTAGGGTTTTATGAATCCTTGCGTCTTTATGAAAAGATTCACTCTCTTAGTTTTGCTTTTTGGCATTATGGGCTGGCTGTGGGGGTGTGGGGGTTTGCTTATATTAGCCCGCGTCCTATTGAGAGCGCGTTATGTGTGGGGATGTTTTTTGCAGGTGTCTTAGCCTTTAGGGCAAAGCCTATAGCGCAGGTGCTACCCCTCATTTACCCCACCTTGCCCTTTGTGGTGCTCTTAGCCTTGTTTAAGGATTTTGGGGTGCGCGGGGTGGTGTGGCTGGTGGTGGTCGTGGTGGTGGCTGATGTGGGGGCTTACTTTGGAGGCAGATTGTTAGGTAAAATCCCTCTAAGCCCCACTTCGCCCAAAAAAACCCTAGAGGGCTCTTTTGTTGGTCTAGGTTTATCTAGCGTGCTTGGGGGGTTAGCAGGTATGTGGCATGGGGGTTTTGTATGGGCGTTGGGGGTGAGTGTTGTGGTAGCCTTGAGCGCGATTTTAGGCGATCTCTTTGAGAGTTATCTCAAGCGCAAAGCTGAGGTTAAAGACAGCGGGGCGTGCTTGCCCGGGCATGGGGGGATTTTAGATCGCTTAGATGCGATGCTCTTTGGAGGGATAGCCTTGCATTTTTTACTCTTCTTCTCCCATGTCTAAAAGCGTGGTGATTTTAGGGAGCACGGGCTCAATTGGGACTCAAGCCCTAGAGGTGGCACAAAACTTAGAAGTTGAGCTAGAGGCTTTGAGTGGTGGGCGCAATGAAGCCTTATTATTGCAACAAATCCACACCCATAAGCCCCAAAAAGTCTTTTTACCCCAGCCTAGCAAGGCGTTTTTGCGCGATTTGCCCCCTCAAGTCGCCCTTTTTGCTGGCACGCAAGGGCTAGAGGAGATGTTGCAGGCTTGCCACTCTTTAGTAGTGCTCAACGCTCTAAGCGGCTTTGCTGGACTAAAGCCCACTTTGAGCACTCTTAAACAGAATAAAACCCTTGCATTAGCCAATAAGGAATCTTTAGTCGTAGCAGGTTGGCTCTTAGACACCGCGCAGATGATCCCCATTGATAGCGAACATTTCGGGCTATGGAATTTGCTACAAGGTAGGGATATTCAAGAGGTCGCGCAACTCTATTTGAGCGCGAGCGGGGGGGCGTTGCGCGATTTAAGCCCTGAGCAAATCCCCCACCAAAGCCTAGAAAAAGTCCTAAAACATCCCAACTGGGACATGGGCGCGCATATCACTATCAATGCGGCTAACATGCTCAATAAGCTTTTTGAGGTGTTGGAGGCGCGTTGGCTCTTTGACACAAAGGCGATTGATGCCTATATTGAGCGCACCTCTAGCGTGCATGCCCTTGTGCGCTTTAAAGATCAAAGTCTGCACGCCCAGCTCTCCACTCCAGACATGAAACTTGCCATCGCCCACGCTCTAGCTCCCAAGCAAGCCTGCCAACAAGCCCATATCGCCCCCCTAGATTTGTGCGCTTTGCCCCCCTTGCAATTTGAGCCCATAGACACGCGCAAATATCCCCTATGGGCTTTAAAAGACACCCTATTAGAGAATCCTAAATTAGGCGTGGTGCTCAATGCCAGCGCAGAGGTGGCTACCCAAGCCTTTATAGAGGGCAAAATCCATTTTGGAGGGATCGTCCAAGTGGTAGAGCAAAGCCTAGCGTGCTTTGAAAAAGAGGTAAATGATGTGGCTAATTTAGAGGATATTAGCGCGCTGGATCAACAGGTGCGTGTTTTTGCCACAGTTTTACCCCTAAAGCCTTGACTTTATTTCTCATTTATACTATAATAATGATACAAACTTATAAAGGAGTTTCCATGTTGCCTTCAGAATCAGTCAAGTTGCTTAACAGCCAAGTGATGGATGAGTTTTTCTCTGCCAATCTGTACATGAGCATGAGCTCATGGTGCTATACCCATAGCTTTGATGGGGCGGGGTTGTTCTTGTTTGAACATGCCAGCGATGAATACGCCCATGCCACCAAGATCATCACCTATTTGAACGAAAATGAGGTGGGCGTGCAGCTCAAAGAAGTCAAGGCCCCCGAACATGCGTTTAAAAATTTGGTAGAAGTCTTTGAAAAGGCCTACAAACACGAACAGCACATCACCCATTCCATTAACACCTTGGTGGATCACATGTTGGCGCACAAAGATTACGCCACTTTCAATTTTCTGCAATGGTATGTGGCCGAACAGCACGAAGAAGAGGTGCTTTTCAAAAACATCTTAGACAAGATCAAATTGATGGGCGAGAGCGGGCATGGCTTGTATTTGGCCGATCAATACATCCGCACTTTGGCTAAGGACAAAAGCTAAACTGTTGTGCCTCCCTTGGTAAGCCTCCCAGGGGGGTTTGCTCTTAGTATTGTGCCAGCACTCCGAGCACAGATTTTTATGCAGATGTGTGTAGCCCCCTCCAAAGCCAACTAGGGGGCTCAAACAAGGATTTCTATAACCTAAATAACGCCAGCGATCTGCTCTGGCACTTCTTTGCCCCCGGACTCTTGCCCAATCAGAAGCGTTCATGGTGGATACCTTATTGTGGAGACTTGCAACAAGGATAAACCCGCATGGATTTAGAAACACGCAAGCAAAAACTCCAAACAGAGATCGCCACTTGGATTGAGGAGTGTCGCCCTCCGTGCGCATCTAGGATTTAAGGTTGCATTTAACATTTCTCACTACATTCTACAAGAACACGATGTGGGGTTTTTGTGAGCACAGTTGGTAGTGATTCTTCCTTGTTTGATAAGGGTTGCTTTGTTCCTATAGATCGTAGCTTTGTGCTACAGGGTTATAAAGCCCTTAGCAAGATCGCGGATATACAACGGCAATACAATAAGCTCGACAATGACTCTTTTTTAAATGAGCTAAGAGATAGCATGATCGCGCTGTATTTGGGTTATGATTGTATCAATACAGATAAACATGGACTGGACGCTAAAAAAGCTCAAGGTGCGGAGTTTTTAGAGATTAAACAGGTTTCTTTTTCTAGCCAAAGTTGGAGTGCCACCTTCAACGACACAACTTTGCAAAAGGCATGGGTATTTAAAGACCATCGAACGACTTTGGCTGTGGGAGTGTGGGAATCGATGGCTGAACTCCTGTTTATTGTCTATGGACGACACAAAGGCATAGGGGAATACTTAGAGCGCAAAATTGTGGAGTGCAAACAAGCCCAGAGGCGATCCACACAAACCATTAGCGTTCTAAAACTTCTTAAGGATTATGCATTCCGTATTAAACCCATTGCAGATCAGCAAAGATGCCAGAATTTACTCGAACTCAAGTATGGCGCTCGATTTAGAGACTCATTTGATGGGGCATAAGGTTTTTATGATGGATGCGCTAGATTGTTTGGCGCGACTAGAAAATGAAAGCGTGCAAACTATTTACATCGATCCCCCCTACAACACCAAGGGCGCATTTGAATACCACGATCGCCGTATAAATTATGAGAGGTGGATCGAAGAGCACTTACTGGCAGCTAGGGGCGTGCTTAAAAATCAGGGCTGTTTGTTCGTTTCCATTGATGATCACAAAATGGCGACTCTTAAACTCATTCTAGATGGCGTTTATGGCGCGCAAAATTTTTTAGGGGTCTTCATCACCAAGCAAGCTACTCGAAGCAACGCTAAACACATCAACACAATCCACGAGTATGTTTTAAGCTACGCCAAAGACAAGAGTAAAGCCCCGCGTTTTGAGAGTTTAAGGGTGCAGATGCCCATGTATCAAGCCCCCTTGCAAGCGCTCATGCGCTGTGTTAAAAGCGCTTTCAAGCAACACGGACAACACAGAGCCCAAGAAATTCTCAAACAAAACATCGCCACTCTAAGCCAGCAAAGTGCCCTGCGTTTTTTAAAGAATTATAACCTAGTGGATAGTTCAGGTGAAATCTACTTCGCTAAAGACTTATCCACGCCTAGCGCGCCTAGAGAAGTGCGTTTGACAGAAATTGGGCTTTTCTTAGCGCCTTTAAAAAATAGGGGATGGTGCAGTGATGCTAAATTCAAAGCCTTGCATGACGCAGGTAAGCTTGTGTTTAAAAACAAACGCCCCTATGAAAAACACTATCTTAAGGAATCTAAAGACAAAGTCTTAAGCGTGCTGGATTTCTACAGTCGACAGGGCACAAAAGACTTGGAAAAACTAGGTTTGCGCGGGGTGTTTAAAACCCCTAAACCCGTTGCGCTCATCAAATATCTCATCTCTTGTTGCACGCCCAAAAACTCTATCGTGTTGGATTTTTTTGCTGGCTCAGGCAGTAGCGCACAAGCGGTGCTAGAACTCAACGCACAAACAGATGCCCGGCTTTGCTTTTATCTGTGCCAAAACAAAGAGCCTATCAAAAACAACCCTTTAGCATGCGCGCGCCTAAGGGCTGAAGGTTTAGAACCCCACATCGCCAATATCATGCGCTTGCGCTTGCAACAACTAAAGGCTTCTTATAGTCTGTTTGAAGACATCTCCTAAGGTTTTTTTAGCCTTTTTGAACCCCTTATAGATGCGCGGGTTTGAGTAGAGCACCAATCTCGCTGGTGGCTTCGCTGGTTTTGTTGGCTAACTTCCCCACCTCATCAGCCACCACCGCAAAGCCTCGTCCATGCTCGCCTGCGCGCGCGCCTCAATGGCGGCGTTTAAAGCCAACAAATTAGTTTGCTTGGCGATGCCATCGATCTTAGAGATGATTTGGGCGATATTATCCAAACTCTCCTGAGTTCTGTGGTTAAATTCCTCCTCTTTGGCGTAAAACTCTGCCTGCTTTTTTTGCGCCTCGATATTGGAGAGCACGCCCACAATGCGCCTTGTATTCACCCCCTCCACTTGCTTGCTAATCCCTGTGGCTTGAAATTCGTAGGTGTAGAATTGTTGGTTGTCATGGTGCTTGAGGGTGAGCTCTAGTTTGATGGGATCGGGGGTTTTATGTGAGGCTAGACTTTTGGCGATCTGTTCTAGGGTGTTTAAAAAGAGGGGTTGACTCTCTGTAGAAAAGCAGGAGAGTAAAGACTGCAAGGAAGGGGGGTGTTGCTTACCCACCACCCTTGCGCTTAGGCGTGGGGAAAACCAACAGGTGTTATTTGCAGAGAGTAAGTTATCTTCTTGCAAGCATAGATCAAAGATGCGATCGGAGATGAGAGAGAGAGATAGAGTGAATCGTTCTACGATATTGTCTAATTCCTCCTGACTATGTATTTGCTCCTCAATGTCTTGCAAGGCTCCAGCGATGAAGATGGGATCGCCCTGGGCGTTGCGCTTGGCTAATCCAGTAGCCCGGTAATGCTTGTAAACCTCCTGTTTGGTCTTGATCCGATAGATAGCACTATAATTGGTCTTCCCGCTCTTGTCTTTGAGCGCACTCTCAAAGAGAGATAGGACACGCGTTAAATCTTCAGGGTGCACCCTTGCCATCCAAGAGTTAAGCACATTGGGAAACTCCTCTTCAGTAGAAAAGCCCAAGAGATTGCGGAGCTTATCTGACCAATAAAAGGGCGTTTCTGGTTTCATTTGCCCATCGCTAGGGTAGTGCATATACCACAGCCCATCTCCGCTCGCTTCGCACATGTTCTCAGCGATGTAGAGGCGTTGCTTGAGGGTTTCTAAATCTTTGTCTTGTTCTTGTATGCGCCTTTTACTCTCTTGTTCTTGTTCTAATTGCGCGCTTTGCTTATTAAATATTTGAGCTAGGGCTTCTAGAACCTGCTTGGCTTCAGGGCAAGGGGTGGGCAGAGCCAAGAGTGCGGAGGTGTCTAGGGGAGTTTGGCGCAAAGTAGAGGCTAAATCTTGCAAAAATAACACATAGGGTTTGCTAAACATCAAAGTCCTTTTAAAGGGGTTGATCCTAAAATTGTCGGCTATCTCTTAATTCTAACACCTTTAAGAGTAGAGGTAAGAGATTGTAGCTAGGGCGATAATAGAGATAATTAGCATGCATGGCTTGATCCACACTGTGCAATAAGTCCAAATCTAGGGGGATCGCGCTTTCGTGCAAGGCGAATAAAAAGGCTTCGATATGGAGTTTGCTCTCCTCGGGACTTAGATTTTTTCTATCCAAATCCTGTAAATATGTGTAAATATCACCCAAAGTGCAGGCGCAAAGGTCTAAGCCAAAGCGCGCATGGCTGGCTTTGGCGCGCCGATCCTCACAGCTTAGGCGTGAGAGGATAGTGGGTAAAAGCGCGTGTTTGTGCTTGGCGATGAGCACAAAGCGGGTGTGAGCGGGGGGCTCCTCTAAGATTTTTAACAAGGCGTTTTGGGCAAAGACATTGAAATGGTGCGCGGCAACGATATAGATTTTTTGCCCGGGGTAACTTAGCACACAGGTGCGCTTGATCTCTTGGGCGTGCTCTATTTTGAGTTCTTCTTCTAGGCACATTTGCACCAATAGTGGGCTTTGGGCTTGCGCCTCTAATTGCATTTTGTAGTCTAGGGCTTCTTGTTTGGGAGCATTGGCAAGAATAAGGGTGTTACTCATTGTGAACCCAACTGCCCTAACATACTCTCAAATAGCACACTCTCAAACACCCGATAGAGTTGGAGCAATTTGAGGTCTAGTAAGGGGTCTTGTGCGCTTAATAGCCCCTTCTTAGCGTCTAATAGCCACAAAAAATGCGCCTTATTAGAAATCCATTCGCTTAAATCCCCTTCTTTACCCACATACCAAAACATGTAATTGCGGTAAGTCAAATCCAAGAGATCGCCAATCACAGGCCATTCACGCGAATCTGGCAACAAGGGGGCATACCCCAATAAACCATCTACAATGGGCACAAGAGGGCGCAATTTCTTGGCGTTCAGATGCGCTAACACATAGTGTTTAAACCAAGCGCGCTCTTGATCCACGCACAGCAACACACTCCCGCCTTCTAAAATATGGCGGACACCCTTGGCAAATTCTCCCCAATCATAGGATTGGAACCATGCACGCCCCAACTTGGCATGCTGTTCTTGCAGGATTTGGCAAGCACGGCGGGCTAATTCCATTACAATTCTAGTTTGAAAGCTTTGTGCAGGGTTTTTAAGGCAAGCTCGGCTAAGGAAACCTCCACCACCACAGAGATTTTGATCTCGCTGGTGCTAATCATCAAAATATTGATATTCTCCCTAGCTAACGCTTTGAAAGCCGCGCTGGCGATCCCAGAGTGTGAGCGCATACCCACCCCCACTACAGACACCTTAGCCACTTGGCGATCGCATTCCACAGAACCAATATCGCGCACATTTTTTAACACCCGTTGGCAAATCTCGACATCTTCTTCGGGCAGAGTGAAATTGATATTGGTCTTGCCATTTTTCCCAATGGTTTGCACAATCATATCAATATTGAGATTGGCTTCGGCTAATAGCCCAAAAATTTCCCCAGCAATCCCGGGGTAATCGCACGCATCAATGATATTCACCCGCGCTTGATCCTTGTCCAAGGCGATACCGCTCACAATGGGTTTTTCCACAATTTGCTCCTCTGAGGTGATGAGAGTGCCCGGGTTATCGTTAAAAGAATTACGGGTGATCAAGGGGATATTGTATTTTTTAGCCAGCTCCACAGATCGGTTAAATAACACCTTAGCCCCCATAGAAGCCAACTCCAGCATTTCATCGTAACTAATTTGGGCGATCTTGCTAGCCTTGGGCACAAGGCGCGGATCGGTGGTGTAAATGCCATCTACATCGGTGTAAATCTCACACAAGTGGGCGCGCAACGCTCCAGCCAGCGCGACCGCGCTCAAATCGCTCCCCCCTCGCCCCAAGGTGGTGATCTCCCCACTCTTGCTAACCCCCTGAAAGCCCGCCACTACCACAATAAAATTTTGCGCCAATAAATCTTGGATACGCGCGGTGTCTATCTCTAAAATCTGCGCGCGTGTGAAGTGCATGTCGGTAAAAATCCCCGCGTCTTTGCCACTCAAAGAATACGCCTTTTGCCCCAAGGACTCCAAGGCGATCGCCAAAAGCGCGCTAGAAATCTGTTCGCCACTACTGAGCAGGCGATCCAATTCTCTGCGGTTGAGTTTGTTACCAAAGGCATGCGCGAGTTCTAGTAGATCGTCTGTGGTGTCCCCCATAGCTGAAACCACCACCACTACATCTTCAAAACGCGCCTTGCTTTGGGCTACCCTCTGGGCTACTGCTTGGATACGCGCGCAACTCCCCACGCTACTGCCCCCAAATTTTTGCACCACCAGCACTTACAAATACCCTTGTTGTCTAAAGTAGCCAATGACTTGGCGATACACTTGGCGTTTGAAGTGCACCACTCTAGAAAAGAGCTCTTTGGGTTTGACAAATTCGTAACGATCAAATTCGGGGGAGGGAGTTTGGATATTAATGGAGGTGTTACTTTTCAGGCGCACCAAAAAATAGCGTTGTTTTTGCCCATCAAAGGGGTAGAGTTTCTTAGTCATCGTGGGAGGGAAGTCATAAGTGATCCACTTGGGGTATTCTGCGATCACCTCTACAGCGTTTGTGCCGATCTCCTCTAGTAATTCGCGATACAAGGCTTTGAGTGGAGTTTCGCCCTGATCGATCCCGCCTTGAGGGAATTGCCACGCCCCCTGAATATCAATGCGTTGGGCGACAAAAAACTCGCAATCCCTAGGGTAACAAGAGGAGAGCACCACAGCAGCTACATTAGGACGATAACTCTTTTGCGTCTCCATGTGTAATCCTTTATCAGTGCCATTAAAACACCAAGCTAAGAGATTATAACACACAGGGCTAAAGTGCAGATAAAACCCCCTCCAGCCCATTTACTTTTTAAGGGTGGGGATGTATTTTGCCAACGCGTCAATATCCGCATCGCTGAGATTTTTGGCTTGGCTATGCATGATCGCCCCCGAACCATAGCGATTGAGCGAGCCGGCCTTATATCCCATCAAATCCTCTTTGATGGTGGCACTATCCAAAGTGTTCACCACATGCCCTTTCCCAAAAGCCTTTTTATCCATAGACGCCCCATGGCAACCCGCACATTTCTTCACCAACACCGCCGCATCAGCACCCCAAAGCAAACTCAAACCTGCAAGCGCACCCAAAAGCACCACTTTCTTCATAGCCAACTCCTTACCAAAATATGCCATAATGGTATTATTTCAAGGATTAAGCCATGCTTAAAACCAGCCCTCCCCCCGAAAGTCTTTACATCCACATCCCTTTTTGCCAAAGCAAATGCGGGTATTGCGCCTTTAACTCCTTTAGCGGGCTAGATGGACTCAAAGATGGCTATGTCAAGGCACTCTGTCAGGATATAAGCGCGTCCCTAAAAGGGGCATATTTGCAATCTATTTTCATCGGGGGAGGCACGCCCAATACGCTGGGCATCCAACACTACGAACAGATCTTTAATGCCATCACCAGCCACGCGCGCTTAAGCCCCGATGTGGAGATCACCCTAGAAGCCAATCCGGATTTACTCTCTTTGCAGTGGTGTGTTGCGCTTAAGAATTTTGGCATGACGCGCCTGTCCATAGGGGTGCAAAGTTTCTTAGAACCCAAGTTACGCTTTTTGCAACGCGATCATAACCCTGACAATGTTTACAAGGCTTTAGAATACGCCTCTAAAAGTGGCATCGCACATTTGAGCATTGATCTCATTTACAACACCCCCCTAGATACCCCTAAGAGTTTGGAACAAGAGGCAGCCCAGGCTTCTAACTTACCCATCGATCATCTCTCTGCCTATAGTCTCACTTTAGAGGATCAAAGCAGATTAGCTCACACCCCCCTAGAGATACTGCCCCGCCTAGACACACACATGCAAGCCTGTTTGATCGCAGGGGGGTTTGTGCCCTACGAAGTGTCTAATTACGCTAGAAATTACCAATGCCTGCATAATTTAGGCTATTGGGGGGGGTTGGAATATGTGGGCTGTGGGGCGGGCGCAGTGGGGCGCGTAGGCCAAACACGCCTCTATAAACTCAAAAGTGTGCCAAGCTACACCGCCAACCCTCTATACACCCACAAGGAGCCCTTGAGCACCACGGATTTGGAGTTAGAAGCCTTGTTTTTGGGTTTGCGTTGCAATTTGGGGGTTAGCACCGATTTGCTAGCACCCCAGAAAGTCAAAACCCTGCTAGAAGAAAAAGTGTGCTATTTGGAAAGAGGGCGACTCATTGCCCAAGACTTTTTTTTGGCTGATGAGATCGCCCTATGGCTAAGCCACTAGGCACGCGCCCCTAGGTCAAAAGGCGCAAGATATTTTGCTGGACGGTGTTGGCCTGACTCATCGCGTAACTACCAGACTGCGCCAAGATGTTATTCTTGCTGAAATTAGCACTCTCTTGGGCGAAATCCACATCGCGGATTTGTGATTCAGCGGCTTTCACATTGACTTGGGTGATGGTGATATTGTTCACCGTGCTCACCATTTGGTTTTGCACAGAACCCAAGTCAGAGCGCACTTTATCGAGCATTTTTTGCGCCGATTCGGCAATGTCCATCACCACCATCGCGCCGCGCAAAGTGGTTACCCCAGAGCCTAAAGTGAGATTTTCAGCCGCAAGGGTTTTATTGTAATTAGCCCCAGAAGCTGAACGCACCGCTTGGTTAAACTCCCCAAGCACATCTCTAAGGTTAACCGTGGTGCTAGCGGGCGCACCCTTAGCAAACCCGATAGCCGCATAGCCAGCAGACGCGCTCACATTAGCCCCAGAAACCACCAAAATATCCCTAGCGTCTTGTCTGACTAGAGAAAGCCGCCCGAAGTTCAAAGACCCCTGAGTGATATTTTGCCCCCCATCCAAAGTGTCTAAAGCCAAGCCCTGCGCGTCCACATTACTAGATTTCGCTTTGATATCGATCCCACGCCCATCAATACTGCGTAGATTCAAGCGTCCCACAGAGTCGGTATAGGCTTCTACGCCAGTTTGGGCGGTAACCGCGTTTAAAGCAGCCACCAAACGCCCATCGCTGTCGTTTTTCTTGATTCCAAGAATGTTGCCGATCTGAACCCCATTCACCACCAAACCACTCAAGCTCCCAGATTTGATCGCGGTGTCAGAAGTGGTGATGACATTGGCGTTGGCGCGCACCCCAGTCGCGTTAGAGTTTTTATTAATAACCTCTGCCAATACGCCAAGCCCTGTGCCCGCGCTTGTGGAGATTTTCACACTCTCCAAAGACACATCATGCACCCCATCCACTTGCTTAAAGGTCAAAGCCACCTCACCGGCTGCGGTGATATTCTTTCCGGTTACAATCTTGACTTGACCGATCTTATCAGAAGTGGCCGCACCGATGCTCGCCTTGATGGTCTCGTTGGAATACGCCCCCACTTGGAACTCTTTATTAGAAAACATCCCAGATAACAATGTCTGTCCGTTATAGGAAGTCGTGGTCCCGATGTTATCCAAGCTTTGGATCAAGCGGATGATGTCCGCCTGAAGTGCTTTTCTAGATTGGGCGTTTTGCCCGTCCTGTGCGGCTTGCGTGGCTTTCACCTTGATCGTGTCTAGGATTTTGATCTGCTCGTCCATCGCCTTGTCTGCGATTTGGATAATCCCCATACCATCGTTGGTGTTGGCGATCGCCTGCCCCAAACTTTTAGCTTGCGAACGCAAGGAATCCGCGATAGTCATCCCTGACGCGTCATCGGCAGCCTTATTGATTCGCAAACCCGAACTCAAGCGTTCAAGCGACTCGCGCAAATCGCGCTGGGTAACTAGACCCACGGCGTGGGCGTTTAACGCATTGATATTCGTATTAACCTGAAATGCCATAATAACTCCTTGTTAATCTAACCTAAAGCGTCCCTGCTTTGGTGTTCCTATATCGGTTATAATTCAAAATTATAAACCCCCACACTAGGCGAAAGCCCCGCAACGCATCAATTTTTCATAGCGCAATGCCAAAAAATCCTGCGCCTGAATCAAGGGAAGTTGGTTAAGAAAGTAGTTTTTAATCGCCAAGCTGGCTTCTAATTTATCACGATGCGCCCCTCTTTGGGGCTCTAAGATAATGTCATCAATGAGTTTAGCCTGCTTGAGATCATTGGGAGTGATTTTCATAGCCTTGATCGCCACCTCTGCCTTACTAGGATCGTTCCACAAAATAGCCGCACACCCCTCTGGGGAAATCACGCTAAAGACAGAATATTCCATCATCGCCAAGCGATCCGCCACGGCAATCGCCAGCGCTCCCCCGCTACCTCCCTCGCCAATGATAATAGAGATAGTGGGCACTTTGAGCACGGCGAACTCTTGCAAATTCCTAGCGATCGCCTCGCTCTGCCCCCTCTCCTCAGCTCCGATCCCCGGGTAAGCCCCAGCGGTGTCCACTAACATCAAAATGGGTAAATTGAATTTTTCGGCAAATTTTGCGCTTTTCAGGGCTTTCCTATAACCCTCTGGATTGGGCATGCCAAAGTTGCGCCTGAGTTTATTCTTAGTGCCTCGCCCCTTTTCCTCTGCGATCACCACCACAGCCACTCCGCCGATCTTGCCAATAAAACTCACAATCGCCTTATCATCGCTGAAATGGCGATCCCCAAACATCTCATAGCGGTCTTCTAAAATCAACTCTATATAATCCATCGCGTAGGGGCGATCGGGGTGGCGGGCAAGTTGGAGGCGTTGGTAGTCTGTCAGGTTAGCATACACGCTCTTAATTTCTTTGCTCAGGCGCTTCTCTAAAATGTCCTGTGCGTCTGTGTCGCCCCTAATAGAAGCCATTTCAATGTCATCTTGAATCCCCTTGATGCGATTCTCAAAATCTAAGTAAACTGCCACACTTAAACCTAAAGGGCTTTAAAAACCACCACTGCGTTGGTGCCTCCAAAGCCAAAGGAGTTACTCATGACTGCCTGCAATTTAGAGGGACGCGCCTCATTAGGGATATAATCCAAATCACAACCCGGGTCCTTAACTTCTTGGTTGATGGTAGGGGGCATCACCCCCCTTTGGAGTGCCATTAAAGAGATGACCGCTTCAATCGCTCCAGCTGCGCCTAAGCAATGCCCGATCTGCCCCTTAGTGGAGCTCACCGGGGGGACATTCTCTTTACCATTGAAGACATTTTTAAGCGCGATCGTCTCGTAAAGATCATTATAACTGGTGCTAGTGCCATGCGCGTTGATATAGCCCACCTTTGCGCCATGCTCGCTAGCCATCTGCAAGGCATAGCGCATGGCACGATAAGCCCCCTCGCCATTGGGTGCTGGTGCGGTGATGTGGCTGGCATCCCCACTCTCCCCATAGCCCACCAACTCCGCGACTATCTGCGCTCCGCGCCCTTTAGCGCTTTCATATTCCTCTAAGATTAGCGCCCCAGCCCCCTCGCCCATCACAAAACCATTGCGCTCTTTATCAAAAGGTCTAGACGCTTTGAGGGGCTCTTCATTGCGGTTAGACAGAGCGCGGATAGAAGCAAAGCCTCCAATCCCCACAGGGCAAATCGTGGACTCCGCGCCCACTACCAACATGCGATCGGCACCGCCTAAGAGAATGGTTTTGTGCGCCTCAATGATGGCATGCGTGCCAGCCGCGCAGGCGGTTACGCTAGAAATATTGGGACCCTTAATGCCATATTCAATGGACACAAACCCCCCGATCATATTCACCAAAGCGGAAGTGATGAAGAAAGGGTTGACTTTTCTAGGACCTTTATCATAACAATAAATGGAGTTGGCTTCAATATTGCCCAAGCCCCCAATCCCAGACCCCGAACTCACCCCCATTCTCGTAGCAAACGACTCCGGGCATCTGCCCTCCACAAGGATTTGACTCTCCACCATCGCCTCTTGGCTTGCCAACAAGGCTAGTTGGATAAAACGACCTGCCTTTTTCACATCTTTGAGATTCATGACAAAAGCGGGGTCAAAATTGGTGATCTCAGCGGCGATTCGCACGGGGAACCCCGTTGTGTCAAAACAAGAAATTGTCCTAACTCCGCATTCTCCACGCACAATGGCATCAAAGGCAATCTCTTTGTTTAGACCTAGGGCGTTCACCATACCCATGCCCGTTACTACAACCCTACGCAACAACTCTCCTTTCAGTCATGCGCCAAGACGAACACGCCACTACGCTAGTTTATGCTCTTCAATAAACTTAATCACATCGCCAACGGTTTTGATTTTTTCTGCTTGATCGTCAGGAATATCAATCCCAAATTTCTCTTCTAAAGCCATGATCAGCTCCACCACATCCAACGAATCGGCGTTGAGATCTTTGATAAAATCCGCCTCCTCTGTTACCTGCGCCTCGCTCACATTCAACTGCTCCACAATCACCGCCCGAATTTCCTCAAACAACGCCATAAAATCTCCTATCCAAATTTTCCAATTAAGCCGAAATTCTAGCCTAAAATCGCTTCAACAACCTTAAATAAGGTTACTTGTGCTCCAACACATCTACGATCCGATATAGGAAGTAAATGATCACCAACAACAAAATTAAAAACACCCATTTCATCGTTTCTCCTTTAAGAGGGGTTTTTGCCTACATATACAAGCCACCATTGACTTTAAGGGTTTCCCCGGTGATGTAGCTAGCCAAATCGCTAAGCAAAAACGCCACCGCCCCCGCCACCTCTCTAGCCTCCCCTAAGCGGGCTAGGGGGATATTCTTCAAATAGCCCGCCTTAAGTTCATCACTCAGCCCGGCATTCATGTCTGTGGCGATAAAGCCCGGGGTGATACAATTAAAACGGATATTACGCAAAGCCCCCTCATAGGCAAAGGATTTACTCATGGAAATCACCCCACCCTTGCTAGCCGCGTAATTAGTCTGCCCTAAATTCCCTCTCTCAGCGATCACGGAGGAGAGATTCACCACGCTCCCAAACTTCTGTTTGCCCATCACTCTCAAGGCTTCGCGACAGCCCACAAAAACCGACTTCAAGTTAGTTTCTAGCACATGCGTAAACTCTTCAGTTTTCATGCGCACAGCCAGCCTGTCTAACACAATTCCGGCATTATTCACCAAATAGCTCAAACCCCCATCGCTCTCCACAATGAGCCTTATCCCCTCCACAAACTCCTCTTCACTGGTAACATCAAACTTAAGCAAAGCCGCACGCCCCCCCAAGTTTTCAATGTCCTCTTTTAGGGCGTCTGCGCCCTTGTGATCATTGCGGTAGTTGATCCACACCTTCAGGGGTTGATCGTCTTTATTACGGTAACGCCCCAACAAAAGAGCGACAGCGCGCCCAATCCCGCGATTGGCTCCGGTTACCAGCACATTATGCCCGCTAAATTCCACAAAGACCCCCTACAGCTTGGATTCATAACGCCTTAGCATATACAGGCGTTTTAAGATTTTCTTCTTGGCGTTGATCTTCTGCTTTTTGCGCTTTTCGGTTTTAGACTCAAAAAAACGCCGCGCACGGCATTCTGTCACGATCAAATTGCGATCGGTTTGCTTCCTAAAACGCCGATAAGCCTCATCAAAACTATCGCTCTCTCTAACCTTAATCCCGGGCATGCCATCACCTACTTTCTTGCTGATTTGCCTCATCTTAACAAGTTTTTGTAAAATTTAACCTAAAACTGCGCAAATTTTGTTATAATGGGCGTTTCGGGTGCTCATAGCTCAGCTGAATAGAGCAACAGGTTGCGGTCCTGTAGGTCGGGGGTTTGAATCCCTCTGAGCACACCACTTCTAATACCCTTGATCGATCATCGCATCAGCGACTTTTCTAAACCCAGCGATATTAGACCCTAAGACTAGGTTTGTGGGATCGCCAAACTCCTGTGCAGTTTGGGCACTGTTTTCAAAAATTTCTTTCATAATAGTGCGTAATTGGCGATCCACCACTTCAAAACTCCAAGGGTTCATGCTCGCGTTCTGCGCCATCTCCAACCCGCTCACAGCCACCCCGCCCGCATTAGCCGCCTTGCCCGGACCATAGCAAATCTTAGCCTGCAAAAACATTTCTGCAGCCTGGGTGCTAGAGGGCATGTTAGCCCCCTCCACCACGCATTTACAGCCATTGTTTAGCAGGGTTTGCGCGTCTGTAAGGCTAAGTTCATTTTGGGTTGCGCTAGGAAAAGCCGCAAAGCAGGGCACACTCCACACCCCATTAGTGCCACTCCTGTAGTCTTTAGCGGCGGTGTATTGCGCGTTGCGCTTGTGTTGTGCGTATTCCTCTATGCGCCCCCCGCGCACCTCTTTAATCTCTTTGAGCAAGTCTAAATCGATTCCCTCAGAATCATAAACCATGCCCTTTGAATCGCTAGCTGTTACAGGGAGTGCGCCCACTTCGTAGAGTTTTTCAATGGTGTAAATCGCCACATTCCCACTCCCAGAAACGCTACACACCTTGCCAACCAAGTCTTCTTTTCTAGCCCCCAGCATTTCTTGGGCGAAGTAAACACAGCCATAACCAGTCGCCTCCTTTCTAACCAAACTCCCCCCCCAATCTAAGCCCTTGCCCGTCAACACCCCATCAAAGCGATTCACCAATTTTTTATAGCGCCCAAAGAGGTAGCCAATCTCACGCGCTCCCACCCCAATATCCCCGGCGGGCACATCGGTTAGCGCGCCGATGTGGCGGTAGAGTTCGTCCATAAAAGCTTGGCAAAAACGCATGATCTCTGCATCGCTCTTGCCCTTGGGGTCAAAATCGCTCCCCCCCTTAGCCCCGCCCATGTTAAGAGTGGTGAGGGCGTTTTTAAAAATCTGCTCAAAACCTAAAAACTTGATAATGCTTTCATTCACACTGGGGTGAAACCTCAAGCCTCCCTTATAAGGTCCAATGGCGGCGTTAAATTCGATTCGACAACCCCGATTGACTTGGATCTTCCCCGCATCGTCCATCCACGCCACACGGAAAAAAATCTCGCGATCGGGCTCGACTAAGCGTTCTAAAATGGCGTGTTTTTGGTAGATAGGGTCTTTGAGCACAGGAGCTAGAGAGTGCAACAACTCGGTAACGGCTTGGTGAAACTCGCGTTGGTGTGGGTAGGTTTTTTTGATCCCCTCTAAAATTTGGGTGGCATACATGAGCGTCCTTTAAAAGTAATAATGTTATGTTACAAGAAAACCCTTAATGGAATGTCATGGACGCTTACCAATACAGCGAGTTACTCAAGGACTTAGAGAGCAAGTGCCAAAATATCGCCCAAATCATCAAGCCAGAAAGTTTGCAGGACGCGCTCGTTTCTTTGGAACGCGAACAAGCCAATCCCCTCTTTTGGCAGGATAAAGAACGCGCCGCCTCTAAAAACCAAGAGAAGGTCAAAATAGAACGGCTTTTAGCCACTTACCAGAGCGCGAAAAATGCCCTAGATGAAGCGCGCGAACTCTTTGAATTAGTGCAAGATGAGGATCCGGACACCTTGAGTCAACTCTTTGAAGACGCGCCCCATTTGCAAGCGCGTGTGCAGAGTTTGGAGGTGGGGGTGATGTTGGCTAACGCCCATGACGGGCGCGATGCGCTTGTGAGTATCCAGCCGGGTGTTGGGGGGGTGGAGAGCCAAGATTGGGGGAGCATGCTCTATCGCATGTATTTGCGTTGGGCAGAACGCAAGGGCTTTAAGGTGGAGTTACTAGATTACCAAGAGGGCGAGGAGGCAGGCATTAAGGGCGTGGCTTTTATCATTAGAGGAGTCAATGTATATGGCTACATGAAAAATGAAAATGGGGTGCACCGCCTTGTGCGCATGTCCCCCTTTAATGCCAATGGCAAAAGACATACCAGCTTTGCTAGCGTTCAGGTGAGTCCAGAAGTGGATGATGACATTGATATTGTGATTGAGGATAAAGATATTAGAATTGATACCTACCGCGCCAGCGGGGCAGGCGGGCAACATGTCAATAAGACCGAATCGGCTATCCGCATCACGCATTTTGCCACCGGCATTGTGGTGCAATGCCAAAACGATCGCAGCCAACACAAAAATAAAGCGATGGCTCTTAAAATGCTCAAATCCCGCCTCTATGAATTAGAGCTACACAAACAAAGAGAACAAAATAGCGCAGAGGAAAAAAGCGAAATTGGCTGGGGACACCAGATTAGAAGTTATGTGCTAGCCCCCTACCAGCAGATTAAGGATGCGCGCTCTGAGATCGCCTATAGCAATGTGGAGGCGATCTTAGATGGGGATTTGGACGCGATGATGGAAGCCGTGCTCGTCTCTAAGGCGCAATAAGCTAGACGCAAAAGTGTTTAGCTATAATTCAGCCCAAATTCAAGGAGAGTGAATGACGCAAGAAGAATTAGATGCCTTGATCAACGCGGGGGGCTTGGAAGCGATGGAGCCCTTGGACAAGGAGGCAGAACGCAACGAAATGGCGCACCCTAAGGAGGAAAAAGAAAAGACTTGGGATGATGCTTACGAACACTATAGGGTAGATCAAAAAATGGCAGAAAAATACGGCAAGGTGGATTCTGAGGAATGGCCTCCCCCCCCTCCCACTGAAGAGCACAAGGTGGTGCACCAGCTAGATGATGTTACGCGCGATTCGGAGGTTAAAGCCACCCAAGTGTTCGACCAACTGGACTACATTAGCGCGAGTTCGGAAAATATCGCCAAGATACTCAAGCAGATCAAAGCCCCCTTGCAAAAGCATTTAGAAATTTTTGAAACCCTAGCGCAAGCCTTTCCCTTGATTCGCACTTTCCAAACTTCCCTAGAGGAAACCCAAGAAATTTTAAAGGGGATCGATCGAATCCAAGAGAGCGCAGAGGGGTGTTTAGATAGCGCGATGCAGGCAATGGACATCATGCAATTTCAAGACATCCACCGCCAAAAGATCGAACGGGTGATCAATGTCATGCGCGCCCTCACGCAGTATATGAACTCTCTGTTTGAGGGCAATATTGAGGATTCCAAGCGCGTGAGTTCTGCCTCTTACATCATTGGTGATGATAGCGAGAGTGTAGCCAGTGAAAGCGACATTGAGGCATTAATCGCGGCTTTTGGGAAGAAGTAACCCCCTTGTATGCCTGTAGAATTGCTAGCCCCCGCAGGGAATTTACATAAGCTCAAAATCGCCCTAGATTATGGCGCAGATGCGCTCTATGGGGGCTTAGGGCAGTTTTCTCTGCGCAGTCGCGCCTCTAAAAATTTTGATTTAGAGAGTTTTAAACAAGGGGTGGAGCTCACCCACGCGCGGGGTAAGAAATTTTACGCCACGCTGAACGCCTTCCCTTTTAATTCCCAAATCAAACTTTTAGAAGAGCATTTATACAAACTTGCCGATTGCAAGGTGGACGCGCTCATCATCGCTACAATTGGTGTGCTCAAACTGGCTCAAAAACTCACCCCCCACATTCCTATCCATCTCTCCACCCAAGCCAATGTGATGAATGTCTTAGACGCGCAAGCCTTTTATGAAATGGGGGTCAAGCGCATTGTAGTCGCTAGAGAGATGAGTCTAAGCGATGTGATTGAGATCAAAAAAGCCCTCCCAGATTTAGAATTAGAAATTTTTGTGCATGGGAGCATGTGTTTTGCCTTTTCGGGGCGTTGCCTCATCTCAGCCTTGCAACATGGGCGTGTGCCTAACCGGGGGAGCTGTGCCAATGATTGCCGTTTTGACTATGAATATTACATTAAAAACCCAGATACGGGCGTGATGATGCGCCTTGAAGAAGAGGAGGGCATAGGGACGCATATTCTCAATGCTAAAGATTTAAATTTGGCTAGCCATATTGGCGCGATCTTGGATAGCAAAGCCATTAGCGCGCTCAAAATTGAGGGGCGCACCAAGTCTAGCTATTATGCTGCTATCACCACTAGAACCTACCGCACCGCCATAGAGGACTATTATAACAACCAGCACCGCCCCGCGCTTTACCAAGCCGAATTAGCCACGCTTAAAAACCGCGGTTTCACGCAAGGCTATTTGATCCAGCGTCCCCACCAACGCCTAGACACCCAAAATTTTAAGAGTGCGATCAGCGAGGGGGATTTTCAAGTCAATGGGGAGGTGTTGGACAATGGGGAATACTTTCTGTGCAAATTCACCACCAAGCCCCATGTCAATTATGAAATCATCTTGCCCTACAAGGCGCATCTAGCCCCAATCCTCAATGAGATTGGCAAGATTTACACTTTTGAGGATCGCTACTATCTATGCTTGTATAAAATTCTCTTGCAAGATGGCAGGGAGTTAGAGGCTATCCATAGTGGCAACACCCACCCAGTCAAGCTCCCCGCCAAGCTCCCTGCACATAGTTTTTTGCGCACTAGGGAGGTGTCTTGATGGAATGTGCGTTGCGCCGTGTTCTGTAATCCCCAAAAAGCGAATTTTTATAGATTTTACAAAGGCAATTATGGTTACAATAACTCCATGCTAAGGTTTGTTGTTGTCTTAGCTTGTTGGCACACGCTTTTGCTAGCCCACCCCCTTGCCTCGTATTTGGACGGACCATTTTTCTCCTTTGGGATGAGTCTTGGGGGGGGGTAATTCTGTGGAGAGCGTGCGCAGTGTGCCCAGCAATAACACGCAAGAAATCCAAGCCTACCACCAAGAACTCCAAGACTACAACAACGCCATCGCCAAACTCAAGGCTAACCAAGCCCAAACCATCACCCAGCTCAAAGCCCTAGCCCAACAGCTCCAAAGCCTAAACCCCAACTCGATCGCGCTCAACACGCTTTTAGCCAAAATACAAAGCTATATCGCCAACCCTAGCGGTGATCTTAGCCAAATCACCACCAGTGTTACGGATTACCAAAACTACCTCAATAAAATCCTAACAGACTACCAAGATGCCAACCAAAACCTAGTCAACCAAGCCCAGAGCGCGCTCAAAAAATACCAGCAAGCCCTAAGCCACTCCACCAGCCAAAACCAAGTGATCTTGCAAAATGCGATCAAAACCTTTGACTCTTACAACACCCAGATCGCCCAAGTGGCTAAAGAACTAGGCATCCCCTACACCCCCCTAGCTCTCCCCCCGATCTTGCAGGGCAATATCTCTAGCTTAACGCCCGCGCAGGTGAGCCAAGCGATCGCCACCCTCAGCGGGGATATTAGCCATATGATTTCTGTGGTGAGCGGGGATATTCAAGGATTAAGCAAGGCTAACCAAAAGATCGCCATTGAAAACGCCAACAAGCTCTCCACCCTCACCAATGATAAAACCACTGCCATTAGCCAAGCCCTTAGCCAAATTACCGGCTTAACACAGATTGTAGGGCGCGCTTTCCATAACCAGTGGGTGCGCTATGCGGATGGAAAAACCTTTTTTTTAAATAATGGCACGACTGGTAAATCATTCATCAACGCGGGCGACACCTGCGTGTTTGATATTATCATCAATAACCAAGCGAGTAGTATCAACAATTGTGGTTATGAAGGGGGGACAACGAGCCTCTTAGCCAAATTTCAAAAAGCCACAGCCAAATATGGCTTCACCCCCAAGAGATTTGGAATACCCTCTTTAATGTAGCAGAGCTCCAAAAAAATGTCTATATTGGTCCTTCTAACTGCGCTTATGGGGGCTGTGTCCATGAAAGCGTGAGCGTAAGCTCCCAAACAGCCATGAAAGGCATGGAGAGTTTTTTTAACTTCATGGATGGCTATGTGGGAAATGCCAATTTTGTGGGCAATTTTGCCAATTCCAGCCTCTATAACACTTTAAGCCAAGCTTTAAATAAGGGAGATTTCACCACCGCGACTAATTTTGTGGACGCGTATGTCAACACCTTTGTGCCCGACATGCTCCAAACCTTTGTGCTCAACCCGGTGTGGTTTATGAGCGTGGTACCCGGAGCGCATAGCCACAATGGTCCCCCTGCCACCCCTTCGGCTTCTGACAAGCAAGAGGTCTTAAAGAATTGGAAGAGTCCCAATGTGAAATACTGCTACGATTCACCAGCCATAGGTTTGGATTTTTCGGAAGGCTATGCGGTGTGCGGGTATAACTGGTGGGCACAAGCGATGTTTATGGGTTATTTTGGGTATTTGAGTAACCAAACTAGCGGGGTTACCAACATCTTACAAGCCCAACTCACCCCCACAACAAGCGCGATTACCAGCGCACAGAGCGCTACTAACGCCCTTAGCAGTTACAAACCCCAACAAACCTACCCCATCCCCCCCACCGCCTCCATCCCCAACAACACCCCCACCTCTG
>NZ_QXQQ01000029.1 GCF_003660285.1 Helicobacter labacensis | reverse complement strand
CGCTATTATGGGCTTTTTAGAGACATCAAACCCATGCAAGATTACATCAACTTTGCCGAGAACAGAATGGGGAATATGATGGGGAGTTTTAAGGCGATGCTTGAAGAAGATAGCGTTTTGAACATTGATGAGTTTATAGAACAAATGGCTTTAGATAACGCCATTGTGAAAGTGCGCCCGGGCGCGCTCAAAGAGGATTCATAGTAATGCCTTCACATAGCCAAACAAGGCTAAAGCGCAACAATAACACTTTAGAGCAGATAAACAAGAGTTTATAGCGCATCAGGGCGGCTAAAACCCCGCTAGGGTATTTGCAGAGTAACACCGCCCCGTAGGCATCTGCACCCCCATGATTTGGGCTAGAGAGAGCCCCTTAGTTAGCAAAAGAGGGGTTAAAATAGACGGGTAAAGCTTGCGTGCTTAGGGCTAAAAAAGTGTCTAGATAGTAGATGAGAACATTGTGTCTTAGGGGCATGGGGAAGATCCAAAGGGCATGGTCGGAGTAGCGGGATTCAAACCCACGACCTCACCCACCCCAAGGGTGCGCGCTAATCAGGCTGCGCCATACTCCGCTTCCCAAAAACTTGCATTCTACTCCCATGCCCATTAATTTTAACTTAAAGTTAACACGCAAATGTGTTATAATGCCCCCACACAAGATAAGGAAATGCCATGTTGACATCTCTAGGGCGCGTGCTGGGGCTGGTTTGTTTGCTATTTGCCTTTGCCAGCGCGCATGAATTTAAGCAGATCCATGTCGCTGGGGCAGCCAATCTCACAAAAGCCCTACAAGCCTTGCAACACGCCTTCCTCAAACACCATCCGCAAGCCAAAGTGCGTCTAAGCTTTGGTTCTTCGGGCAAATTATATAACCAAATCCACCAAGGTGCGCCCTTTGATCTCTTTGTGAGCGCGGATAAAAAACGCCCTTTGCGCCTCCTAGAAGACAAGATTACCCCCTACCCCGTGAAGGTCTACGCTAAGGGTGTGCTAGTGCTATGGAGTAAAACGCGCCCCGTGCCCTCCCTAGAGGTGCTAAAAGGCACTTTCGCCCATTTGGCGATGGCTAACCCCACCTTAGCCCCCTATGGCAAGGCTAGCCTAGAAGTGCTAGACAAACTCCAGCTTAAAGACAAGCTTAAAGACAAGATTTTGCTAGGCAACTCCATCGCCCAAGCCAACCAGTATGTCGCCAGCGGGGGGGCGGAATTGGGTTTTAGCGCGCTCTCTTTGGTGGATCGCGCCGATGTCAAGCATTACTACATTGTCCCCAAGCAGTATTACACCCCCATAGAACAAGCTTTAGTGCTCACCAACCAAGGGGGCACAAAACCCTTAGCTAAGGCTTTTGAGGACTTTATTTTAAGCACAGAGGGCAAGGCGATCTTGAAACAATATGGCTACATTGTGGATTAGTGGACTCTAGTTTTCTTACCACCCTCAAGCTCACCTTTGCGCTGGCTTTTTGCACAACTTGCATTTTACTCCCCATCGGTTTAGCCCTAGGGGCTTATTTAGCCCATAAAAAAGGCGTGTTTAAAACCCTTCTAGAAACCCTCACTTGGATGCCTCTAGTCTTACCCCCTAGCGTGCTAGGCTTTTATCTTCTATGGCTCTTTGCGCCCACCAGTCCCCTAGGGGCGTTTTTGCAACAACACCTACACCTACGGCTTGTTTTTAGTTTCCAAGGCTTAGTGCTGGGTAGCGTGATCTTTTCCTTGCCCTTTATGGTGAATCCTATCCAGCACGCCCTAGCCAATTTGCCCCCCTCTCTCAAACAAGCTAGCTATACGCTAGGCAAGGGCAAGCTCTTCACCTTTTTTAAGGTGCTCTTACCCAATATCAAACCCAGCTTATACCTAGCCATCACCACCACCTTTACCCACACAATCGGAGAATTTGGGGTGGTGATCATGCTAGGGGGGGATATTGAGGGTAAAACGCGCGTGGCTAGCGTGGCGATCTTTGTGGCTTCTGAAGCCAATGACAACGCGCTAGCCAACCAATACGCCCTAGTGCTCTCAGGCGTGAGCTTCGCTCTGCTCTTTGGCTTGCTCTGGTGGCAAAGGCGCGCGCGCATGTTCTAGTAAGTAGAAATTCTTGTATTCGAACCACTCCGCTATGATCTCTACATTCAGTGCCACGCCCTGCAAACACGCCAAATCTTGCACCACCACAATGGGCTGGACGCTCTCCACGCCCACCAGTCTCTCTCGAATGTAGAGTTCTTCCTCATAGCCCAAGCGCAAATCCGCCAAATCCACAGGCGCGTTGCACAGCAGAGACGCTACGCCCCTGGTGTCTAAAAATAGCGTGTCGTCCTTGCAAGAGAATCCCACTTCTATGGATAGTGCGGGGAGATTTAAGCCATGCTGTTTGGCTAACAAACTCTGGGATAGGGAGGGCTTGAGGGCAATGCTGTGCACCTCTAGCTCTTTTAGGGTGGTTTTTTTACCCATGGAGTGGTTTAAAACATAACAAGCCAAAGGCACGCCATTGGCACACACCAGCGCGCGCACGAGTAAATAGCCTTGGGCGTTGTGTTGCAATAAGGAGTAATCTAGCCCGCTGGCTTCTAGGCGATCGCGCTGCTTAAAGAGTTCAAGGCGCGCTTGGATGCTACTAGGCTGGATTTGTCGGCTTAGGGGGCTGATGAGTTCTACGCAGGGTTTGTTTTGGGCTTGTCTTTGGGCGTTTAGGGCGAACTGGCATCCGCAATAATTCTGTCTGTAGAGTTTGTCGCGCTTGGCTAGGGCGTTTTGGCGTTGCACCCCCCCTTGTGCGCGCACATTGTGGTAAATAAAGCGCAGATGGTAGCGCGCCCCAATAGCCTCCCCTTGCGCTTTCAAAATCGCTTGTTCCTTCATGGGACTGGAGAGTAAAGTCGTGCTAAACGCCTCTATGCCTAGCATCAAAGCCATTTGTGCGCACGCCTCTAAGCGCACATCAAAACAGACATTGCAACGCGCACCCTTTTCGCGCTCCTGTTCTAAACCCTTGATCGCCTCTAGCCATGTTTCTAGCGCATAATCCCCCTCAATGAGGCTAATCCCTAGCTTGTGGCACGAGCGGCGCACATCCGCTAAACGCAATAAATATTCGGCATGGGGGTGGATATTGGGGTTATAAAAAAAGCCACTAAATTGGGTAGTAGGGTAGAGCTTGACCAATTCCTGGAGAAAATAATGGCTGTCCACCGAACAACAGATGTGCACCAACATGCGATCACAGGTCATTTTTTAAGCACCATGTAAACATAATAGCCCACCCCCCCCAATAATACCCCTATGAGAAATACCAACAAGAAATCATCCAAAAGCCCCATCAACACCCCTTGTATTCACTTGCATCCATTATAGCCGATCTTAGTGTGTTTGTGTAAGCCCAAAGCTTGTTTATGGACGCGCCCGGGCGTTTAATCTAACTTGCATGAGTCTTATGCTAGGCTAGCAGCATTGAATGTGAAGGGCGTTTTTATGGATGCTATAACAATCCCGGTGGTGATGGTTTTTAACCAAAACTATTATATCCCGGCTGGAGTGGCGATGCACTCCATGTTAAGCTGTGCTGCGCGCGCTAGGGAGGGATTACCTCTGTTTTACAAGATTCATGCTCTAGTGCAGGGTTTAGATCAACACCACAAGGAAAAACTCCAAGAAACCCTTAGAGCTTTTTCTAGTTTCTCTAGCTTGGAGTTTTGCGATCTCGAGCCCCCAACAACCAACAACCAACAACCAACAACCAACAACCAACAACCAACAACCAACAACCAACAACCAACAACCAACAACCAACAACCAAGATGCCGCACGGCTTTATCGTGAAAAACTAAGTCCTCTATTTAAATGTGTCCACCCCAATGGTTTAGCCTGCTGGTCGAGCTTAATATTACTCCGCCTTATTTTGCCTTCCCTCTTCCCCCAATACGATAAAATCATCTCATGCGATGTAGATGTGGTGTTTAGTGGTGATATGAGCGAAAGCTATTTCCTGCTTGGTTTGGACGATCCTTATTACTTTGCAGCGGCAAAAGGCTATTACGCCGGTAGCTTGCAGGCATTTATAAAAGAGCGCAGAAAAGCCGCTTCAGCTGCTGGGCTTGACACCACCAAGCATTTTTTATCAGATGAAGAACACCAGATCATCTACGAAAATGAGTTTAACAGTGGCTTTATGGTGGTGAATCTCAAAGCATGGCGCAGAGATGATCTAGAAAGCAAGTGCTTGGAGTTTTTTGCCCTTAAAAATCACGCGCTCTTGTGCCCTGAACAAGATGCCACAAGCCTGTTATGCCATGGGCATGTATTAGAGTTGCCCCGTAAATACAATAAACACACTGGCATTTGCTCTCCAGACACCCAAGATGCCAAAGAGGTGATCATGTGGCACTTTGTAGAGAATAAGCCATGGAAATTAGGTGCGACCAATATGGCGGATGTCCAAATGTGGATCACAGCCCTTTTGCGCACTCCCCTACGCTTTGACTATTTCCATGATTATTACTCCCAACTCAAAGGTCCCTACCCTTTTGAACCCATGGTAGCTAGTCAGCGCGCTCTGTTGGGCTTCATCTTCTATAAAGTCAAGAAAAAGATAAAGCGTTTTTTAAAAACCTTGATACCACCGCGCGTTTGAACCTCTCAGCCCATTACACCACCATAACAGATGGACCACCGTGCTTTCTAAAATCCTCTAGATTCTGAATAGCTGACCTATTCTCTATCTAGTTAGTGTATTTGCGCTACAATGCCAGCACCTTATGCTAAGAAAGCCTATCATGATCGCTTTGCAACAGTGCGCTACTTATGTGCCCTACCCATTAGCCCTTTATAGCCAGCTCGAACACCCCCACACTCTGCTATTAGAAAGCGCGCACGCAGAGAGCAAGGCGCACACGAAGTCCATCATCTTAAGCCGTGCATGCCTGCGCTTGATCGCCCAAGATCAACAGGTGCGCTTGAGCGCGCTCACCCCCAATGGGCAGGCTTTGCTCCAAAAACTCAGCCTTGTGTTGCAAACCCCCTTAGCAGGGGCTACTTTGCAACTTGATTACCCCAAAACCTCTAGTTTCCAAGATGAGTATTCTAAACTCTTTATGCCAAGCCCCTTGGATGCGTTGCGCGCCCTTTTACAAAGCGTGCGCCCCAATTCTAGCCACCCCCTAGCTCTCTTTTGTGCCGGGCTATTCTCCTTTGAAATGGTGCATTATTTTGAAACACTCCCGCGCCTAAGCGCGCAGGAAAACAACGCGCCAGATTATCTATTTTACCTCGCCCAAACCCTCATCGTGATTGACCACAAGGCGCGCACCACCCAAATTTTGGGCGCATGCTTTGATCCTACCTACCAACAAGACTTGCAAGCGGACATGCAAGCCTTAGCCCAACTAGCCCAAGAGAGTCAAGAGGACTTCACCCCCCACAAACACGCCCAAGATAGCACCTTAAGCATGGATTGCCCAGACGCGCGTTTTGCACAAAGGGTGTTGTGTTTACAAGAAGCCCTGCACGCGGGGGATATTTTCCAAGCGGTGATCTCTAGGGGCTTTAGCTTGGAGTGCCAAGACCCTCTAAGCGCTTACCACCAGCTCAAGGCGCGCAACCCCAGCCCCTATATGTTTTACATGCACGCTTTGGATTTTATCCTCTTTGGGGCTAGCCCAGAGAGCGCGCTCAAATATGACGCGCCCAGCCGCACCGCGCAAATCTGCCCCATTGCCGGCACGCGCCCTCGGGCGCGCACCCCTCAAGGGGATATTGATGTGGATTTAGACAACCGCATGGAGTTAGAATTACTCAGCGATGCCAAAGAGCGCGCAGAGCACCTCATGTTAGTGGATTTAGCCCGCAATGATCTTGCGCGGGTGTGTTTGCCTAACACGCGTTTTGCTAGCAAACTCTTGCGTGTGGAAAAGTATTCTCATGTCATGCATTTGACCTCGGCGGTGCAAGGGGTGCTCAAGCCCGATTTGGACGCGTTGCACGCCTTTAGGAGTTTTATGAACGCGGGCACTTTGAGCGGCGCGCCCAAAATCTCTGCCCTGCAACTCATCGCGCAATTAGAGGGTAAGCGGCGCGGGTCTTATGGGGGTTCTTTGGGGTATTTGTGCGCTGATGGTTCTATGGATACCTGCATTGTGATTCGCTCTGCCTTCGTGCGCGCCAATAGGGCGTTCGTGCAAAGCGGGGCGGGCATTGTGCTAGAGAGCGATCCGCTAATTGAGAGCGCAGAAACCAAAGCCAAAGCCCAAAGCGTGCTAGAAGCCATCCAAAGGACGCACCAATGACGATTTTCTTCATTGACAATTTTGACTCATTCACCTACAATCTAGTCTACGAATTGGAGAGTTTGGGGCATGATCTCAAGGTCTATCGTAACTCCACCCCTGAGCAGGAGTTGCTAGCCCTCATGCGCGCCCAGCCCAACCCGGTGCTTTTGTGCATTTCGCCCGGACCAGGCACCCCTGAGCAATCGGGGCGACTCTTGGCTTTATTGGACAAGGCGCGCGGGGAGTTCCCTATTTTGGGGATTTGCTTGGGCTTGCAGGCTTTAGCGCAAAGTTATGGGGCACAGGTGGGCGCGTGCGCGCAGATTGTGCATGGCAAGAGTTCGCGCATTGAGCTAGAACCCTTTGAGCCCTTTGAGGGCTTGGGGACGCATTTGCAAGTGGCGCGTTACCACTCTCTAAGGGCTCACCAACTGCCCGCTTGTTTACAAGTGATCGCGCATTACCAAGACATCGTCATGGGGATTTACCACCCCCAAGACAACGCCCTAGCCTACCAATTCCACCCTGAGAGCATCATGACCCCCAAGGGCACACAGCTTTTAAAACAGAGTGTGGAGTTTTTGCAAAACAGCGCTAACCTTTAGAAATTGTAGACATAATTAGCAAAGATGGCGATTGTGCGTCTAAAGGTGAGGTTCCATTTATCTCCGCCATTGTCTAGAGTGTCCTTTTCTGTGTAGTAGGGATCGTTGATGGTGGGGATGCGCACGCCCACTTCAACACCTTGGTGTTTGGTGAAGTTGGTTCTAAACCCGATGTTGATAATGAATTGCACGAAAGTGGGGCTGAAGTTTGTTTTGCCATAGACTTTGTCTGCTTTTGCCATCTCTTGGTATTGCTCATTCATGGTGGTGCATTGATTATTATTATTGGTGTAAGCGCAAGATCCAGCACTATATCCAGTACCCATTAGCCAGCTACTCCCCCCAATCATCACCCCGGCAAACACGCCCAAATTATATCCATTCTTTTCATAGAAGTTGTAGATCGCATCCACACCCACCCCATAGAATAAGTTAGCGGCTTTGCCTATGGTGTTGAATAACCATGAAGGGGATTTCATAATGTAACTCCCCCCCTGCCCGCTAAACATACCATAGTAGCGCAAGCCAAAGCGTCTTTTCTTGCCAAAGAATTGTTTGTAACCAAATTGGATATCCGCGCCAAAGAGATTCCCTGAGGTCTTGGCAGAGACACTAAACGCCTCTTGTGGATAATAAGGGTTGCTCGGATCAGTAATGGTCGGCTGGCTGTAACTATATCCACCGGTCATGTTAGAATACTGGAAACCCCCCTCAATAAATGCGCCATTTCTCTCCGCACTCAAGGGGGCAAAAGAACAAAGGGCTAAAGAACCAAAAAGGGCTAAAAATTTACTCTTGCTAGCTAAGCGTGCTGTGCTGTGCTGTGCTGTGCTGTGCTGTGCTGTGCTGTGCTGTGCTGTGCCATTTTACCAAAAACTCCTTAAAAATAAGAATAAAAAACAAGTCTTATGGTAGTTATTTTTGGCTTATTTGTCAAGCCTCTTTAATACTTTTGGAATACTTTTAGCTTTCTTGCAATACCCTAATGGATAACAAGGAGTCTTATGGTTTTTAAAATCAAAGCAAAGAGTTTGCTGCTCTCAGCTTTAATGGTGGTGGGTGCTACTCAAATTGCCCAAGCAGGTGAGAAAAACGGCTTTTTTCTAGGGCTTGGATACCAACAAGGTAATGTCAGAGAAGGGGTAACCATCAAGCAGATCTCATCACATGCATTTCCTATCTATGGTCTAGGCGCGCAGGTGGGGGGTGTGGGCTTTGCTAATAAGTGGTTTGGCGGGCAGGTTTATGCTTTCTTTGATTGGGATAATAGTGCTCTCTTTGATGATTGGCGCATTTGGGAAAAGTTTGGGAAGAGACCCACTGGGGGCAAATGGGATGTTTATGCCTATGGTGGGGCTGCAGATATGATTGTCAATATCATCCCCGCAGATTCCTTTTCTCTTGGTCTAGTGGGGGGTATCCAACTAGCAGGCAACACCTGGAGCTACAATAACTTTTCGCATAGCGGTTTTCAGTTCCTCTTTAATGTAGGTGGGCGAATCCGTCTTGGAAAACATCTAGCCCTCCAAGCTGGAAACAAATTCCCCATGATCCCCCAAAAACTCACACCAGAACTCAAAAGTATCAGACGCTATGTGTGGTATGTCAATCTTAACTATATTTTCTAGGACAGATTGATCGCGTCCACATACTAGGCTTGATTTTCAGGCTCTAAATGGATGGACACAATTTCGCTCTTGGTGAAGAGGCGCACAGGGGGTCCCCAAAAGCCACAACCGCTACTCACAATCATTTGGCAATCTTTTAAATGATAATGCCCATAGAGGTATTTTTGATCCAACCACACCAAGAGGCTAAAGGGGAATATCTGTCCGGCATGGGTGTGTCCGCACAGAAGTAAATCAGGTTTTTGTTCTAAATGCGCGAAGGATTTGGGTTGGTGGGAGAGTAAAACACTGGGCAGATTGGGGTTGGCTTGTGTAAATGGAGCTTTGAAATCGGGTTCAAAACGCTTAAAGCGATACCCTATAAGGTCATTTACCCCCATTAGATTAAGCCCTGCCACTTGGACACTCTCATTTTGCAATACACGCACATGATTCTTTTGAAACACTTTAATCAGTGCATCCACCCCGTGGTAATATTCATGGTTGCCCAGCACACAATACACGCCATATTTAGAGTGGATACTTTGAAGCGGGGTTAAATCCTTTTGCACCAACTGAGCCTTTAAATCCGCCAAGTCCCCCGCGATCACGACTATATCCGGGTGGAGCGCATTGATACGATCGACAATCTTTTGCAAGTAATCTTTTTTAAGATACGCGCCTATGTGCGCATCGCTGATCATGACTAGATGGAGGGCTTTTTTTAAATTCTTGAGTTTGACATGGCGTTTTGTGATCACAAGATGGGTTGCATTGTAAAAGCCCTTCGCCATAGAGGTAAAGAAAATCCCTAGCAGACCTATATCCAAGAGTTTTTTAAGGCTTTGGCGTCTGTGCGCATCTGTGCTTTGATGCAGTGTTGTGAGCGCGATGGAGTGCAATAATAGCAGGCAGAAGAGAATAAAACTTGCAGCCATACTCATCCCACCTAGGGCATACAAGAGGGTATGTAACGCCTCCAAATGGGCAAAAACTTTCATTTGCACGACCCGGTAAAGAATGTTTAGAGCATACAGACAAATAGGCAGAAAGCGCAAGAAAGGATAGGCAGACTTCCTTAGCCTCAGGTAGCTAAAGAGATTCATGCAAAAGAAGACAAAAAGAAAAACCAGGGTAAAAGTTTTTATGCTCATTAGGGATGGGTTTTACCATGTTTATTGACAAAGATCAAGGATGTAATGTTAACTAATAACTACCAGTTGTCAAGCAGTCTTACTCGCCAAATACTCCTCATAACTGCCTTTAAAATCTACTACTTTCGCGCCTTTGTTCGTGGGTACAAGCTCAATAATGCGATTAGCGTATGCGCTAATGAGCTCGCGATCGTGGCTCACACAAATCACCGCCCCCTCAAATTTATACAACGCTTCGCCCAGCGCAATGATTGCCTCTAAATCTAAATGGTTGGTGGGCTCATCCAGCACCAAAAAATTGCCCTTTTCTAGCATCAGCTTAGATAAAACCATGCGGTGCTTCTCCCCCCCACTTAGAGCGTTTATGCTTTTTTCTTGCTCCGCCCCACTAAAGAGCATACGCCCTAGGGCGTTGCGCACTTCGCTACTCTCGATCTTCTTATTAAAATTAAAGAGCCACTGATACAAACTCTCCTTCCCTTGGATGCTCTCACTCACATCTTGAGGGAAATAGCCCCTTTGCACAGTCGCGCCCCATTTGACACTCCCACTATCTGGAGTTAGCTCCTCTACCAAAATTTTACACAGCGTGCTTTTGCCCACGCCATTAGGACCAATGAGGGCGATCTTATCCTTAGGCGCGATTTTAAGGCTCACTTTGTTTAACACCACCAAATCCCCATAAGATTTAGAAATTTGGCTACACTCTAGGGCTTCGTTACCAATGGTGCGCTGGGGCTTAAAGACAATGCTGGGATCGCGCCGACTTGAAACCTCAATGCTTTGAATGTCCAGCTTGTCTAATTGCTTTTGGCGGCTGGTGGCTTGGCGTGCTTTGCTCGCGTTGGCTGAAAAGCGCGCGATGAATCGCTCTAATTCCTCTTTTTCTTTGAGTTTTTTATTGCGCTCGGCTTCTTTTTGTTTGGCGATCAAAGTGGAAGCGATGTACCAATCATCGTAATTGCCGCTAAACTCCCTAAGCGTATTGAAATCTAAATCCAAAATATGCGTGCAGACGGCGTTTAAAAAGTGGCGATCGTGGCTGATGATCACCATCGTGCCCTCGTGGCGTTTGAGATTTTCTTCTAGCCACGCAATGGCGTTTAAATCTAGGTTATTGGTAGGCTCATCTAAGAGCAAAATATCGGGCTTAGGAAAGAGCACTTGGGCTAAAAGGATTTTAAATTTATCGCTGCTAGGCAGGCTTTTCATCAAGTCATTGTGGCGGTTTGCAGGAATGCCCAAATCTTCTAAAATCTTTTCTACCACCACTTCGCATTCATAAAGCGGGTCTTCTTGCACGCAAATCATCTCTAGTTCAGCTAAACGCGCATTGACCTTATCATCGCTCAAATCCGCTTGGCTGTAGAGCTTTTCTTTTTCCTTGAGCGCGTCATAGAGGATTTTATTGCCCATTAAAACCGCGTCTTTGAGGCTAAACTCTTCAAAGGCGTATTGATCTTGCCCTAAAACCCCTAGCTTTAACCCCGCATTGACGCTTACCTCCCCACTGCTAGGCTCAATGTCCCCGGCTAAAATCTTTAAAAAGGTGCTTTTGCCCGCGCCATTGGCTCCAATCAGTCCATAGCGTTTGTGCGCGTCTAGTTTGAGATTGACATTTTCAAAGAGCTTTTTAGTGGCATAGCGCATGCTAACTTGGGTGGCTTGTAACATTTGTATCCTAAGATTTTTATTGCGAGTATAACTATTTTACTTGAAAACTTGCCTTTTTAATGCCAAAACTTAAGATTATTAAAGCACTCAGGGCAAAAAGAGCCGCGCACAGCCCGTTAAAACTGGCATTTAAATGCGCCACTAGCCCACCCACTAAAGAAGCAAAGGTGATCCCCACATTAAAAGAAGCTTCATTGAGCGCGATGGTGTCATTTTGGGTATTAGGGGTGAAAACGCGGGCTAAATGGTTGCACAACATTTTAAGCGGGGCGATGCAAGCAAAGCCAAAAAAGCCAAAGCCCATCACATTGGCGATCAAAACCCACTTGGGCAGGTAATAGCTAAAACTCATCGCGCTTAGGGCAAAAATTTGCATGGTGAGCAAAAAGCCCAAAGAGCCAAAAGAGCCCCTTAAATCCGCTAGCTTGCCCCCAAAGAGATTGCCCACTATAGCGGCAATGCCAAAGCATAAATACACATTGGCAATACTCACCGGGCTAAAACCATGTCGCTCTAAGAGCACGCGCAAATAAATATAGAGCACAAACATAGACCCACATGAAAAGGCAGTAACTAAAAAGCCCTGCCACACGGGCACAAAGCCAAAAGCCACCCCTAGATTTTTAAAGTTGGCTTGCTTGCTGGAAAGCTTGGGCATGACAAAAAGAGCGCAGAGCGCGACAACAAAGCTCACACAGGCAATTAGCAAAAAGGGGGATAAAAGCCCATAGCGTTTAGATACGAGAATACCAATGGGCACACCGGTTACTAGAGCGATGGTTAATCCGCTGACCATCAAACTTAAAGCCATCGTGGTTTTAGACTTGGGCGCGACCTTGATACAAATAATGGTGGCGATCACAAAGAAGAGCCCATGCATTAATCCCCCAATAAAGCGCGCCACCAGCGCGACCCACAGGCTGGAGCTTACAAACATGATCGCATTAGACAGACAAAAGAGCCCAAGGGTGAAGATGAGCTGGTTTCTATAATTAAAAGCAGAGATGAGCACGCTCACAATGGGCGCGCCCACCACCACCCCTAGAGCATAAAGCGTGGCTAAATTGCCCACCTGACTATCAGAAACCCCATAATACGCGCTCAAGGGCGTTAAAATCCCAGAGACAATAAACTCCGCCACGCCCAAGCAAAAACTAGAAAAGGCTAATAAGATAATGATCTGCAGATAATGGCGCATGTTTTGCTCACAAATATAAATGGCGCATGTTAACATGTTGTTAGATCGATTGGTGTATAATGCGGGCTTTTATAAGGAGTGTTTTTGTCTCTCAAACAACAATGCAAGAGTTTCTTAAAGCGCGTAGTTCCAGTGTCTTGGCGACAACCTTTAAGGCGTGTCTATGGTTTTGCGTGCTCTCTGCCCTCTTTTTCTTTCTACTTCCACCCCCAAAAGCAAGCAGTTTTTGCCAAGATCGCCCCTTTGAGCAATGAGAATTACATAAAAGCCAACCGCTTGTGCGGGGGGGGGGGGGGGGAACTATATCCCTCCTTCTAACAAGCATCTTTTAATCCCGGATACCCCTGTTCATCAAGGCTATTTTCAAGAAGACCCTAAAGCCAGCGACCCCAAAAGCCCCCTCAATCCTTGGGCATTTGTCCGTGTGAGAAATGAGATCGCTACTTTAGAAGCATGTTTGTATTCCATTTTGCCCGCTATTCAGCGGGGCGTGATCGGTTATAATGATTGCGATGATGGGAGCGCAGAAGTGATTTTAGAATTTTGTCAAAAATTCCCCACTTTTATTCCGATTGCCTACCCCTATGAGATCATCACCAAAGACCCTCAAGATTTCCACCACCAATTCTACCACTATTGCAACTATGTCCTCTCTTTTATTCCCAAAAACCAATGGGTGCTAAAAATTGACGCGGATCACATCTATGATGCCAAAAAGCTCTATAAGAGTTTTTATAGCATAGAGCATGCTAGGCAAGTGGTCGTCTATTCTAGGATCAACCTCAACATAGATAAGGTGGGGATACAAAAATGCCACAACTACGGCTTAGTGGACGATTTGGGCGATCACTGGTTATTTTGCAACCACAAGACTAGGTTTGTAGAGTGGTGCGCCCAAAATCGATCCTTAGAAATCTTAAAGCCCAAAACTTTAGCCCATTATACAAACGAACCTGAGCTTGTTTCATGGCACTTCCCCTTTGTCAAAAAGGAGCGCGCCCACATCGCTGATAGTTTAGAATGGATCAGTTTAGAGGATTTTAAAACCCACCACGCCAAGTTATTAGGCAATAAAATCGATCCAAACATGCTCGATGAAAAGCGCATTTTAGAGATTTGCGCGCAGTTTAAACAGGTTTAAGTGCGGGGATTTTGTCTACTCAGCGCATCTAGAATCGCATTGATGAGTTTGGGGGCGTGATCTTCGCCATAAGTCTTAGAGAGCTCGACCGCCTCATTGATCACCACTATAGGGTTGGTTTGGGTGTGTAAAATCTCATAAGCCCCCAAGCGCAAGATCGCACGCTCCATGCACCCCATGCGCGCCAAATCCCAGTCTTTAAGTAGGGGCTTTAGGGCACCATCTAGGGCGTTTAAGTGCTTGAGTGTGCCCTCTAAGAGTTCTAGGGCAAAGTGTTGTTGGGCGTTTTTGATTTTCTTTTGGGTGAGAAAATCGGAGGCTTTATGTAAAGCTGCCTCGTTCCCGCTTTCATAGGCATAGAGCAAGCCCACCACTGCCTCTCTGACCTGACTGCGCGTTGCCATTAAAGTTGGGGGTAGAGATTGAGCAATTCGATCAAGGTTTGCATGGCTTCAAAGCCCTTATTGCCCGCCTTAGTGCCCGCGCGCTCTAGGGCTTGCTCGATGTTTTCTGTGGTGAGTAACCCAAAGCTCACGGGCAAGCCGTATTTTAGCGTGGTGTTGGCAATGCCCTTAGTGGCTTCTGCGCTCACATAGTCAAAATGTGGGGTCGCGCCTCGAATCACTGCCCCTAATACACACACTCCGTCATAATTTTTAGAGGCTAAGAGTCTGTCCAACACAAAGGGCAATTCATAAGCCCCGGGGACTCTCACTACACTCAAATGTGCTAAATTGCCCCCATGTCTTTTAAAATTATCCAGCGCGCCCTCTACCAAGCGATCGCTCACCAAGTGGTTAAAACGAGAGGCTAAAATGGCTACTCTCTCCTCTCCTTTGAGGCATAACCTACCCTCAAGACTCCTAAACTCTGCCATGATCATCCTTTTGTGTTTTTAAGCAAGTTTGCAAGGTTAGCAAATCCTCTATAAGGGGGGCTAATTGCGCCGTGGGGATCATATTAGGTCCATCGCTCAAAGCCTTAGAGGGGTCTAAATGCGTCTCCATAAAAAACCCATCTACCCCCACCGCCGCGCTTGCGCGCGCCAAATAAGGCACAAAAGAGCTATCCCCCCCGCTTTTGCCCTGCGCCCCCCCGGGCATTTGCACGCTATGGGTGGCATCAAAGATCACCGGGGCAAAGGCGCGCATAATCACCAAAGAGCGCATATCCACCACCAAATTGCCATAGCCAAAACTCGCCCCCCTTTCGCATAGATAAATCCCATGTTCTAAACAAACTTCATAAGTAGCCTTGTCGTATGGATTCTTAGCGCGGGTATTTAAGGCTTTGAGCGCGCTGTATTGCATATCTTTGGGGTGCATAAACTGCCCCTTTTTGATATTGAGGGTGCGCTTAGTTTGGGCGGCTGCCACGATTAAATCGGTTTGGCGGCATAAAAACGCTGGGATTTGCAAGACATCCACCACCTCAGCCGCCACCCCCGCCTGTGTGCTTTCATGGATGTCGCTTAAGAGTTTGTAGCCAAACTTAGATTTAATACAATCGAGCATTTCTAAGCCCTTGGTAAGCCCGGGACCGCGGTAACTCTGCAAACTGGTGCGGTTGGCTTTATCAAAGCTAGCTTTGAAGTAAAAATCAATACGGGGATCGTTGGCTAAGGGTTGGAGGGCTTGGGCGATGGATTCTAATGTCTGCATATCCTCAATCACACAAGGTCCTGCAATCAGCACGCTTTTAAGGCTTGACAAACTCTTATCCTTAAGTTGTATAATGGCGCATTGTAATGACTTTTTGCTGAAAATATCACAAGAGATAAGGGATATGTATGCAACTCTGTTTGGCGTTGGATTTAGCGGACAAACAAGCCTGTTTAAACTTGCTAGCACCCCTTCAGGGGTTAAACTTATGGGTGAAGTTAGGCTTAAGGGGCTTTGTGCGCGAAGGTCCTGTCTTTGTAGAGCAGATTCAAAAAATGGGTTTTAAGATTTTCTTAGATTTAAAACTCCATGACATCGCTTACACCATGCAAGAAGCCGCGCTTGAGTGCGCTAAGTTGGGTGTGGAGATGATCACCTTGCATGCAAGTGCGGGGAGTAGCGCGCTTAAAAGCGTGGTAGAGCCCATGCGTGCTCTAAAAGGCGCGCCCCTTTTAATGGGGGTTACAATTTTAACCAGCCTTGAGCCTTTAGAGGTAGAACAGATCTACCATGCTCCTCTGCAAAATCAAGCCCTGCACCTAGCCAAACTCTGCTTTGAGAGTGGCTTAGATGGGGTGGTCTGCTCAGTCTTTGAGAGTCTAGCCATCAAGCAAGCCACCAACGCACACTTTTTAACTTTAACTCCGGGGATTCGCCCCAACTACCAAGATAGTCAAGATCAAAAACGCGTGGGCATGATCCAAGACGCTTTGAGCGCGAAGGCAGATTTTATTGTGATGGGTCGCCCCATTTACAACCACCCCAAGCCTTTAGAGTTTGTCAGCCAGATTTTAGAACAAATAGGAGGCTTGCATGCAAGTATGCACCAAGGCTAGCCAACTTGCCTCTTTTTGGGGGCAAAAAATCGGCTTTGTGCCCACAATGGGTGCGCTACACGCTGGACACGCTAGCTTGATTGAGCAAGCTAGAGCGCAAAATGATTTTGTCGTGGTCTCTATCTTTGTCAATCCCACCCAATTTGCCCCTAACGAGGATTACCAAGCCTACCCTAGAACTTTGCAGGCAGATAGCGCGCTGTGTGAGCGTCTGGGCGTGGATGTGCTCTTTGCCCCAGACCCCACACAAATTTACCCCCTAGCTGAGAAGATTACCCTCCAACCCCCCGCCTCTCTGCTGGGCTTTGAGGCAGATGCGCGCCCTAAGCATTTTGAGGGGGTGTTGCAGGTGGTGCTCAAGCTTTTTAATTTGGTGCGCCCCAAACGGGCTTACTTTGGGCAAAAAGATGCCCAACAACTCCTCATTATCCAGCACATGGTCGCCGATCTCTTTTTAGATATAGAGATCGTGCCCTGTGTTATTGTGCGCGATGGCGATGGTTTGGCTCTAAGCTCGCGCAATGTGTATTTAAGCCCTGAGGAGCGAGTAAGCGCGCTCAAACTCCCCCAAGCCTTGCGAGCTATAGAGAGGGCGATCCAAGAGGGCGCGCGCGATAGCCAAAAACTCATCAGCTTAGGCTTAGAAATGCTACAAGGGCTCAAAGTGCATTATTTGAGTGTGTGTGATCGCCAGCTAACCCCCCTAGAACACATCACACTCGACCAAACCTTGATTTTGGCAGCTGTGCAAGTGGGGCGGGTGCGCTTATTAGATAATTTGTGGGTGTGAGATGAAACAGGTAGATATAGACATTGTGCTAGAAGTGCTTAAGGCGATCCCAGAGCCCATTAGCCCTAATCACATTTATGCTAGAGCACAAGAGTTGCACCAAGAGGGTAAGATTACACGCATGTTTGCTTATACAAGTAAAGACCCCAAGCAAAGTTGTAGCGTGAAGATTTATCAAGCCCTCAGAGAAATCCCCGATAAACTCCCCTTTGTCAAGGTGCAAGACAAGCCCGTTTTAATCGCCCTTAGAGATCAACCCGCGCCCACGCCTAAAAAGCAACCCCCCAAAGAGCCCTCCCTTAAAGAGCGCGCCTTGCACCCGCGTTTAGCCTGTATTGCCTACCACCAATGGGAGTTTTACACCAAGACCATTTACCATGAGGAGAGCAAAAAAAGTAAAAAGGGTGTGGATATATGGGTTTATCCGGACATGGTGGGGGTGGGTTTTACCTATAAGGATTTTGAATCTAAAGCGGTGCGCGATTTCATTAAAAAGTTTGACACCCTCCCTATTAAGCTAGTGAGTTTTGAACTCAAAAGAGAGCTAGATTTAGCCAGTTGCAGGGAGGCGTATTTTCAGGCGATTAGCAATAGCTCATGGGCGCATGCGGGTTATTTAGTGGCGGGCAAACTTAAGAGGAAAGACTATAAGGATTTAATGGACTTGCTCAAACAGCTCAACCAGAGTTTTGGGATCGAGGTGATCACGCTAGATATAGAATCTATAGAACAAAGCGCGGTTTTATTCAGTGCCAAAGAAAAAGAGAGTTTAGACTACCAAACGCTGGCTAAACTCGCCCAGCGCAACGAAAAATTTGAGAAGTTTCTCAAAAGTGTGGCGGATTTTGAGATTGAAAACCCGGAGCGTTACAAACACGAGTTTGATAGCATTATCCCCTTTGATAAACTCTAAAAACCCCCCCTAAGAGTCCCAAGAGCGCGCCTAGCCATAGGTAAATGTCCATGAAGAGCGTGTAGGGTGTGGGGGGAGCAAAATACACTCCTCCCCCAAGCAACAAGGCAAAACACCCCCCAAGCCCCTTATGCACGCAAAAAGCCACCCCCCCCCCAAAGGCACAAACTCCCCCACACCACAGCAAAAGGTGCATAAAGCAAACTAAAGGGCAATAGCCCCAAAGCGTCTAAAAAGATCACCCCCCCAAAGATGCTTAAAAACAGCAAGCATGGCATGCTAAACATGCTAAAACCTAAGTATCTCCCTCCCCATGCCCCCCCCACTAATAGTAAACTTAGCGCGCTTACTTCCCCAAACAAGCCCACAATGAGCGCGCCCAAACTTAGATGACTCCCAAAGGGCAGGGGACAAACTAGTCCCATGGCGACCAACCCAGCCTTTAGCCAAGCAAAATGGTGTGTGTGCGCGCCCACCAAACCCCCCGCCCCCAAAGCCAGCCACACGCTAGGGCTTATCTCCATCACAACCCCTTGAGATAGGTGCTGTTAAAACTCACATGCACAATCGCGTGGCGATCTTTGGTATAGAGAACATGCACCCTATCGCCCAGCACCAACACGCAGGGATAACTCACCTCCCCTTGTAGACTTTGATCTAAGATCGCCACGGGGGTGAAGTGGTTGGGCGCGCTGAATCGAGCTAGGCGCAATGCGCTACGGCTGTGCAAAGAAGAGAGTAGGGGAGCATTGTAGATCAAATAGAGGTGGTGCTTGGTGCTAAAGAGAGCCAGCGCGTCATCGTAATTAGCCAAATTGCTAGCTTGGGGGGGATTCCAGAGCGTGGGAGTTTGGCAAGTTTGGGTGTAGAGTTTATGGTCTTTATGGCTTCTAAAAGCCATAAACGCGCAGGATTCATAGGGGATCAAGGCAGGTTGGAACTGGGCTGTGAGGGTATTGGGTTTGATGATGGCTTGCAGGCGCGCGCGCGCGTCAAATTTTAAGAGCAGGGCAAACTTAGCGGCTAATTCGTGATAAATGGGCAAAATAAAGCCCCCGTCCGTGGTCAACACCGCGCTATGGCGCACCAAGTGTGAGATATTCAAAAAGGGGCTAAGAGGCAAAACGCGCTCAAAACGCCAGATTGGGCTCTGTGGGGTGGCAATTAGGGGCGCGCTGAGTTGGTAAATCCTAGAGGTTGCCCATCCCCCCAAACTCACCCCCACCACAAAGAGATAAAGGTGTCCATGGTGCACAAGTAGCACCGGATTGCCCAAGGCTTTGATATAAATGCCAGCTAGTTGGCTCAAGGTAGGCGCGTCCAACAAACTAAAGGGTTTGCTCCAGCGTTGGGTTTTGAGAGTGTAGAGGTGGGCGTAAAGACGCACATCGCTTTGGGCTTCTGCGCTCCCCCCAAAGTAAGCCGCTAGTAAGAAATGAGAAGATAGGGCAACCAAGCTAGAGGCATGCACGCTTTTAACAGGGGGGGGGTCTAGGGTGTGCCGTTCTAATAAGGCGTGCGGGCTATCTTGCAGGGGGGTGGGGGAGACAAATTGGTAATGGGTGGGGGGGCTTTTGGCTAAAAACACCAAAATCAAGACCGCTAGCACCCCCCAAATTTTAAGCATCGATGCGCCACCTTAGGGGCAAGCTAAGGGGCATGGGATCAAAAATAGGGGGAGGTGTGGGAGGGTGTTTTGTGAGGGTGATGGTCTTTAAGGGGAGTTGCACGCGCTGATCTAAATTGTAAATGCGTCTGGCGTTATCGCTCACAAAGGCTTGGAGGCGATCTAGGGCGTGGTGGGATTCAAAGAGGGTCGCTAGGGCTTCTAGGAGAATGGGCGCGCTAAACACCCCGGCCGCACAGGCGCAAGCGTGTTTGTGCGCCAAAGAGTGGGGCGCGCTATCTGAACCAAAGCACACTTTAGCATCAGCGCGCAAGGCTAATTGCAAGAGGGCTTCTTGATCCCTAGGGGTTTTTAGCACGGGTTTGCAAAAGAGATGGGGGTTGAGGTGCGCGCCTAACAACGCGTCTAAATGCAGGGCGATGTGGTGTAGGGTGAGGGTAGCATAGAGATTGGGGTAGGCGCGCAAGAGCGCGATACTGCGCGCATCGCTTAGGTGTTCTAAGATGATGGTAAGTTGGGGAAAGCGCGCACAAAGGCGTTCTAAAATGGGGTGAAATTCCACCTCGCGATCCAGCACAAAACCCTGTGTTTCTGCATGCACACACAAGATAAAACCCAAGTCTTGAGCCACACTTAAGATGTCTAGGATTTTGGGGCTTAAGATATTGGCGACTCCTTGTGTGGAGTTGGTGGTGGCGTTTTGGGGGTAGAGCTTGAGTAAGAATAAGCCATGCCCGTGTGCCTGTTCTAATTCTTGGGGCGATAAGTTTTCTTGCAAGTAAAGCGCGACTAGGGGGAGAAAATCTGGGCGCAAGGCTTGGATTTGGCGGGCGTAATCTAGGGCGCGCGCGGTGGTGTTGATGGGCTCTTGGAGATTGGGCATGACTACCGCTGCGCTAAAAGCGCGTGCGCTAAAGGGGAGGACTGTAGCTAGCATATCCCCCTCGCGCAGGTGCAAATGCATGTCTAGAGGGTTGTGTAGGCTTAACATTAGCGGTAAATGAAATAGCGCACGCGGATACGAATAAGCGTGGTGGTGGTAGGGCGCGGGTAGTCTTTATAGGCGATGGTGATGGTCTTTAGGGTGTTGTCATCTAGGAGTTTGTAACCAGAAGGCAAGATGATCTTTAGCCCCGTGATGTCCCCATTGGGGTGGAGGTAAAATTCCACCGCGTCCACACCATCTTGCCCTAAATATCCGGCCGCGCTGGGGTATTCCAAATACTTTTGGGTGATGCGCCCGATCTCGCTCAAATTGCTTCTAATGAAGTCTTTTTCTGCCGTGCCTAAATCGCCAAATTCTTCGCCATAAAGATCGTCAATGTCCTTACGGGTTTGGCTATCTAGCCCCTTGTCTGCTTCATAGCTTTTATCCCTAGTGGGTTCTTGGGAGGCTTGCTCAGAGGGGAGAAAAGAGAGATTATTGGGGTTAAAATCCTGCTGGGGCTTGCTTTGTTCTTGTTTTTTAACGGGTTCTTCTTGGGCTTGGTGCAAGGCTTTGTGGTGGCTTTGCATGGTGGTGCGTTCGCTGTGGCGCTTGGCACTGTGGTGTTCACGCCTAGCATGGTGTTCTATCTTAGGCTTAGGCTTGGGCTTTTCTATAGGTTTTTGGGCGGTGTATTCGGGCTTGCTTGGGGGTGTTGGGGGGGCGGGGGGTAAAGGGGTGCTTTTAGGGGCGGCTCTGGAGGGTTTTTGTGCCCCTTGGGTGTGCTTGGTGGGGTCTAGGGAACGCCCGCGTTTTAGCACCAAGAGATTACTAGGGTTGATCTTAACTAGCTTAGGGTTGGACACCTTGTAATGGTGCACTAGCCACCATGCCAGCCAGTAAAGTAGCAAGTGCAATAGACAGGAGAGCGCTAAGGACATGTAAAAATTGCGCGTGGAGGCGGGGTTATATAACTCCTGATCTAGGGCTAGAGGTCTGCGTTTAGACATACGAGCCTTTTAATTTGGAGTGGCGCAAGCGTTCTTTAGTCTCTTCCATGAGGTCTTCTTTAAGCCGTCCTGAATCTTTGTTTTTCAGTGAGAAATCTAGGGTGATTTTGTCTAGCACCACGCTTTGGTTGGCGTTGAGCAGAATCAAGTAGAGTTGGTTGCGCACCTCAACGGTTACGAGCTTGTGCGTGGCGTCCAAGGGTTTGATGAAGGTAACGCTAGGTTCTAAGCCCACCTTGGGGAAGAGGAATTGCTGGGAATTCTTGCGCTTGAGCCACCACAACACCAAGAGTAAAAAGCCCAGCACCAAACAGACTTTCCAAGCGTAATCCCATAGCAAGGCATCTTCTTTGGGCAGGGGGGCGGGCTTGGGGGGGGTAGAAGGGG
>NZ_QXQQ01000028.1 GCF_003660285.1 Helicobacter labacensis | reverse complement strand
CACCTCCCCCACCTCCCACCTCCCACCAAGCCGCCCAACAAGCCCAGAACTTGTTAGCCAAATTGCGCATGTTTAAAATCGAAGGTCAGATTGTGCACACCTGCGTGGGACCTGTGGTGTGCACTTTCGAGTTTCGTCCCGGCGCGCATGTCAAGGTGAGTAAGGTGGTGGGTTTGGCTGATGATTTGGCGATGGCTTTATGCGCTAAATCCGTGCGTATCCATGCCCCTATTTTGGGCAAAGATGTGATGGGGATTGAGATTGCGCGCGATCAAGTGGAGATCATCGCACTTAGAGAAATCCTAGAAAGCCCTAATTTCACCCAAGCCCCCTACCCCCTAGCCCTAGCCTTGGGTAAAGATGTGCGTGGAGAAGTCTTTGTGCACGATCTAAGCGCGTTGCCCCACTTACTCATCGCGGGCACTACAGGGAGCGGAAAGAGTGTGGGCTTGCATGCCATGTTGCTCTCTTTGCTCTATAGAAACACGCCTACGCAAGCGCGCTTGCTCATCATTGATCCCAAACGGGTGGAATTTAGTGCCTATGTAGATATCCCCCACCTCATCACCCCCATTATCACCGATCCCAACCAAGCCATCATCGCGCTCAAAAGCGCGGTGGAGGAGATGGAGCGGCGTTATGTGAGCATGAGCACCCTGCGGGTGAAGAATTTGCAAAGCTATAACGCCAAAGCCCTAGAGAGTCTACCCTTTTTGGTGGTGGTGATCGATGAATTAGCCGATTTGATGCTCGTGGGGGGTAAGGAGGTGGAAGCCCCCATCATCCGCATCGCCCAAATGGGGCGCGCGTGTGGGATTCACCTCATCATCGCCACCCAACGCCCCAGTGTGGAGGTGTTAACCGGGTTGATTAAAACCAATTTGCCCTCTAAAATTAGCTTTAAGGTGGGCTCTAAACTAGACTCGCGCATTATCCTAGATCAAGAGGGGGCACAAAATCTCTTGGGGAAAGGCGATATGCTCTTTGGGTTTAACAACACCTTGCAACGCCTGCATGCCCCCTATGCTAGCGAAGCAGAGATTGAACGCGTTATGGACTTTTTGCGCACCACTGGACCCGTGCACTACGATTCACGCTTTGCCTCTTTGGAGTAAAGCCCATAAGCCAACCCAAAAAGCGCAAATTCTAGCCCTGTAGCTTCTAGGGCTAACTTCGTTTGTAAAGATTTAAATGCGCCTTGAAAATCCGCTTTTTTAGCGTCTAAATACGCCCTAGCGTGCGCGTCATGGGTGTAGAGGGGTTCGCCTACAATGGGGAAGCCTAGCGCGCTTAAATGCAGGCGGATTTGGTGCGTGCGCCCGCTAATGGGAGTGATTTTCAGGCGTGTGCGCTGAGTGTAGGAGCAAAAGTCTAGAATTTCTATAGTGGTCGCGCTAAACTTGCCCTTTGTAGAGATTTGGCAACGAATCCCTAGATCACCTCGAATACTCTTGGGTTCTAAGATGGGCAAGATCACACTAAAATCCCCCTGTGCGTAGGCGCGTATATCTCCCTGCACCCACGCATGGTAGGTTTTTTTTATTTGGCGCGCGCTAAAGAGTGTTCTGAGCGTATTTTCATAACGCTTTTGTGCGCTCACCATCACCAGCCCACTGGTTTCATAATCTAGGCGGTGGATCAATCTAGCCTCAGGGTTGCGCGCGTGCACGCTTTCATACAAACTAAAACTCTGATAATTCTTAGGGTGGGAGTAGAGATTTTTGGGCTTGTGGTAAATCTCAAAAAAAGGGGTGCTAAAGATGGGCTTTAGGCTGGGGGCATGGAGGGCTTTAAAGTGCAAAAGCGCGACCTGCCCTACAATGCGCTCAGACTTGCGCACACAAACCCCATTAGGATAGCGCAAACGCCCTCGATCCAACACGCTTTGGGCTTGCGCGCGCGAACAAGCTAGGACATGGCTGACAAAAGCCCACGCCTTTATGGGCGCAGGGACATCAAAGACTTCGCGCACAAAGGGCATTATAAACAGGCTTGCACAAAGGCTTTAAAAAGGGGATTGGGGGCGATCAATCTTGAAGTAAATTCGGGGTGGTATTGCACACCCATGAAAAACTTGTAACCCTGCAGAGCTAACCCCTCTATTAGTTGATCTTGGGGGCTGTGCGCCACCACTTCTAGCCCGTGCTCAGCATAGGATTTTAAATAAGCCTTGTTGATGGTGTAGCGGTGGCGGTGGCGCTCTTTAATCTCTAGCGCGCCATAAGCCTTAGCGATCAAAGACCCCTCTTTGAGCGCGATGGGGTGCGTGCCAAGACGCATGCTCGAACCCTTATGGGCGATGTGGGCTTGACTCTCCAGCAGGTGCACCACCGGGTGCACACACTCAGGAGCAAATTCGCTAGAATGCGCGCCTTGCAAACCTAGCACCTCTCTGGCAAATTCTACGACCATGAGTTGTGCCCCCAAACACACACCCAAAAAGGGGATATGGTGCGTGCGCGCGTGCGTGATGGCGTTGATCATCCCCTCGATCCCGCGTTGTCCAAAGCCCCCGGGCACTAAAATACCTTGCAAGTCTTGGAGTTGGTTGGCAATGCGCGCGCGCAAGGACGCGTCTGTTTGCCCCTCCTGTAATTCTAACTCTTCGCTATTGACAAAGACCACCTCTACTTTGAGTTGCGCATGCGCGCCCACACACACCATGCTTTCTAAATAGCTCTTATAGGATTCCACTAAGTGCACATATTTCCCCACAAAGGCAATTTTAACACTGCGCTTGGGTTTGAGGATATGCCCGACTAAATTTTCCCAAATTTGTAATTTTTGGGTGTCTGGGTGCGCTTCTAAATCAAAATGCCTAAAGATAGCTTTTAGCAAGCCCTCTTTGAGGTATTCAGAGGGGCAGGCGTAAATGCTAGGCACATCTCTAGCCTCAATCACATTCTCCTCTGGCACATCGCAACTGCTGGCGATCTTTTTTTTGAGCTCCAAACTCAAGGGCTGGCTACAGCGCGCCAAAATGATATGCGCGCTCACACCCAAACGGCGCAATTCAATGATGGAGTGTTGGGTGGGTTTGCTCTTGAGCTCTTGGCTAGTGGGAATATAGGGCACTAGGCTCACATGCACATTGGCTACCTGCTTGCGCCCCAAAGTGTTTTTAAGCTCTCTAATGGCTTCTAAATACACCATCCCCTCAATGTCCCCCACCGTGCCCCCCACTTCTACGATTAAAAAGTCCTTGCCCTGCCCAAGTCTTAAAATCCGCTCCTTAATCTCCTCTACAATGTGGGGGATCACCTGAATCGTCTTGCCTAAATACTTGCCCTCTCTCTCCTTTTCAATCACACTCAAATAGATTTGCCCGGTGGTGAAATTGTTCTCTTTAGAAAAATCCTTGTTTAAAAAGCGTTCGTAATGCCCGATGTCTAAATCCGTCTCACTTCCATCTGCGGTTACAAAGACTTCGCCATGCTCAAAGGGGCTTAGGGTGCCCGGGTCAATATTGATGTAGGGATCGATTTTGAGAATATCCACCTCAAAATTACAGAGTTTGAGCAGATGGGCTAGGGAGCTAGAAGCCACGCCCTTACCCAAAGAACTCAGCACCCCGCCGGTGATGAAGATAAACTTAGTCGCCATAGTTGTTCCTTAATGAGGTTGGTTAATACAAAGTGATGACTAGATAGTTATCCTTTTGGGCGATCTTGTAGTCGTAACGCCCATCCAAGGCGATGGCAAAACGATAGAATTTATTATGGGTGCTTAGGGCGACTTGGCTGACATGCCTTTGGTGGATATAGAGGGTTTCGCGCAAGGTGGGTTCTTTTCTATCGATGTCGATCACAATGCGATAGGGGTCTAATAAGACAAAGGAGCGTTGGATTTTGGAGGCGGTGCGTAAGTAAATCTTGTTATCGCGAATCCAAAATTCGAAGTTGGCGATCTCGTAAGTGCTATGCTCGGGTTGCAACAAGGCTTTGATCTGGCTGAGTTGCAAGGGATAGTGCCAATCGATGCGCTGACCTATGTCTATCTCTTTAGTGTGCATAGACGCGTCTAAATCTTGGTAGGTTAAAGTAATTTTAGTAAGCACTCTAGCCGTGGTGGGCAGGGTGATTTTCAAGGTTCTAAAGTAGTCCACCACCATGTCTTCTAGCATGTTGGTGTTCCCGCGCGCGTTCTTGGAAGGTTCAAAGGGGTTTTCTCTAGCCATCAGCATGCCCAAGAGCACGAACACCACCAGCCCTTTGAACATTTTCATCTAGCGCGCGCTTAAAGTGGGTTCTAACTCTTTGAGTTCAAAGAGCTGTTTTTGGAGTTTGGCGTTTTCATACTGCAAATTCTGCACACTGGCTTGCAAACTTGCCTGCCTGTCTTTGAGCGCATTGAGCACCTCAAAGGAGCTTTCTCCAAAGAGCAACCCCCCAATATAAAGCCCTAAAGCTACCAGCCCAGCAAACAAGAACAGGACATAACGATACAAAAAAGCCAGTTGCCACAAAGTTAACAACATCATCAACTCTCAACAGGCATGTCTAGCGCGTGGGTTTTATCGCTAAAACAGAGCTTTTCTTTGATTTTGGTTTCGATCTCTAGGGCTAGGGCATGGTTTTCTTTGAGGGTGAGTCTAGAGGTTTCCTTGCCCTGCCCTAATTTGGTGTCTTGGTAGCTAAACCACGCCCCGCTTTTATCCACAATGTCCAATTTTACCCCATAATCAATGATCTCGCCGGCATGGCTAATCCCCTCGCCATAGATCACATCGAACTCGGCTTCCTTAAAGGGAGGAGCGACTTTGTTTTTCACCACCTTCACTTTGACGCGATTCCCAATGGATTGATCGTTTTGTTTGAGTGTGGCGATACGCCGAATATCCAAGCGCACGCTAGCATAGAATTTTAGAGCATTACCCCCCGTAGTGGTTTCTGGGCTCCCATAGCCCATCATGCCAATTTTCATGCGGATTTGGTTGATAAACACTAGAGTCGTGTTCATCTTGTGCAACACGCCTGTAATCTTGCGCAGGGCTTGGCTCATCAAGCGGGCTTGCAAGCCCACATGCTGATCCCCCATATCCCCCTCAATTTCAGCGCGTGGGGTGAGCGCGGCGACAGAATCTACAGCAATCACATCTACCGCTCCGCTCCGCGCCAAAGTTTCTAAAATCTCTAGGGCTTCTTCGCCGGTGTCAGGTTGTGAGATCAATAAATTGTCCACATCCACACCCAATTTCTTAGCGTATTGCACATCTAGGGCATGTTCGGCATCAATAAAGGCGCATGTACCCCCTTCTTTTTGGGCTTGGGCGATGATGTGCAAAGTCAAGGTGGTTTTCCCACTGGATTCTGGACCATAGACCTCCACAATGCGCCCTCTGGGCACGCCTCCAATGCCTAGCGCGATGTCTAGCCCTAGCGATCCAGTAGAAATCGCCTCAATGGGTTCGATCTCCTTGTCTCCCCAGCGCATTAACGCCCCCTTCCCAAAAACTTTATCAATCTGCTTGATCGCCAAATCCAACGCTTTTTGCTTTTGTTCGTCCATGCAAATCCTTTAAAAGCGCGATCTTAACAAAAGAAAGACTAAATTCAACTTAGGGGAGCTTTAAACAAAGGTTTAACTCAAAGCTGGTAGAATGGGGGCAGTTTTTTGTGTTTTTGGAAGAGAAATGCCAAGAGTGTTAGCCTTGCTGTGTGCGTTATTGTTACTAGGGTGTTTACAGCCCATGAAAGACCCCGATGCCGAAAAAGTGGATTCGCAGGTGCAGTGCGGTTTTGGATCGAGCGGTTGTTAGATAAAGGATAGGATTGGAGCAGATTATTGGTGTCAAAAAAGAGGGGGTGGTTTATGATGTGCAAAGCGCGCAGGAGTTAGGGTTTTTACAAGAGGGACAACCGGTAGCAGGCGCGCAAGCGATTTTATTTGGGGATAATCCGGAGGCTTTAGAAATTTTGCGCCACTCTTGCGCCCATTTGATGGCTCAAGCCATCGCGCAACTCTACCCGGGCGCGCAATTTTTTGTCGGTCCTGTGGTAGAGGAGGGGTTTTATTACGATTTTAAAACCCAAGCTAAGGTTTCTGAGGAGGACCTAGCGCGCATTGAAGCCAAAATGCTAGAGATCGCTAAGCGTGCTTACCCCATCACCAAGAGTTATTGCGATCGCCAAGAAGCCCAGCAACGCTTTAAAAATGACTCTCTCAAACAAGCCGTGATGGCAAATATCCCAGAGGAGAGATTGAGTATTTATACACAAGGGGAGTTTGAAGATTTGTGTCGGGGTCCCCATTTGCCCAATACAAAGTTTTTACAGCATTTCAAACTCACTAAGCTTGCCGGGGCATATTTGGGAGGGGATTCTAGCCAAGAGATGTTACAGCGCATTTATGGGATCGCCTTTGCCACTAAGCAGAGTTTAAAGGATTATTTAACCCAACTTGAAGAAGCCAAAAAGCGCGATCACCGCAAATTAGGACAGGAATTAGGGCTTTTTAGATTTGATGAGGAAGTGGGGGCGGGCTTGCCCATTTGGTTGCCCAATGGCATGCGTTTGCGCAAACGCATTGAGGACTTATTGAGCGTGGCGTTATTGCGCAGTGGGTATGAACCCGTGCGCGGACCTGAAATCCTTAAAAGCAGTTTGTGGAAGATCAGCGGGCATTATGACAACTACAAAGAGAACATGTATTTTACCACTATTGATGAGGTGGAATACGGCATTAAGCCCATGAATTGTGTAGGGCATATTAAGGTCTATCAACACGCCCTGCGCTCTTATCGCGACCTGCCCTTGCGTTTTTATGAATATGGGGTGGTGCATAGACATGAGCAAAGCGGGGTTTTGCATGGCTTGTTGCGCGTGCGTGAATTTACCCAAGATGACGCGCATATTTTCTGTCGTTTTGATCAAATTAAGGGAGAAGTGCAGGCTATTTTACAATTCACCAAGAGGGTGATGGGAGCTTTTGGCTTTGATTATGAAATGGAGCTCTCCACCAAGCCAGAAAAATACATCGGTAGCGATGCAGTGTGGGAGCAAGCCACTAATGCGCTCCAAGAAGCTCTACAAGAGCAGGGCGTGCCCTTTAGCGTTGATGAGGGCGGAGGGGCGTTTTATGGACCTAAAATTGACATCAAGATTACAGACGCAATTAGACGCAAATGGCAGTGTGGCACTGTGCAGGTGGATATGAATTTGCCCGCGCGTTTCCATCTAAGTTATGCGAGCGAACAGGACAGCCCGCAAATGCCTGTGATGATTCACCGCGCCATTTTGGGCTCTTTTGAGCGTTTTATCGCTGTGCTCACTGAACACTACAGCGGGAATTTCCCCTTTTTCATCGCCCCCGTGCAGGTTGCGCTTGTGCCCATTTCTGCGGATCAACATGATTATGCACAAAACATCTATGAGCAACTACGCCATGTAGATATTTTTGCAGAAGTGGCAAGTAAAAATGAGAGTTTGGCAAAGCGTATCCGCACCCTAGAGAAACAAAAAGTGCCCTTGATCGCGGTCTTGGGGGCTAAAGAAGCCCAAGAGGACAGCCTAGCCATTCGCGATCGCGCTTTGGGGCAACAATACACTATGAACAGCAAGGAGTTTATTCACATGTGTCAAGAGAAAATGCAAGAGGTTAGTTTTTGAGTAAGGATGTCTTGTTAAACGATGCGATCTCTTTTAGAGAAGTGCGTTGTGTGGGCGATGGAGGCGAACAATTTGGCATTATCAGCGCGGCAGAGGCGTTAAAAATCGCGCGCAATCAGGGTCTAGATTTGGTGCTCATTAGCGCGAATGCTAAACCTCCTGTGTGCAAAGTGATGGACTATGGCAAATACTGCTACCAAGCCGAAAAGAAACTCAAAGAAGCCAAAAAGAAGCAAAAGCAAATTGAGATCAAAGAGATCAAGCTCTCCACCCAAATCGCCCAGAACGACATCAATTACAAAGTCAAACATGCCAGGGAGTTTATAGAAGAGGGCAAGCATGTCAAATTCAAAGTGGTTTTGCGCGGGCGTGAGAGTCATGACCCTAAGGCGGGTTTAGAGGTCTTGCAACGCGTGCATGCGATGATGAGCGACATTGCGGACGCGCAAAAAGAGCCCAAGACAGAGGGCCGTTTTGTGATGTGGCTCTTTGTGCCCCAAAAGAAGTAAATTTATAGAAAGGAGAGAGCATGCCTAAGATGAAAACCAACCGCGGGGCGGCTAAACGCTTTAAGGTGAAAAAAAGCTTGATCAAGCGTGGGAGTGCTTTTAAAAGCCATATTTTGACCAAGAAAAGCCCCCGCAGAAAAGCCAATCTCAATAGCCCGCATTATGTGCACCCTACTAATCTGCACTCTGTGGCGAGCATGTTGTGTAAGGCGTAGTAAATCCCCCTTGCGTGCCTTTTTGCACAAACAGGGAAAGTTTGATTTCAATCACACCTACAAGGTAAAGGAAACATAATGAGAGTAAAAACCGGAGTGGTGCGCCGCCGCCGCCATAAAAAAGTCTTAAAATTAGCGCGCGGATTTTATAGCGGTAGGCATAAGCATTTTAGAAAGGCTAAAGAGCAATTAGAACGCAGTTTGTGCTATGCCTTTAGGGATCGCAAGCAAAAAAAGCGCGACTTTAGAAGTCTGTGGATCGTGCGTATCAATGCGGCTTGTCGTCTGCATGATACCAGTTATTCTAGGTTCATGCACGCGCTCAAAAGCGCAAATATCGAGCTCGATCGCAAGGTCTTAGCGGACATGGCGATGACAGACGCAAGTGCTTTTAGCGCGTTGGTAGAACAAGTTAAGCCCCACCTTTAAAACAAAGGCGCGCCTAGCGCGCGCTAAATATCTTTAGCAATTTTGCTTTTGTCTGCTCTAGTCCTGAGAGTATCTGTATGGCGGTAAGGTTTTAAGATAAGGCTGAATTTTGTCGATCGTCTGAGGTGAAACCAATGTTACAGATATGGATTGTAAAGGGGGAGGGGGGAGTTAGGCGCTCTTTAGTGCGTTGCAGGCATGTTGATAAGGAATGGATTGCCACCAAGATGGGGACATTGGGGGCGCGCAAAAGAACTCCTTGCAGGATTTTAGGGTGCTTAAACTCTATCAAACGCCCTTTGAAGTTACTTTAATGGGTGGGGGCCAAAGGGGATTGCGCGTTGATTAACCCTAGTGTTGTAGGTTATGGTTATGTGTGGAGGTTTTGGTATGGATTTAGCGCATCTGTATTTTAACCGAGAACTCTCATGGCTACAATTCAACACGCGGGTTTTAGATCAGGTTTGCGACACTAAGTTACCCCTTTTAGAGCGCTTGAAGTTCTTAGCCATTTATGGCACAAATTTGGACGAGTTTTATATGATTCGTGTGGCTGGGCTCAAGCATTTGAGCGAGGAAGGGGGGCTTAAGGTGGGGGTAGATCAAATAAGCCATGACAAACAACTCAGGCAAATCCGCCACTATCTGCGCGCTGAACAGCGCATTGTGCAAGAACAATTTTTAGAGCTTAAGGCGGGCTTGGATGCGGTGGGGTTGTCCCTAGTAGATGGCGTGCAAGAGCTTTGCCAAAAGCATCAAGATAAATTGCAAGATTATTTTGAAAGCACGCTCTACCCCTTAGTCGTGCCCATTGTGCTAGACCCAGTGCGCCCCTTCCCTTTTTTGAGCAATTTGAGTTTTGGGCTGGTATTGGGCTTAAAACGCCATAAGCACACGCACACGACTTATGGGATCATCAAAATCCCTGCGGTGGTGCAACGCTTTGTGGAGGTAGATAAGGGGGTTTTTGTGCCTGTAGAAGAGGTGGTGCGCGAATTTGCGCCCTTGCTCTTTGAAAAGCACGATGTGCTAGCGAGCATGGTTTTTAGGGTTACCTGTGATGCGGACATGGAGATTATTGAGGATGAGGGGCATGATTTAGCCGCACTCATTAGCGAGGGCTTGCGCACGCGCAACCGGGGCGATGTGGTGCGCTTAGAAGTGAGCGGGGCGCATGAGGATCTGCTAGATTTCATCCAGCACAAGATGCCCGGGGTGGATGTCTATAAGAGCCACATCTTATTAAACTTAGGCTCTTTGTGGGAGTTAGTCAACGCTAAAGGGTATGCCACGCTCAAAGCCCCTATTTTTCACCCCAAAGTGCTCCCCCCTTTGAGCGATTTAGAACACCATACCGGTATGTTTGACTTACTAGACAAACAAGATATTTTTCTCTTCCACCCCTATGAAAGCTTTGACCCTGTGGTGCAATTTATCCAAGATGCGGCTAAAGACCCCTGTGTCTTAGCTATTAGGATGACTCTTTATCGTGTGGGGAAGCAATCCCCCCTTGTCAAGGCACTAACAGAAGTTGCGCCCCATAAACAGGTGAGTGTGCTCGTGGAGCTCAAGGCGCGCTTTGATGAAGAGAATAATTTGCACTGGGCTAGGGAGCTAGAGGACGCGGGCGCACATGTCATCTATGGTGTACCTAAGTTAAAGGTACATGCCAAACTTGCCCTTGTGGTGCGCAAAGTGGGCGATCAGATTAAAGAGTATGTGCATTTGAGCACGGGCAATTACAATATCCAATCGGCTAAGGTCTATACGGATATTAGTTTGCTCACCTCCAATAGACAGGTTGCTTATGATGTGTTAAAGCTCTTCCACTCACTCAGCACGGGGGTGGCAGGCAAAACCTACCTTAAAACGCTCTTTATGGCACCCAAGCAAATCCGCGCTCAAATGCACGCTTTGATTCAAAATGAAATGCGCTTTAAAGAAAGAGGGCGCATTATTTTAAAAGCTAACGCTCTTGTGGATCCAGAGATTATTCAAGATTTATACGAGGCTTCGGGTGTGGGGGTGCAAATCGATCTGATTATTCGGGGCATTTGTTGCTTGCGTCCCCAAGTGGAGGGCTTGAGTGAGAATATCCGTGTTTTCTCTATTGTGGGGAAATATTTAGAACACGCGCGCATTTACTACTTCGCTCACGATCCTGCCAAACTCTATTTTTCTAGCGCGGACATGATGACGCGCAATTTAGACAAACGCGTAGAATTGCTCATCCCCGCTCCCTCTAAGAGTATCCAACGCAAGTTATTCCACATTCTGCACACCCAGCTCAAGGACAATGCCCAGTCTTATACGCTTAAACCCGATGGCACTTACACTAAAGTGCCCTGTGAGGGGGCGTGTTTTGACGCGCAAGCCTTTTTTGAACAAGAAGTAGAAAGAGCGCATGGTTAAATTTTATCCTCTAGCAAAAAAACTTCTGTTCCAATTAGAACCTGAGAGCGCGCACGCCCTAGCTGAGCAAGCCCTGAAGTTTTTGAGGTGGTGGCTACCACCCCCCTACCAGCACCCCATGTTGAAAAATACGATTTTGGGGATGGAGATGCCCAATCCCCTCTGTCTAGCCGCCGGGTTTGATAAAAATGCCACCATGTTAGCCGGATTAAACCAACTAGGCTTTGGGGGGGTGGAGGTGGGCACAGCCACGCCTAAACCCCAATATGGCAACCCCAAACCGCGTTTGTTTAGATTCCCTAAGCAAGAGAGTTTGCAAAACGCGATGGGTTTTAATAATAAAGGCATTGCGCGCTTGGTGGATCGTTTAGAGCGTGTGCGTCCGCTTGCATGTGTGGTGGGGGTCAATGTGGGCAAGAATAAAGACACCCCCCTAGAGCACGCGCTTAAAGATTACCAACAAGCCCTGCAAGCTAGCTTGGGTGTGGGGAATTACTATGTCTTTAACCTCTCCTCACCCAACACCCCCAATCTTAGAGATTTGCAAAATAATAGCTTTGTGGGCGAACTCTTTTCTATGGCGCGCGATCTCACACACAAACCCCTCTTTTTAAAAGTTGCCCCCGATTTGCCCAGCGATGCGCTTTTAAAAGTGTGCGCGAGCGCTCTAGATTATGGCGCGCAGGGCATTATTGCCACCAATACCACGATGGATTATAGCCTCCTGCCCGGAGCCAAGCCATTTGGGGGAATCAGCGGGCAGGTCTTAAAAACTAAGAGTAGGGAAGTCTTTAGGCATATCGCCCAAGCGTTTTTTAAAAAGGCGATCTTGGTGTCTGTGGGAGGGATTGGTAGCGCGCAAGAAGCCTATGAGCGCATTAAGATGGGGGCGCATTTTGTGCAGATTTTTACAAGTTTCATCTATCAAGGTCCGCTGATCTGTAGACAAATCAACCAAGATATAGTAAAATTGCTGCAAAGAGATTCTTTGAGCTCTATTCGAGATGCCATTGGGATTGGGTGATGATGGGATTGACATTTTTAACACGGGTTTTATGGTTTTTCATCTTGAGTTTGCTAGGAGTTGCCATGCTAGATGCCACAGACAAACAGGGGTGTTCCTCTTGCGTGCCCCTGCCCAAGTATTACAGCACCACTTTAGACAATGGTCTGCAGGTGGTCGCCGTGCCTTTGGAGAACAAAAGCGGGGTCATTGAGGTAGATGTGCTTTACAAAGTGGGTTCACGCAATGAAATGATGGGCAAGAGTGGGATCGCCCACATGCTCGAGCACATGAATTTTAAAAGCACCAAACACCTCAAAGAGGGCGAATTTGACGCGATTGTGAAGAGTTTTGGAGGCGTGAGTAACGCCTCTACTAGCTTTGATTACACCCGCTACTACATCAAAGCTAGCAACACCCATTTGGACAAGTCTTTAGAGCTTTTTGCCGAGATGATGGGGTCTTTGCAGCTCAAAGAAGACGAGTTTATGTCTGAGCGCCAAGTGGTGGCTGAAGAACGCTTATGGCGCACGGATAATTCCCCTTTGGGCTATCTCTACTTCCGCTTTTTTAACACCGCCTTTGTCTACCACCCATACCACTGGACTCCCATCGGTTTTATGGAGGACATCAAGAACTGGAAACTCAAGGATATTAGAGATTTCCATTCGCTTTACTACCAACCCAAGAACGCGATCGTGCTTGTGGTGGGGGATTTAGATCCCAAACAAGTGTTTGAACAGGCTAAAAAGTATTTTGGAGGCATTAAAAACACCACTGCCCAACCCATCCCGGGCGTGTATATGCAAGAACCCTTGCAAAATGGGTTGCGCCAAACCACCATCCATAAAAAAGACCTATCTTTAGAGTGGCTAGCCATTGGCTACAAAGTGCCCCCCTTCTTGCACAAAGATCAGGTCGCGCTCAACGCCCTAGCCAAGTTGCTCACGCAAGGAGATAGCAGTCTGCTCAAAAAAGATTTAGTGGATCAAAAACGCCTAGCCTCTCAGGTGTTCGCGCAAAATATGGAACTCAAGGACGCTAGCGTGTTTTTATTCATTGCGGGGGCTAACCAAAATGTGGAAGCCCTCAAACTCAAACAAGAGATTTTAAACATCCTAGATCAGATCAAACATGGGGGGATCACCCAACAACAGCTAGACAAAGTCAAGGTGAATCACCGCGCAGATTTCATTGCTAGCTTGGAGGATTCCTCAGATGTCGCAGAGATTTTTGCCGAATACCTCACACAAGGGGATATTAAGGACATTGCAGATTACCAAGCCCAGTTTGATGCCCTGGAAGTCAAGGACATCGTGCGCGTGGCTAATGAATACTTCCGCGATGAAGTCTATAGCAGTGTTGTGCTAAAGCCCTAAGAGTTAAACCATGCATGCACTAAGTGCGTTGATCACCCCTTTTAAAGCGGATTTGCAAGTAGATGAATCCGCCTATATTGCCCTTATTGAACGCCAAATTAGACATGGCATGGACGCGTGCGTGCCTGTGGGCACAACTGGTGAATCAGCGACCCTCACCCATCAAGAACACATGCGTTGCATTGAGATCGCCATTGAGGTGTGCAAACCCAAGGGGGTTAAGGTTTTAGCCGGTGTGGGGAGCAACGCCACGAGCGAGTCGATCATGCTGGCTAGCTTTGCCCAAAAGGCAGGCGCAGATGGGATCTTATGTGTGAGCCCCTATTACAACCGCCCCACCCAACAAGGGCTTTACCAACATTACAAGAGCATCGCCCAATCTGTAGAGATCCCTTTGATCCTCTATGATGTGCCCGGGCGCACCGGAGTGCAGATCGCCACCCAAACCGCGGCTAGACTTTTCAAAGAAGTCAAAAATGTCGCAGGGATTAAAGAAGCCTCGGGGATGATGCAAAGATTGCCCGATTTAGATCGCTTCGCTGAGGGGATTTTAATTTACAGCGGAGAGGACAAACTCAACCATGCCATCATGGCTTGCGGGGGGGTGGGGGTGATCTCTGTTACGGGGAATTTGCTCCCCAATAAAATTTCTGCTCTAGTGCAAAGCGCGCTACAAGGGGATTTAACTAGATCGCGCGCGATCCAAACGGAACTTTATGATATTAACACCGCGCTTTTTTGCGAGACTAACCCTATCCCTATCAAGGCGGCGATGCACATAGCCGGTCTTTTGCCCCATTTGGCTTATCGACTTCCCTTAGTGCCCCCTAGCTTAGAGAATCTGCGCTATTTAGAAACCATCTTAGAGAAATACGAGGTATTGGCATGAATATATCAGAGCAAACCATGCGGGATAAAACCCTAGTGGTGAGTGGGGCGACCCGGGGGATTGGCAAGGCGATTGCTTATAGATTTGCTCAAAATGGGGTCAATGTGGCGTTCACTTACCACAAAAACGAGGAGGAGGCACACAAGATCGCTCAAGAAATGCAAGAGCTCTATCAAATTAAGGCGCGCGCTTATCATTTAGATGTGCTAGAACCTGAGCAGTATATAGAACTCTTCAAACAGATCGATGCGGATTTTGAGCGCGTGGATTGTTTTGTCTCCAATGCGATCATCTATGGGCGCTCTGTGGTGGGCGGATTTGCTCCTTTTATGCGCCTCAAGCCTAAGGGATTAAATAATATCTACACGGCTACGGTGTTAGCCTTCGTGGTGGGCGCACAAGAGGCGGCTAAACGCATGAAAATGGTTGGCGGGGGGGCGATCGTCTCTTTAAGCTCTACGGGAAACTTGGTTTACATGCCCAATTACGCCGGGCATGGCAATTCTAAAAATGCGGTAGAAACCATGGTCAAATACGCCGCAATGGACTTAGGAGAATTTGGGATTCGTGTGAATGCGGTGAGCGGGGGACCCATTGACACGGACGCGCTCAAAGCCTTCCCTGATTATGCAGAAATTAAGCAAAAAGTAGAAGAACAATCCCCCCTAAAGCGCATGGGCAACCCTACAGATTTGGCCGGCGCGGTGTATTTTTTATGCGATCCTGCCCAGAGCGCGTGGCTGACTGGGCAAACAATCGTTGTGGATGGTGGCACAACCTTTAAATAAGGGTTGATCCTTGTATGACCATTTTTATTGAGAATAGCCCCGAGTTACAGAGCGCTAGGAGGTATATCCTTGGTGCGATGTCGTTGGGATTTGTGCTTTGGCTAGTTATTTTTTTTGGCATGTTCTCTTGGGTATCAACCTACAAAGGGTTTGTCGTGTCTTTGAAGAATTCGCCTTGGTTAGGATTTTATCTTTTTTTATTGCTCACGATGTTTGTAGCCCAAGTGGTGGGTTATTACAAACTAGCAAAGGTGAGCCGTAATCTTTTGCTTTTTAGATGTGTCGCTTTCCCCTACATTGCTGATGCGCTTTTATCCCTATGTGGATTATTGGTGTTTAAAAACCCTGCGGACATGTTACAGCTCAAGTTTTTAACCCTTGCTCTTTATGCCTACTACAATTATCGCCTATTTATGGAGCTCACACGCGTAACCCAAGACCCCTTATTTAAGTATGGGATGCTGGTTATAGGGCTGTGTTTTATGTTTATTCTCTTTATGGTGCTAATTTTGGGGAGTGTGTCCCTGTATAGGTTTGTCATTTTTGGAGTGTGGGTGCTGTGGTGGATGGGGGTGCTGGTAGGTTGGAGCATGATTGTGTTAGGTTTTGTGCGATTCAAACAAATTAGCTACCCCTAGGGGCATTTGTGCTAACCAAGTGCATCCGCAACATCCCTAATATTTTGACAATCCTGCGTATCTTTCTGGCAATCTTCTTGCTTTTTTTCATCTTGCATGGGGAATATTTATTCAAGCTCCCCAAATCTCACACCGATTACACCGAAGCCTTGATCTTTTTGGGCGCAGCGCTTACGGATTTTTTAGACGGCTATATCGCTAGAAACTACCATTTGAAAACCTTGTTTGGCGAAATTTTTGATCCCTTGGCTGATAAAATTCTCATCTTAGCTGCCTTTTTAGGCTTGCTCTATTTGAATCGTATCAACCCGTGGATCCCCTTTGTGATCTTGGGGCGGGAGTTTTTCATTGCGGGTTTGCGAATCTCAGTTTCTAATATGGGCAAGAGCATCGCGGTGAGTCGTTTGGGTAAGTATAAAACCTTCTTGCAAATCATGGCTATTAGCTCTCTTTTAGCCGATCTGCACTTAGGCAGTGTAGTGATAGGGCATTATTTAGTCGCGCTCGCGCTCTTTGCTACTTTGTATTCGGGCATGGATTATGTGTTCAAATACTACCGCCTCGTGCGCGCTCTAGGGGTCTAATGGGCTGGCTTGCCTCTATCATAGCTTTGGGCTTTTTGATCTTCTTTCACGAATTAGGGCATTTTCTAGCAGCGCGTGTGTGCGGGGTGGGGGTAGAGGTGTTTAGCATTGGCTTTGGGCGCAAGCTTTGGGCTAAACGCCTAGGCAACACCCAATACGCCCTCTCTGCTATCCCACTAGGGGGCTATGTCAAACTCCAAGAAAATCCTATAGAAAGCCCAAAGAGTTATCCTAACCAACCCCTTTACAAAAAACTCATCATCTTAAGCATGGGTCCCCTCTTTAATCTCTTGTTGGCTTTTGGGATTTATCTAGGGGTGGGCTTGGTGGGGCACACCAGTTTAGCCCCTGTAGTGGGCGCGCTCACCCCTGATATGCCTGCTGCCAAAAGCGGAGTCCAAGTAGGGGATCGCATTGTGGCAGTAAATCACACAGCTATTAGAGATTGGCAAGAGCTTTTTGAGGCGATCCAGCGCGCACAAGGAGCGATCACCCTGCAAATTAAGCGCGATCAACTCCTCAATATCACCCTTACACCCGCCTTGAAAACTACCCAAAATGCTTTTAAAGAGAGAGTGCACACTAAGCTCATAGGCATCGCCCCATCTAAAGAGCAAGTGTGGGTGCGCTATGGCTTTTTGCAATCCACCCAGCGTGCGCTTAGCCAGCTTGTGGGTATGTGCGCGCTGATTTTTAAGGGGATTGAAAAACTCTTTATAGGTGTGGTGAGCGTGTCTGAAATTAGCTCGGTGGTGGGGATTGTGGATTTTATGGCACACCAGCAAAATCTAGCCTTGCTCTTGAGTGTCGCTTTCATCTCTATCAATCTAGGGGTGTTAAATCTCCTGCCTATCCCAGTTTTAGATGGGGGGCAGATGGTGATCACACTCTATGAAAGCTTGACAAAACGCAAACTCAAAGGCGAGCATCTAGAAAAGCTCAATCTCTTAGGGCTAGCTTTACTCATCGCCCTAATGGCTCTAGGCTTGTTTAACGATGTGCGCCGTTTGGCAGGCTAATGCCGTGTTAAATCCGCACACACAGCGCGTTTAGTGCGCCTTTGAAGTCTGCTTTAAGCCTAGCGTTAAACTATGGTGCTATAATCCACGCATTTTTACACTAAAGGAGTATTTATGGCGCTATACGATCGCAACACCTCTAACACGCAGTTTAACCCCGGCCTAGAAGCCTCCGCCCAGCTCAATGACACCGCGCTTGTGAGTTTTGTCAAAACCACTTACAAATTCTTTGCAGCCAGCTTGTTGCTAGCTACCATTGGCGCGTTGGTGGGCTTTATGAACTTCCAAGTGGTGAATCAATACCGCTGGGCGTTTTTCATCGCCGAATTTGCTGCCCTCTTTGGTTTGATGTTCACTAGAAACATGCCCACGCTGAATTTGCTCATGCTCTTTGCCTTTACTTTCCTCTCGGGCATTACGCTAGTGCCCCTGCTAGGCTTTGTGATCGCTAGGGCTGGGGCTGGCGCGATTTGGCAAGCCTTAGGCATGACAACCATCGTCTTTGGCGTGATGAGTGTGTATGCTATTAAAACCAAGAGCGATCTAGCCAACATGGGCAAGATGCTCTTCATCGCGCTGATTGTGGTGGTGGTGGCTTCTTTAATCAATCTCTTTTTAGGATCGCCCATGATGCAAGTGGCGATCGCTGGGGTGAGCGTGATTCTCTTTAGCCTATTCATCGCCTATGACACCCAAAACATCGTGCGTGGTCTTTATGCAACCCCCATTGAAGCCGCTGTCGCGCTTTACTTGGACTTCTTCAATGTCTTTGTTTCCCTGCTCCAAATCGTAGGCATCATGGGGGGCAGAAACGACTAGGGGCATTGAACGGCTTTTAGACGCCAATCTCAACCGCTTTAAGGAGGGGGTGCGGGTGGTAGAAGACATCGCCCGCTACCTCTATAACCACCCTGCTTTAGCCCTGCAACTCAAAACCATCCGCCACAGTGCCACAGACATTTTTAGCCAACACCAAGGCGATGTGATCGCCCTGTATTCTCATAGGGATAGCGCGCACGATGTGTTGCAAACAAGCGATACCTTACCCACAAGCCCCCTAAACCTGCTAGACATGTTGCAAGCCAATTTCAAGCGCGCCCAAGAGAGCGCGCGGGTGTTAGAAGAGGGCTTTAAGGTGTTAGGGATCAAGCAAGCTGCCCTGGGCTTTAAAGCCCTGCGCTACGAACTCTATGGGCTAGAAAAACAAAGTGTTCTTATAGCCCAAACAAGCGCGCAAACGCAATGTAAACATCCACATCGCTAAAGCCATTGTCTAACATAAAATGCGTGGTGTCAGCGTGCATGTCCACACTCTGTTTAGAAAGGGGGTCTTGCACGCCTAGTTTGATAATATTGCGATCAAATTGGAATCTAAGCCCCATATTCAACAACGCGCTAAAGGTGTAGGCACGATCTAGGGGCGCGTTCTTGGCACTCAGAAAGTAGTGATCCCCGGCTGCATACACCCCCGCATATATCCCCCAAAACAAGCCATTGCGCCCTTTTGGCACGACCAAATCCCAGATCACATCGCCCCCCAACGCCCATCTGAAACTCTGCAAGGATTTGAACACGGGGGATTGTTGTAATAGCACGCTATGGACATAGCCATACCCCACACTCGCTTGTAGATCAACACCAAGGTGGTTGCTAAAGAAGTATTGGAATCCCGCGCCTATATTGGCGTTCCAGTTGATATTTTGGAAGGTTCCAAGACGCTTGATCACTTGGCTTAAGGGTGCCATGCTGGGCACAGCCCCGGGCGTGCGGATACTGCCTAGTGCGCTGATATCATTGCCAGCGGTGTTGATCTGGTTGGCTAGGTTATTGTAGGGGAAACCTAGCTTGGGGGGGGTGGGTAGGGGTGTGATGGTGGGGGCAGAAGGGGCGTGGAAATACTGGTTAGCTGTGGGGATGGTTTGTTGGTAATTATTCTGTGCCATGCCCATCACCATGGAGAGATCGTTATAGGTGGCGACAAGACTATTAGCCGCACTAGAAGCCATACCAGGATACACGCCAGCGCTCAAGAGTCGATCGATTTCTCTAGATTCTTGGAAAAACCATGCGTAGTTTTTGACAATCTGTTCGATGGAGAAATTGAGGGTATTAGGGTCTATGGCACTAAAACAAGTGCTGATGCTAGTAGTGGTAGGAGAACATGCCCCAGAGATGCCCGCGTTATAAGCACCATAATACTGGTTGATGGAGATGATGGAATCTGTCTGTGGATTCTTGGCGATCCCTAGAATATCTTGCAAGATATTATCGGAGAGTTGGGCAATTTGTGCCATCTCTGCTGCCGGGCTAGAAGCCACCCCATTGCATGACGATCCCCCGATACACTCACCCATCGCAGAAGTGATCTTATCCCTAAGCGCGCTGAACTCTTGTTTTTTTTGTTGGTAGGCACTATAGGCACTATCATAAGCCTTTTGATCCGCGCTGTTTTTGGATTCGATGGCATTTTTCAAATCGTTAAAGGCTTTTTGGGCTTGGGTGAGTTTGTTGTCATAGTCATTGACTTCGTTAATGATGGAAGTTCCATAGCCTTGCAAGCTCCCAGGATATTTTGGTAGTTTTGCAAAATAGCTTGATCATGCGTAGCACTGGGGGAATTAGGATTGGCGTTGAGAATGCTTTTGAGTTGCCCAATTTCTGTTTGAATTTGCGCCTCTAGGTTTTTGATCAAGGATGCCTTAGCTCCCGAAATATCAAGGGGGGAGAGCTGTAAAATATCCTTGGTAGAGCCCACTTGTGCCGCGCTAGAATTGAGATTTTTGAGCGTGTTGACTAACTCTTTGAGGTGATCGTTGAGATTGCTTTGTAAAGAAGCGGTGTTAATGGGTTTGGGGGGTGGGGCGGCATTGGGACCATAGGCAGAAACCCCCGTGCTTTGCGCCCCCACACTGCCCTCTATAAAAAAGCCATCACGCACATCTCCCCCATACCCTAATAAGGAACTCAAGGACACACAGATAGAAACCACGCCCCCTTTTAAGAATCTAAACGCGATCACCAGACACCTCTCTTCAATGTAATCGCCCCCCAAAGCCCACTGATTCTAGCAAATTATCCCATAAATTAGACAAATACACCACCAAAAAGTCTTGCTATAATGAGGTTTTTAGGATTTTTGGTTTTTTATTTATTAAAATATTAAGTTTTTTTAGATAGAGTGCGTCTACCTGATTTAACTCAGGAAATTTTTGGTTAAAGGAGACGCAATGTCAGGACATGAAGAATGTTGCCATGAGCACGAAGGGCACGCAGAGCACGGGGTGCACCATCACCACCATCACCACCATCACTACCATGGTGGCACGCACCACCATCACCACCATCACCATGGCGGAGAACACCATCATCACCATGAGCAACATGGAGATCACTGCGCTAGCTAGTTGCCACACGCCCCCTCTTGTGGGGCTTTTAGCCCGTTTATACAGCGTTTATACAGCGTTTACATCCCACACCCCAAGCAAAACTAACCAAAAAACACAAAAGCCCTAAAGTGCGCATTATTCCAAACATAAGCACTCCTCATAGAAAATACCAAGAGTCTTAGTATTTTAGCATCTACAAGGGTGGGAGTATAGAAATAATAGTAATAAGGCGATGGACTTGTTGTCCAGATTAAAAGTTCGTTGCTTGATTGTTCGTTGGGGAATAAGCTCTAGGACATTTCAAAAGTTAAGAGTTGCTGCATTATCTAACAAAAACGCCTCAACTAACTCGTGTTTGGGATAGATTATACAGAATTCGCTATTTGTTCCCCTTTTGGGTTTTTGGGCATTTGTTAGAAGTTGATCTCAAGCATCTGTGCATTTTTAAGAGACAAGATTTATAGATTTAGCAAGATTCGTTAAAGCAAGATTCATTAAAGCATCATACCCAATTCTATCGCCTATATGCAAGCCTTCTGGTAGTGTCCTCGGGCTTTTTGAGCGTTTTGAGGAATATCTTTCCTAAGTTTTTATTAATTATCTTAGATTGCTGCAAAGAATAATTGAGGGAAAAGAGATGTGATTGGATGACCCAGCGGTGGTCTCAGGGATTTAAAAAAGCCAAGCGCGTCATTGAATAATCTCCATGTCCATGATAAAGTTATAAAGAGATGTATGTTTTGATCAGCGAGCAGAGAATAGGGATTGACAAGTTTACTGTAGTAACTAAAGGGGGTGCAAATACAGCTAGAGAAGAATCGTTTTTTAATGTTTTAGTGCACAAAACTCCTTAAAATGTTTTTAAGTATTAGCTCTGAAAATTACCAACACATCTGCGTCTTTTAATCCACAACTCCAAAGTAAATGGATGAAAAAATGGGTTGCTTACTCAATCACAATCATTTGTCTGACCCTACACCACTCTAAAAGCAGTCCGTGCGTTGCGCTCTTATGTTAAACTGTACTAGAGAGCGTAAGGCAAATGCCTTGTCCACCCAGCATTGCCAAAAACTCTAGCAAATCTTTTCATCGCCCAAAACCAGTCCCTATTTTCATTATAACCCGCACAGCTCAAGAGATAGGGCGGATCAAGGTAAAAATCATTGCCAACACAGCATTCAATTAACCTGTCAATCCGCACATAAAAACACACTCCCCTGGATTTTCTCTTGAAAAAGGCGCAATTTATAATGCAGCCTAACGCTACAAAGATCCATTCTGTTTTCGGCAAAATTGATATTAATAAAAGGCGTTTTGTTAAACAAGAGTTAAAACTACTTGGGCAGCTTGGTGCAAAAATCCAAGTCCTTTTTCTAGGCTTTTCGTGCACACCAACAAGGCGCGCACATACTCTAATATACTTAAATCCTCAGGGGTCTTTGGGGACACTCAATATTGCAAGGGGTAGGAATGTGGCGTATTATGTGCGTTGGGTGGATCAAGAGGGGAGGCGGGTGGAGTTCAAGGTAGGCACTAAGGCGGGTGTGAAATGGGAGGAAAGCAAGTTTGAGGCGCGCGAAATTGTAGCATTGGGTTGTCTATGGTCTGCTGTGTGAGTCTGGTGTTTTCTTGATAAAGGCGAACAAATCCTCGCCCCTATCTCTAAAGCGTGCACTATTACAAAGAAAAGCAATTCAGCCGTTTCAAAGAAGCGTTACGGGCGATCTTCACCCCACTATGAGCATAACTATGAGCATACTAGGTTTTTAAAAACGCCAGTAGTCTCATCTACT
>NZ_QXQQ01000027.1 GCF_003660285.1 Helicobacter labacensis | reverse complement strand
CCCCCTAACTCCTCCTAAAGCGCACAAATACACTCTAACACTCCCTAAAGCCCACAAATACACTCTAAAGCCCCCTAACCCCCCCCTAACTCCTTTAAAGCGCACAAACACACTCTAAGTCCTCTAAAGCCTCCTAAAGCCTCCTAAAGCCTCCTAAAGCCTCCTAAAGCCTCCTAAAGCCTCCTAAAGCCTCCTAAAGCCTCCTAAAGCGCATCGGCGTGGAAGACTTGGTTAAGATAGGGTTCTAACATCTACTCTCCTTTTTGCCATTGTAGTGTATTTGCAAAAGCAAAAAAAGGGTTAAAAGCTTAAGGGTTGGGGCTCAAGGTAGGGGGTTTAAGCGTGTGCGCTTTTAAGTTGTTTTTAAAAGCGTTGTGGTAAGGTGAAACCCCTTATAACCCTCGCCTTAGAGTTCGGTCTAGGGTCGTATCTGAGGAAGGCGTTCGGAGGGTCGTAAGGTTTTGCCCACTATTTTAAGTTTCCACGACTTTTCCACATTGTTATGAACCTTAGCTTATTTTGCGCCGTTAAAACCTCTTCAATCACCACATAATGCCCGTCAATCTGCTTTTTATACTTAATCTTTTTGCCCACCACTTCGCGCACATCTGCGCTCTTAGCCATATTAGGGTAGTTAGCGATGTCCTCTAGCGTGATGGGGATTTGGTTACGCGAAGTCTCTACCTTTAAATCCCCATGCCGATTCATCGCGTGCGCTATATGTTGCGCGTCAATCTGTCTAGCTAGCGTGTAATTGCCTTAAACTTAAATTCTTGGCTTAATTGCTCTAGCTCCTTGCCCTCTACTTTAGCGATCACAGCTTTATTTTTGGGGTTAGGGTTTTGCAAGTCCCACCCTTCAATATGACTTTTAATCTCCTGTGGGCTTAAATCCTGTGTTAACTTTGTCTTGGTGGGCAAATCTTTTTTAAGCGGGGGTTTTGCTCCTGCACTGCTGGGCTTGGGCTCTTGTTTCTGGGCTTTGGTCTGCGCGCCCTGCTTAGGCGTATACTTAGCTGGGAACACCGCATTAGCCTTTTGCCCATGCGCTTTCTCCCACTTGGCAATGAGCTTTTCATACAAGTCTTTAATTTCTAAAAGCTCTTTTTCTTGTTGGGTCTTGAGTTTCTGCATGTGTGCCAAACTTGCACGCATACCCGGGCTAACCGCTTGTGAATCTAACTTTTCTATCTTTTGGATCATCTCCTCCATTTTGGCAACTTGTTCGTACATGAGATAATCGTTTGCTCTTGCTAGCCCGGGTTCTATGTTCACAAGTGTTTCCTTAGAGAGGTTACGGATAAAGTCCTCATCACCGATATAATCTTTAAGTTTGGCGATGAGGCTTTGGTTACTTGCGCCACGCAGTGGAGTGTAATCGTGGACGATGTTGCCGATAAACTCACTTTCAAGGGCTTTTATTTGTTTCTGCGCCTTTTTGGCATTGGGCTTAGAAGTGTCTTTAAGCGGGGTTGTGCTATCCTTTGTCTCACCTTTAGGGCTAGAGTATCCCATGCCCTTGTTAAGCTGCGCTTGGTCGGACAACTGCGCAGAAGGGGTTCTAACCTATGTCTTACTTTTATGACTTTTAGTCTAAATTCTCCTATGGTAAATCACGGCATTTTCTTTTCAGTACTCTTAAGATTTTCACCATCGCCAAAGTATCAAGCTTGCAATACTCCAAAAGGGCTTTTTTGACTCGCTCTTGCTCCTCTTTTGGCATATAGGGCATTTGCTCATAAGAAGTTGCAGCATCTGCACCATCGCGGATCAATTCTAATTTCTCGTAGGCGTTTTGAAATGTTGGCACTAAGGCTGGTAAGACTTTTTTGATAGAAAACCTCCCATGCATTTGTGGGGTGTAGTAGTGTCCACACTGAAAGGGGATCATTAAATCTCTAACATTGTTGCAAATTTTTAACAGCGTAGTACTTAAGGTTTTGTGTGATTGAGCAAATAACTCAGCTAGCTCGGTGAGTCTATCTCTTTCAAAGCTAGCATTGTAAGCCAAGACACACGCATTAGGTGGAATCACACTTACAAGACTCTGTGCCAAAGCCAAACGCCCATCTATACCACAATCTGCTAAAAACTCTTTGTGTGCTAACTTCCCATTGCCAAAGTCAATGTGGATGGAGTATTGAAAAGGGATTCTCATACAGGGGCGCACCCCATCAAATTTAGGGATCACCTGTTGGAAAGTTTCAAAATCCAAATGGTAGATGGGATAATGTAATTTTCTTAAAAAAGACCTAATTCTGCTCCGATTAATGTAAGGCACATTTCTCCAAGCGCACCTAATTTGCATTTGTTGTCGCCAATTAAACACCGCTATATCTTTTTTGCTCAAATTGCTAAAAAAGACCTTCCCTTTTTGATACAAAGGCATGGCCGTTTTAAAAGAGATCTGTGGGATTGCAAAAATATGTTCAGACCCTACGATCTTCCTTTGTTTTTCCCAGCAATATGTTCTAGCACGACACTTGTGTGGATGTTCAAAAAACCATTCAATCCATTTAAGGATATTTAAGTTATTTTTCGTAAATTTTCTCATCGTGTCCATCAGAACGCCAACGAAATTTTTACAGGAGTGAACACTACTCCGCTATCCCTTAGAGTTTGCACTACATCAGGGAATACTTTTCTTAAGATGCCAATAGCACCATTAACATCGGCATTTAAAAACTTACCCGTGCTAGATTTAAAAAGACCTCGTTTAACTCGTTTGCCTAAATATTGCTCGTGATGTTGCATAGACTCATTAGCAAGGTGGTCGCATTTACTGGTATAGTTCTCTTCTGTGGTGTGGAGTGTAATGCCCGCTAAAGCGCACTTATAGGCTAGTTTGTCAATAAATGACTCGTGAGGGACGCTCGTAAAGTTTTGATTCACCCTTTTACCTAAATTGAGCTTTTGCTTCCACCCGTCATTATTGCCAACGACAATCGTGGTAATGCCATTTTTCAAACAATGCGCCACCACATAATGACTAGCCTTGTGCATAAAGTTATTAAGTTTGCAGTCCCTCCACAAGGCTAACCTACCTAGTCTTTTAGTCCAAAACCGCTTATTGGACAATTTAGCTTTAGCTTGGTAATGCGCTTTGAGTTTGTTAAACCACTGATTGAGCGACTTAACACCTCCGCCCTTGATAATAAAAGGTCTAGTTTGATTATATATCTATTTTAGGTTCTGTAGGGCTTGCTATTACCTTAGACATTTCTTCTAGAAGTTGGGGGATTTTTGTCTGCAATTGCGTTATGGCATCTAGCCAATGGCTTTTTAAAAAAAGTTGTGTGAAATCCAACGCTCCACATCGCATGTAGTTTTCATTTAAACAGATCAAGCACACATCGTGAATAGAGTAGCCCAAACCTGCCAGCACATAAAATTGCACTGCCAAATCCCATAAATATGTTTTAAGGGCAGGATGCCCGTTTTGCGCACAGATACTTGTATGCTTTGTTATCCCATGGATCACCATACCCACAATGGTGCCACTCTCATTGCGCATAATCTCTAAAATATCCACATGCGCTAATAAATTTTGATACTTAAAGGTGGCTTCATAAAGCACGCTCTCCCCCTGCTGTATTAGCTTTTGCGTGTGAAGCACTTGTGCATTTTTGTCTTGTTCTGATACCACTTCTTTTCCACTTACAAACAAGTTCCGTGCTGCCATACGCACTTCCATGTTTTGGCGCAAAATTCTCTTCTCTTCCACATTTGGCGCACTAAGCACTTCAGATTTGTGTTCTTCTAACCACAATATTTTAGGACATTGTAAGCCATTTAAAAACTGGATTTTAGAGAGAATCACAGCATTCCTTTTTTTAAGATATTGTGAAAATTTAACATAACAGGCTCTTTCGTAACTAAGGCTGGTGGAATTTTAAGATTAATAGGCTTATACAACTCTGGATAGGCATTGTCAAAATAGCTTGGTCGCACATAATGATGGTTAGATAGACTTTCTAAATTTCTCAAATACTATTTTTTAACAAAAAGGTTTTTTTAAAATCCCGTATTTTGGTAATCTCTAGTGTTCTAATAAGATTTTTAAACAATACCGCTATCTGTGATACCCTCCGCTCCCTTTCTTCTCCTGCTCTTAAATAGCCTGCTCAAACACTTTAGGCAACTCCTCTTTTAGGCGAGTAAAGTCGTTTAAAGTATTGCCTGCTTTAAACTCTAATTCCTGAGCTACTTTGGAGTTTATTTTGGCTAATTGTGCTATAAATGTTCCAAAAGGATTAGATAGAAATTGCACAAATTTGGAGATTATAAGGTGTTATGATAACTTCCATCCCTCTTTTTCTCTTGCTCTCGAATAGCTCATTCCAACGCTCCAGACATTCCTCTTTTAGGCGAACAATGCCGTTTTTAAAGTGTTACTTGATTTGATTTCTAAACAAGCGAGTTTTAAACCTTTCTTCAAATATGTGGCTTGCTTCGTGCTTGGAATGAGATAAAGCAATTTATAGGATATTGAGAGCCAAGAGCAAGGCGTTGAGTTACTGCAATTTGGTAGTATAGTTTCTACAAAATCTTACTACCTCTATAAGGATGTATTGATGCTTTATCCTTACAATCCCAACGCTAAACAGCTTAAAGAATTTAGACAGAAAATTCACACACACCCGTTTGTGTTGTTTTGTGATTATGATTGCGATGGACTAATGGGGGCTAGCAGTGTAGTAACTCTTTTGAAAAAATCAGGTATAGAAAGCAGAGTTTATGTTTATAGTCCTAATCGTAATACGCATGGGTATGGTTTGAGCTTAGTAGCTTTAGATGAGATTGTCAATAACGAGTCTTGTTTGATGGCATGTGAATTTAGTTCTCCCCAAAATTCCCTAGAGTATCCTAAGATAAGCTACAAAAATATTCTACAAAAACATGGCAACTTGAAACCCTTGTTAGTGAGTATCGGCTTAGCTGTGGCAAAAGAGAGCATCTTGCAAAAATATTTTAAATTTTTTGGGAACATCATTATCGCAGACAATCACACACCTACAAAGACACGGGCTTACCAGTATAATCCTGAAAAGGCGGATATCCATAGTTATAGCGGTTCTTTAGTGTCTTACCACTTTTTTAAGGAAATGCTAGAATTGGAGGATTGTGAAGATGCTTTAGAGTTAGCAAGTGTAGGGTTATTGAGTAGTTATATTCCCCTAGATGATTGTAACCGCCCTTATTACGAGAGACTGCTTAATCCTAAACACATGGCTATCAAACAACTGATCGGCACAGGCAAAAACACATGGGAAAATCTAAGTTATCAGTATGGGTTTCACTTTATTAATGTGATTAATAGTTCTGGGCGTTTGAGTGGTCTAAAGCTGGATCAAAATGAATATAACCACAGTCATTACTATGCTCTCTACTATTGTCTTAATCCCAAGTGTGAGGCTAGCCTTAGCATTCTTAATGACTACAACAGAAAGCGACTTGATTTAAACAGAAAATTACTTGCCGATCTCCGTGCTACAGAGTATGCAGACGGGTTAGTTGTAGCCGGTAATGCCACTTTACCTTTGGGCTTTCTAGGACTCTTGGCTTACCGCTTGCTTGATCGCCATAGAGCTAATGTGGCTCTTGTGTATCAAGTGACAAACGATGATTGTTTTACTATCTCTTGCCGCGCGCGTTTTTTTGACTTGCAAACTTTTTTGAGCGATCAGCAGGCTAATGGACTAGACATAGAGTTTAGAGGACATACTAGGGCATCTGACTTGCAAAGTAACCGAAAGACTTTTGAATCCCTGCTAAATGCCTTACAATGCGCTTTAACAAGAGATCCATTAAAAACAGAGGTTTTACCAAGCAAAAAAAATGTTACAATTCCCAATTTCTCCAAAACAGCTACTTTTAAAAAAGAGATCAAGACTGTTGTCAATGTAGATCCCAATGATCGTTCTGCTAAAGGGCTTAGAGTCTATTTGGATCAGTATGTGAGCGGGCAAGAAAAGGCTAAGAAAATGCTTTGCATGGTCATTGCCAACCACTATAAGCACTTTATGGGTGATGAGAATGCTATGCCCAAGACAAATACACTGTTGATAGGTCCTTCTGGTTCAGGCAAGACCTTTATGACAACGACACTTTTAAAACATTTGGGTATCCCTTATTGCATTATGGATGCTTCGCATTTTACACCAGAAGGCTACCGTGGTACAGACATTCTTAACATGTTTGCTGATCTTTATCAAAATGCTGGGCAAGAAATTGAGAAAGCCCAAAAGGGCGTGGTATTCTTAGATGAAGTAGATAAGTTGGGAATAAAAATAAACGATGATGATTCATTTAAAATGAGCGTGCAGACACAATTGCTTAAAATCATAGAGGGTCATAATATTACCTTTACCTACAATCAGCAAGAAGATGGAAAGACTAAAGAGCTAAAGATGTCTATAGATACTTCAAAAATTTTGTTTATCTTGGCAGGACATTTTGCAAATCTCTATCATAATAAGGATAATCAAGACAGTCAAGAAGAACAAGACACTATAGGGTTTATCAAGAAACCGCCCATTATTAAACCACAAGAGCCCAGTGCTCTTCAAGAAGTCAAGAGCGCTGATTTAATGCGCTGTGGATTGATTAGAGAACTTATAGGGCGTATTCCTGTGCGCATCGTGTTAGAGAATGTGGATACAAAGATGTTAGAGAGTGCCTTTGATCGGGCAATTACTGAGTATGAAAAAGAGTTTTTGAGATATGGTAGCTGTCTTGTTTTTACTCCCAAAGCTAAAAAGATGATTATCGATCAAACTATGCAAGAGGGAACAGGCATGAGAGCCATTGGGCTTGTGCTAACAGACAGATTGCTCCTAGTTATGTCTGACTTGCAAGAACAAAAGTTTGTGGGGCATCAATGTGTCATCACGAGTGACACACTTGTAACGGGCAGACCTCATTTAGTAGCTGAAGGGACGAAAATAGAAGAGATGGATTGGTATGGGGAGGAGTTGGATAGTGAGCATATTTGAATTTGCATATTTTAAATATGCAGCCAGCAAATTTTGGCTGATTAATGCTCGCAATTAATGAATACAATGGCATAGTTTAGAATTTTATGCGACTACCCTATAGATGGTGTTTTCTAGCGACCTTTGGTATTAAAAGGAAATGTGGTGGTAGATTCCAAATACCCTTTAAATCAAATCCTTTACAGAGTGCTTTATACAATATCCGAGAGACATTTACTACCCTACTTTTGAATCCAAACTGGCGCATCTTGTCTTTTCTTGTATCTATGCCACTATCTATGCCATCTTGCACCACGAGGGCTCTAAAGAAACTTACCGCAACTTTTTAGCCAAAGAATCCCCTCGCGTGCTACTGGCAAAGGATTTTAAAAAGATGAGCACTTTAGGCAAAGAGTTAGCGCAATTACATCTAAACTATGAGAGTTTAGAGATCAACCAAGAATTACGCATTCTCTATGAGAGCGATTTAGCAAACGCCCCCGATGCACATCGCGTGGCTAAATGCAACTTGAAAAAGGCACGAACCGCCTCATTTACAATGAGCACCTTAGCATTGACAATATCCCCAGCAAGGCTTGGGAATACTCGTTATGTGGTGAATCGGCGATCAAACTCTACATGAGAGCCCAAAGAGTCAAAGAATCTAAAAAAGCCAAGGATGCCAATGGAGATTTTATCTGAACGCGCGTAAAACTCCGTCCTTTAGGGCGGAGATGTAAGTGCACACTAAGGAAAGAAAAGCTACCTTTGCAATAGGTAAGTGAGATTAGTAAAAACCCGATATGGCAGAGTTGGATACGCTCATTCTAGCCATTAAAAACTAGCATAATGACGGGTTACTCGCTGGTCTCCGCCCATGCTAATGGGTCTGTAAGTCTTTTGGGAACTGAAACTAGCCTTGCGGACTATAAACAGCAAAGCCTTTCGAGCTTAAGAAACGCTAGTTTCTGTTAGTTAGGAAGCTCCTCCCTTTAGGGAGGGGCGGTTCACTGTAAGTGATCCCAATGACTTTAAAGGGGGTAAATACATTTTTGAAACTTTGCTTAGGGTGATCACGCTGTCTTTTAAAAGTGTGGATTTGATTGAACAGATCGGCACATGCGATTATAGGCAAGGAAAAAATAGATGAATGGGTGGGTTTGGTAGCAATGCCTCGTTTTTTAAATAGCCCTTTTAAAGCGGATTTTTAGATGTTTTGTGCTAGAGTCCCTGCATGATTCGTAGGGCGGACTCTCGCCAACTAGCCACTCGCTAAGGGTGGTTAGCATAATCCAATAACTCTCTGCTGGAGCTTTCTAGTAGGTCGTCTAAAAATCTTTCTATCTCGTTTGGATATACCCCTATAGAAATGCCTAGAATTTTTGTCGTCAATCGTGGGTAGATTTTGCCATTTTCGCCCGTTCTTGTTTTGGTGATATTCTCCCAGTGGTAACAGCGGTTGCGTAGGGTGTGGAATAAGCTTAAAGCAATGGTGGCTTTGTTGTAGTTGCTTAGGTGGCTTTTCTTGCCCTTGATAAAGATTTTTTCTAACTTGTAGCTTGGGTCGTAGCGTTTGAATTGGATTTTATCGGCATTAAGAATGCGTGCAAACAGACCCTCCCGTTTGATGATGTGAATCACCATGCCTAAAGTCATTTTAGAGAGATAGCTATCGTGGCTAAGAGTGGTTGCATGGCACGCCTTAAGCGTTTCTGTGCGCATTTGGATCACACGGGGGTCTGTGGAGCTATTGATCCAATCCGTATCTTTGATGCTGAGTAAATAGTTTAAAGAATTACGCAGAGCAATTTCCACAAGGGCGATTTTATGCGTGTATTTGCCTATAGCTTTAGATTTTCTAGGTGTGCTTGTAAATCTCCATTGTAGGAGTCTAAACGCCCCTCGGATAGTAGTGCTTTTAAGTCCATCACACTTTTTATCTCCATTTTTAATAAAAGGGGAGACAAAATCTAACCCCCAATCGTTGCGCATTTTAGCATAAGTGCCACTATAAGGATATGGTTTTTGGCACTGCGTTTTAAAATTTTTGGTCGTTTAGACATCTTTGTGTGTAGACAAATATTTTCACGATATGCCATTAAAACCGTAAAACTAAAATAAGGGTATACTGGACATATGATTAGAAATGAGAAAACAACAAAGACCTTAAAGCCCCATATAACACTCCCGCCACCCTTTAGACTAAAAGAATTTGAGAATAAATTTTGGCGTTTTAAAGAGAAAAAATTACTGTTTTTTCTTGCAAGAACGCAGAGAAAAGAGAAAAGCTGAAAAGAATACAACATGCGCTTAAAAACACACAAACAAGAAGCCCTTAAGCGCCACATCGCTTATAGCTTTGCTGTGGCAAAAATGGGGCGAAAAGAAAACGCAGATGAATACATTAGTGCTAGGATTTTTGCAATCTAGTCTATTTTGTGTAATGTTTTTTAGTTGGTTGCCTGTGTTTTAGCCACACCAAACCCCCTTTTCTCTTTCTTAATCCGCTCCAACTCATACGCGCTTAAATTAGAATAACCCACAGCCTCTTGCCCCCCAAACTCTTTTAGCCCGATCAAAGTCCCAAAATACTTCTTCATAAAGGGGTTCACCTCTTCACAAAAACGAGAGAGATACTCTAAATCTGGCTCAAGATACATGGTGCAGTAAAACAACCAATTTTCAAGGGCATCTACAAATTTAGTTGTGTCTTTCTCAATCTCTTTGAGCTTTTTTTGCAAGTCTTGGTGTTCTTGCTTGATTTGCATGAGGTTTAGATACTCATTGCGAGAGATAAACATCCCTTGCTTAGGCACTTCTGTCTGTGGGTCTAAGACTTTATAAATCAAGCTCTGAAAGCGCATCAGGTTTTCTTTACTTAAAGCCTCTGAATACCTTGCTAATTGCTTGCCATTCTTCAAATCCAAAGTGAAAAACCACACTTCATAAGCAATAGGTGTGATTTGGGTGTATTCTAAAAGAGCAAAACCCGTAGAGCGGGCAATCTTGCCTATAAGGCGGACGATTTGGCTATGGGTGGTGTGCTCATAGACATTGAAGACCATTTTCAAAAGCGTGTTGTCTCTTAGAGGAGAAAACCCTCTGGCTCTTTTTTGTCTGCAGGCTTTGCGCACATTTGCTTTTTGATAAAGCTTTTCAAAACGCTTTAAACTTTTTTCATTAAACAAGCCTAGCGGGTATCTTTTGGGAGGCGGAGGTGTGAAAAGATCGAAACGATGATTCACATCCACTTTTAACTCTTCGGGGTAGTTTTTATTGCGCCCTCTACACACAATGACAGACAAGGCAGGTTTTTGTTGTAGGTTATTGTTATGGTTTGGAGATTCTGACAAAATCAACCTTTTTAAGAAATTTAAAAAATGTTTATACATAAAAATCTAATAAAAATCAAGTCTCGCGCTTAGTCTGTGAAAATATATAGTTGTTTATACTCTTTAAGCTTTATGTAAACTAGAGTGTTTTAACATGCTCATGAATTTAAAAAAAACTGAAAGGATAACGATGCAAGAAGTGGGTTACTACGACTTAAAAGAGTTTCTTATCCTAAAAGGTGTGCTTTCTGAATCAGAAAAGAGTATCAGTAAAAGTATTTTTAAAAACTATGGCTTTTTGCCTAAAAGTTATGTCAAGCCCTTTGAAGAAAAACGCCAAGCCCATGAAAAAACCAAATCAAAAAAACAAGGCAGAAAAACAGGTAAGGACGCTTGGAGTTTCCCCACAGAGGACGAACAAAGAGAAAGAGAGGCGTGGATCGCTAGGATTGACTTTAGCCAAATCGCACAAGATTGCGGAGAGTTTTACTTTTTCCCTAAAATCTGTAAAGAACGCCAAAGCATAGAACCCAAACAGCTCTTTGAAAACTCTGTCCAAATTGGAGAATTTATACGCAGATGTTTCTTATTTTCTGAGCAAATTTGTGATTATGTCGTTCAGCAGTATTTAAAAGGGGGCTATGGGGGGTTATTTGGCGATTTCAAAATCCCCTTTGAAGCTTTTAAGCGGGATTTGTTGGGGACTTTCAAAGATCATAACTTTAAGTTGCCAAAGGCTTTTTGCCAATTAGAACCTTATTGTGTGGACGAAGATTTGGTGTTTGCCATCACGCCCAGCCATGCAAAAAATCCTGCATTGCCAAAACAATCCCTCGATCACTTCTACAAATTCATCACGCAAGAAGAAAAGAACAATAGAGCCGATTTGGGTCATTTGGTTGATGTTTTATGCAAAAACCCACTGGATTGTATACCATCGCACAAAGAAAAAAGACTCATGCGCTTGTGGCTAGAAAGAGATTGTGGATTTTTAGAATTTGCACACATGCCAAGACTAGAGAGGGCTTTAAAAGATGCCCACATCTCCTTTGCAAGCGTGCTAACTTCTCAAAAGAAACACGGCTATTATTTCCCCATTGTGTTTAAGCTATGGGCTTGCGCGCGCTTAAAGGATCTCTTTAAGAAAAGAGAATTTGCAAGCACTCTAGAAGTTCTATATGAAAAACTCCACAAAGGACAAGACGCGTTATTAGCCAAGCTTGAAGAAAACTCCAAGCCTGATGTATTTTGGTCTTGTGTGCATAACTTGTTGAGCAATTTAGAGCTTCCTTTGCGTGTCTTAGCGCAAAAAGAGGCATGGCAAGTGGAAAAAGTTCCCAACTTCTTCCCCCTTGCTATCTCTTTAAACCAAAAGCCCACCCCCATATACGAGATACGCGCTTTGCTTATGTTGGACAACCCTGGGATTAATAAAGACAGCCTCTCCACACAAAGCGAGCAAGTATCCTCAATACTAGAAACGACTCAAGGAGAGTGGGATGAGTTGGATGAATGGATGGAGTACAGATGCAGCGAGGCTTACCTACAGGATCAAGAAAGATTTTCTAGGGCGTCAGAAGAGGATATAAACCCCTCAGAACCCCTCTACACACCCAAAACACTTTATCGATACTTAGAGGGCGTGAGCGGTCAAGAAGAGGCTAAGAAGGCACTTTGTGTCACGATGAGCGATCATTATGCTAGTTTTATGGGGCAACCTCGCATGCCCAAAACCAATATGCTTTTAATTGGACCCTCGGGCAGCGGCAAGACTTTCATGACCACCATGCTGTTAAAAAAGCTAGACATCCCCTATTTCATTGCGGATGCTTCTAACTTAACCCCTACGGGGTGGAAAGGTGAGGAATTGATAAGCATCTTTGTTGGGCTGTATGTGAGTGCAGGCAAAGACATAGAAAAAGCCCAAAAAGGGGTGATCTTCTTAGATGAAGTGGATAAATTGGGCATGGAAGTAACTAACGAGCAATTTAAATCTTTGGTGCAAACCGAATTGCTAAAGCCCATAGAAGAGCACGCAGTTACTTTCACTTACGATAAACAAGACATCACGCTTAAAACTGATGAAATTTTGTTCATCTTTGCGGGGCATTTTAAGGACCTTTACACGAGCTTAAACACAACAACACAGCCTAAAAACTCCATTGGCTTTACAAACACTAAGCCTACACCGCCCAGTACAACTTTGCAAGAAGTGAGTAATCAGGATTTACAGCGTTGTGGGTTGTTTAGAGAGTTTATCGGGCGTATTGGTAATGTTGTGGTGTTAGAGCCTGTCGATCATAAAATGCTCTCTGATGCCATTCCACAAGAGTTAAAACCCTCCCAAGACCACTTTAGAGAGCATGGCAGTGTCTTAGAAATTGATGAGGGGGCTAAAGAATTGTTGATCGAGAAAGCCATGCAAGAGGGCACGGGCATGCGTGCCATTAAAACTCTTTTAAACAGAGTGATTCACCTGCTGAGATTTGACATGGAAAAGTGGCGGGGTTACAAGTGTGTTATCACGGCAGAAACCATAACAAACAAAAAAGAGCCCAAGAAAATTCCATTAAATGCGCCTAAGAAAAAGGGTTAATATTTGTGGGGTTCAAAATTAACACTTTTTCCATAAAATGAGAAAAGGAGGTTATTCTATGCACTACACCCTCAAAAACAAAGATCGCGATGTCTTAGAGTTTGAAGTTTCAAACGAGGGCAAAGACCTACACTTTAAAGTGCTCAATGAAACCCTACTGCCCTATTATATCCGCATCAATGGCGCAAATGAAAAGCACCTTTTAAGGTGGCTATACAGGCGTAAAGTCCCTGATAACCGCTGTTTTGCTTTTTCAATCTTAAACGCTCTAGAGGGAGGCTTAGAGGCTGATGAAAAAAATCCTTTAGCCTATCTCAACACAACCTTAGCCCTATCTTTAAAAGATAGCTTTTGGGTGGTGCCTACTAACAAAGCACACCTTTATGCATGGGCTAATGTCAATCTTTTTGAAAATGAGTTTAATCCCATTTTGCAAAGAGTCGCTTTTGGTGGGGGTAGGGGGCAAACACAAGGGCAAATCCTAAGCCCTGAACCCACTACCGATGGTATGCTTAGAAAGTGGTGGCAACGAACACCAAAAGGCATTGAGCTGGTTAAGGGGGCGGGCGATGATGATATATATCGCTTTGTTACAGCTAGAGAGCCTTTGTGTGAATATTACATGCCACAAGTGGCTCAAGTTATGGGTTTAGATTGTGTGGTTTATGGTTTAGAAAAAGGGATTGGGGAGTGGGGGAGGCGTGAAAGGCTTAGCACTTGCCCGCTTTTTACAAGCCAAGAAGTGGGCTTTTTAGCCATTTGGGAGTGTTTACCTTATGAAGTGTTGACAAAGAGAGGATTGGATTTTGATTATGGAAAGATGAGGGAAGCCATAGAGGCGGTGATGGGTAAGCAAGCCTTTAGTGATTTAATGCTTTTTGATGCCATTATTGGCAACATAGACCGCCATTTGGGTAATTTCGGCATGCTGGTTAATAACGATACAAATGAACTCATAGAATCCGCTCCTATTTTTGACAATGGGCGGGCGCTTTTTAACTTTCTCAGGCGATGGGGGATTGATAGGTATTACCATTTACATTACTTCCAACCCTATTATTTCAAAAGTTACTTTGGCTACCGCTTTGATAGACTTGTTGAAATGCACGCCACGCCTAAGAGTTTGGATTTATGCGACAAACTCCAAGATTTTACCTTTACCCCACACCCTAAATACCGCCCAAGCCGTGGTTTAACCAAGGCGTGTAGTGAAGTGGTGCGCCAAAGGGCAAAGGATGCTAAAAGGGTGGTCTGTGAGGCATTAGAAAAATAGGGTTAGGAAAAACTATAGCTTTTATATCCGCGCCAAATTTTTATTTTTTCTAGGTTAGAATCGCTTCTCTGATTTGAAAACCTAATAATGATGGGAGAGTATTCTAAAAGGGCTTTCTTGGTTTTTTCTTGCTCCTCTTTAGACTAAGAAAAGTAATCGCAAGAGCCATTCTCTAAACTCACTCCAAAATACCAAAAAGCTAGTAAGGCAATGACTCAAGAAAGCCAAGTGTGCTGTTGTTTGTATTCTAAGAATTCAGTAATTTGGTAGAATGAGGTATTGAGAATAGACTTATTCAAGCTACTCTTTTGTTTCATAGTTGCTTATGAGCAGTTATGTTATGTGGAAATGTTGTGTTTTGTGTATTTTTATCCTCATATTCTTGTTTCGCCCTTACCGAAAAATTTTCAAAGATAATCTTTAACTCATCCTTTGAAATTTTATTTTCCGCAACATCCAATACAACTTTTTCTAATTTTTCCTCTAAATCATCTGCAAATTCTTTTTCATTAATCAAAAACAGATGCATACAAAGACGAATAGCCGTTCTTTTATTGCCGTCTGGAAAAGGATGAGATTTAACACATGAAAAGAAAAGGTGTGCTATTTTGCTCTCGAATGTTGGGTAATAATCATCGTTTTTAATGTGCTCTAGTGCACTTTCTAAATAACCTATGCTAACGGGATTTATTCCTTTCAATCCTCCGGTTAATTCCAATATCTCATCGTGCATATCAATGGCTTCATCAATATTGATGTAAATCAAGTTATTTGTCTGCCAATCTTTTATAGACCGCCAAAATATTTGGGTTTTCAAGTCTTTTGCGGTATGCTGCGCGAGCTTCTTGCACAATTTTCGCGCGCTTTTCTTCACTTATTTCTATTTGGTTTTCATGTAATGGCTGTTTCATTTCGACTTGTGTATGTTTTGAATTTGGCATATATTCATCTCCAAAATATTTCGGCAATTATATCACGATGTAGAAGTTTTTTGAGGTTACAACAGCCACACACGCAAAAATAGCGCAAAAAGAGCAAGTGGAACAAGAGACTACACAGATTAAACAAGTTGTCCCAATTAACCACAAGAACAAAGCCCACAAACACCACAGAGCAAGGCTTAGGGGTGAAAACCCAAGAACCCAAAAAACCAAGGGGTAGAAAGTCTAAGAAAGACAGCAAAGATACCTCCAAAACAAACCAAGTGGCAAACCAAACCTCAGAGACTAAGGGTAAAAGATTAGGCGATGGTATAGGTAAGTGTTAAGCCTAGAAATCCTACAAAGCTTATTAACAAATATACACAAATCCAAACATGAGAGAGATAACCAAATAGCAATGCAACTTATGTTAGAATTGCAACCTTTCAACCAAAAAATGCCAAAATATCGCAAAAATTATAAGTTTGCTCCGTGTTGCAAGTCAAGGAGTTTTAATGCATCTTGCCCATTTTTTGATTAGTCCTATACAACAAGTAGGTATCCCATGCGTCTAGACCAAATCCTTGATACATCTAAACTGAAGTGTTTTTCCAATCGGGCGATCCAAGCTCTTGAAAGCCACCTCATTGCCACAACCGACAAAAAAGGTAACATCGCCTACCAAGTGTCATGTTTAGTACGCAATAAAAAAGTGTCGCTAAAACCAGAAGAGGTGATCCGCCAACTCTTTATCGATAAACTCACCACAGAATATGGTTATCCTTTAGAGCGTATCGATGTGGAGCGTGGAGTTAATTTAGGGTCTGATGCCAGCAAACGCATCGATATTGCAGTCCTAGATGAATCCAAGCAACGAGAATACATTGTAATAGAACTCAAAAGCCCACAACACCAAAATGGAGTTAAACAAGCTCAAAGCTATGCCCACTTCACAGGCGCGCCCTTGTGTGTGTGGTGCAATGGCAACACTTTGATGGTTTGGAAACGCAAAGAGCCCAATACATGTACAGAAATTTTAGATTTGCCTAGTGTCGATCAAGACATTAAAGATGTTTTTAGTGAGCGTTTTACCTATATGGACTTGCAAAAACAAGATATTTTGCAAAGCAATCGGGTGAGTTTGAAAGACAAAATTTTATTGATTGAAGATGATGTCCTTGCCAATAGTGGAGAAAACGCCTTTGAGGAAGTCTTTAAACTCATTTTTGCCAAGCTTTATGATGAATTGCAAGCCTACCGCTACGACAAGAAAAAAATCAAAGAATACCAAGACCTAGAAAAACAAGGAGCAAGCCAAGCACAACTTTTAAAGACTTATCAAAGTATGCGCTCCTTAGAGTTTGCCCTAAGAGATGAGGACAATAAGAGTCTAAACCAACGCTTACAAGAACTTTTCACAAAAGCTAAAGAAGAATGGCAGGGGATTTTTGCTAAAGATAGCAAGATTGCTCTAACCCCCGATCACTTGGAAATCTGTGTGGGGAGCTTGCAAAAATGCAAGTTTTTCAACTCAAACCTAGAAGTGATAGACGATGCCTTTGAATACCTTGCCAACAAGGAGTCTAAAGGCGACAAGGGGCAGTTTTTCACCCCCCGCTATGTGATCGATATGTGCGTGAGAATGCTAAACCCCAAACCCAATGAGAGCATGATCGACCCAGCCAGTGGGAGCTGTGGCTTTCCCATCCACACTTGCTTTTATGTGTGGCAACAAATTTATAAAGCACAAAACTTGCCCGAAAGCGAAATGTTTACAGCAGAAGAAAAAATCCCCGAAGCGACTGACTATGTTAGAGACCATGTTTTTGCCATCGACTTTGACCCCCGCACCACACGCATCTCTAAAATGCTCAATCTCATTGCCGGGGACGGGCATAGCAATGTCTTTAAGCTCAACTCCCTAGATTTTACCAAATGGCATGCCCAAAAGGACATTGATAGAGCCACCAAAGCCTTTAACAAGAACTTTGAAAACCTAGAGAAAAAGCTCCCCCTAGACGAGCAAGACAAGGACGACCATAAGCGCAGTTACAAATACTTTGAATTTGATCTTGTGATGGCAAATCCCCCTTTTAGTGGTGAGATTAAGCAGAATGAAATACTAAAACACTACACACTAAGACAGACAATCACCCTCAAAGACATCACAGCAACACATGAGGATCAAGAAAAGCGAGAGGATCTTGTAGAAACTAAGGCAGGGTATAAAAAACGCAGGGTCAATCAAAATGTGTCCCCTACCACAAAAGATGTAAAACAAGAAAAAATCATTCAAGAAGCCATTGAACAAGGGCATATTTTTGAAAAAACCCCTACATACCTAGAAATGTTAGAGCACCCAAACTATCTCATCAAAACCCCCAATGGTTACCAACAAATCACCATCACTGAACAAAAGATCGTTGAACGACAAATTCTTTTCATTGAGCGCAATTTGAACTTGCTTAAACCCGGAGGGCGGATGGCGATTGTCCTGCCCCAAGGAATTTTTAATAATCTCACGGCTCAAAATATTCGTGAATTTATCGCCGATCATGGGCGCATTTTAGCAGTAGTAGGCTTACATCCTAATGTCTTTAAGCCCCACACAGGCACAAAAACCAGCGTGTTATTCGTGCAAAAATGGGATAATGTCTTATGCCCCTACCAAGAAGACTACAATATCTTTTTTGCCACCATGCAAGAGCCTAGCAAGGACAACTCCGGAGATAAAATCTATGTCAAACAAGAGTTTGTAAAAATCCAGAGAACCACAGAAGGGCAGACCACCACAGAGGAGTTAAGCCCAGAGAACTTTTATACTACCTACACCAACATAGAGGTGGCTAACTTCATAGAATTTGAGGGGCGCAAGATCAGTAGCAAAGAGTATAAAAAACTCAAGCCCGAGCAACAACACCAAGCCACCATCCAAAGTGCCACCCAAGAAAGTCGCCCCCTTTTAGACAAACACGGGCATTTGATTGTCAAACACGACCTATTTAACCACGAGGGGCTAACCCAAGATGGCATCGCTGAAGCCTTCATTGATTTTGCCAAAAGCGAAGGTTTGAGTTTTTGGAGATGACACAAAGCACCCAAGAGAAGCTTTTTTCAATTCCGCGTTTAAGAGGCTATACCAGCCTAGCAGAACACGAAGCTAATTTTGCGCTCATAGGGCTTATAAGCCACAAAATCGGCATTTTAGCAGTGGTGATCCGCAATCAAATCGACTCTGTGCTTTTAGAGCAAGTGGGGGATTGGTGGCAAGACCTGCCCCCAAGTATTAAAATTAGTGGTGAGCGAACAAGTTTTATACAATCAGAGATTTATCCTGGCATTGAAATTACCCTTAAAACAACGGGCGATATAAGCCATGTAACCCCAACAACTCTTACTTCTAAACAAAGCATGGGCTTTTGGCTAAAAGTGGTGGAGTATTTTAAAATCTATGACAAAATTTTCAATCCAAGTTTTTTAAATGCCCTAGATTTTAAAAGATATTACCATGCAAATAAGAATCGTTTCAATGACACGAAAGACTTGAGACATCACCAAAAAGCCAAAATTCTTTTGCAACTTTTGCGCAATCTAAGAAACCGCGCGTTTCACTTTGAAAATCTTTACAAATACACTCCAAAAGGCGACCCTAGATTGAGCACTAAAATCACAAACTACAAGGGCGATCAAGAACTTTATGTGGCTTTGCACCCGGATAAAATTCCAATATTCTTAGATGATTTGTTGAGGAGCTTTGCGCCTGAACTTGTGGGTTATGCCAGTGGTGGAAAAGGATCCACCTAGAAATGACCGACATCTTAACACTTTGATGTTAAAATGTCAAGTCCCCAATGCCAGTTTTAAGGATGCTTGGATGCCAAACCCCCTAACCCAAAAATACCCCCATTTGGAGATCAGCGTTTTAAAGTTAAGCGAAGTTTTACACGACAACCCCACCAAGCGCATGGATGCGGAGTATTTTAAGAGGGAGTATGTGAATGTAAAAGAAAGACTAAATGCCATTCCAAGTGAATACCTACGCAATCTTGTTTCATTCAATGCCCGCTATCCACAGCCAACATATGATGTAAATAGTACGCTAAAAATCATAAATAGCCAACATGTTAGAAACGAGAGTATTAACTATGAGAATGCAAGAACAGGGTATGGCGCAATAGTGCCAAAGGAAGCCGTGCTTATCAATTCAACAGGTGTTGGCACTCTAGGCAGAGTTTTTATTAATCTTTTAGATTTTGACTTTAGCATTGATAACCACATTAATGTTTTGGTCGTAAGGGATAAGAGCAAACTATTGCCAAGTTTTTTAATGGTATTTTTACAAACAAGTTTTGGGCAGTTTCAAATCAATCGCTATTATAGTGGCACTTCAGGGCAGATTGAGATTTACCCGAGAGATTTTAATAACTTTCTTATCCCCCTTCTCCCCCTCCCCTTTCAAGAACACATTGCCCACTTGGTGCAAAGTGCCCACCACGCCCTAGAGCAGAGCAAAAGCCTTTACAAAGAGGCACAAGAGCTATTGGAGCAAGAATTAGGCACACTACCCCCAGCTCCACCAAAAGAACACCAAATCAAAAGCTTGAAAGAGAGCTTTTTAACCACCGGACGGCTGGATGCGGAGTTTTACCAACACAGATACGCCCAAATAGAGGACTTGATTAAAAATTACAAAGGCGGGGTTTGCACCCTTGAGGCTAGCGAAATTTGCGATACCCCCTTTGAACCCCAACCCAACACAAGATACCGCTATATCGAACTCGCCCACATCGGCAATTATGGCAATATCACAACTTTCACAGAAGCACTAGGCGCACACCTCCCCACAAGGGCAAGACGATTAGCCCAAAGTAGCGATGTCTTGCTCTCTAGTATAGAGGGGAGCTTGAGTGCTTGCGCCCTTGTCCCACCACATTTAAGCCCTTGCGTGGTTTCTACAGGCTTTTTTGTCTTGCGCTCAAAGCGTTTTAACCCCGAAACCCTTTTGAGCCTTTTTAAATCCCCGCTATTTCAAACCTACTTAGCCAAATTTGCCAGCGGGACAATCCTATGCGCTATCTCTAAGAGTGCCTTACAAAGCGTATTGCTCCCTAAAATCCCAGCACCCCTCCAAGAGCGCATCGCCCAATGTGTCCAAGAGAGCCTAGATCACCGCCAAACAGCCAAAACCCTACTCATGCAAGCCAAAAACAACACAGAAGAGGCTTTAAGCAGAGAGAGAGAGAGAGAGAGAGAGAGAGAGATCGCAAAATTGAGCCAAAGGGCGGTCTTTAGCACCCTAAAAGCCCATCTCAAGCGTGCGCGCCACCTATGGCGTTATGCGCAGTGGCTGCTCTTAGAAACCCTACTTTTAAACCAAAAGAACTACAGCATTAAAACCTTACAACAAAGCTTGAGGGCTAGCGGGCGTTTGGATGCGGAGTATTACCAAGAAAAGTATGAAAAGCTCGAAACACATTTAAAGGGCTATGCCAATGGTGTTATCCGCCTAAAGGATTTAGTGCGTGAATATTCTAGTGGCTTTGCCTTTAAGAGTGAGGACTATCTAGAACAAAGACAGCCCGATTCTTTAATGCTGATTCGCATCAACAACATCAAAAGGGACACTCTAGAATCCCATAATGTGGTCTATTTGCCAAGCTATACCAAAAACTTGAGCCCTAAAGACAAACTTAGCAAGGGAGATCTGCTCATCTCAATGTCTGGAAGCGTGGGCTTAGCCTGTGTTGTGCTTGTTGAGATCGAGGCTATGCTTAATCAAAGGATTTTAAAAATCAAGGTAAAAGATTTTATCCCTGAAGTTTTAGCACTTTATCTTAATTCAGCAATGGGGAGATTACAATTTGAGCATATAGGTACGGGAGGCGTGCAAACCAATATTTCGTATGCAGATATACAAAATATGCTAATCCCCAAAATCCCCCTAAGCACCCAAGAGCAAATCGCTACGCATTTGCAAAGAAGTTTTAAGCTCCGCCAAGAAGCTAAAACCCAATTAGATCAAGCCAAACTCCAAACTGAGCGCGCCCTGACAGGGGGGGGGGGGGGTGAGCCCTCTGATCTAAGCCACATCAAAGCCCTTTTAAAACAAGCTAAAGAAGCCTATCAACGCGCCCAAAAAGTTTTGGCTAAGACTCTCTTTACTCCCAAAAACTACAGCATTAAAACCTTACAACAAAGCTTGAGGGATAGCAAACGGCTGGACGCGGAGTATTATCAAGAAAAATACGCAGCCAACCAAGCCCGCCTACAAGCCCGCCCCCATGCGCGCTTGCACGAACTGGTAGAAATTAAAAAATCCATTGAGCCGGGCAGTGGGGCTTACAAAAGCGCGGGCGTGCCCTTCGTGCGGGTGGGCAATCTTAGCCCTTTTGGGATGAGCCCAGCGGAGGTATTCTTAAGCCCTAGCCTAGAGCTAGAATCTTTGTATCCCCAAAAAGACGAGGTCTTATTTAGCAAGGATGGCACAATTGGCATCGCCTATTGCGTGCCACACACTTTAGAAGTAGTCTTAAGTGGCGCGATTTTACGCCTTGCTATCAAGGACAAGAGCCAAATCAACCCCCACTATCTCGCCCTAGTCTTAAACCACCAAAGCACACAACTACAAACCCAAAGAGAGAGCATAGGTTCAATCATTGCCCATTTGAGCGTGGCAAAGATCGCGCATTTGCTCATCCCGCTTTTGCCTTTCAGCACCCAAGAGCGCATCGCTCAAAAGCTACAAACAAGCTTTGATTTACGCCGGCAAGCTGAACAACAATTAGAACAAGCCAAATTGGAGATAGAACAGGCATTGGTTAGTAAATGAGTTTGTTATCTTTGCCCATTTTCCCGCTCATCTCAATACGCTTACAAAAAACCTCCTAAAAGCCCCTACAATCGCTTCCAACCCCCAAACCCATGTTTGGTCCCAACCCCTAACCTTGCGCTCCATGACCCCTTAAAATCGCTCTAAACGCTATATTTGATTTAGTGCTTTGTTTCACTTTGCCTGATAAAGACAAAAACAGGCACTTTTACCCAAAAACTCCAAGCACTCTAAAACAAACAATCCCATCTACTTCTCAAAGCTCCAAAAACTCTCAATGCAAGACCCAAAAAAGCCATTTTTTGAGCGATTTCTAGGCGTAGATCGTTTTTGTCATCTTTCCGCATTCACTTGAATGCCCTTTTTATCCCCCTAGAAGGCTCTACAATCGCAACAATACCACTAACCCATACCCTAACACTCCTTCACCTCTCCAAAGCGTTGTACGGGCTTTTAAACGCTATATCTGCTCTACCCCCCTTTTCACAAACCGCGTTTCTCTCAAAAACTCTTGAATCATCCATCCTGCTATCTACTCTTTCTCCTCACTTCAAAAGCCCTCTCTTGGGGGTTTGGGGGCTTGCCCCCAATAGCAATATGAATGCCAAGCGCAAGCTTGGCTTACCTAGCGATTCACCACGATCTAGCAAAATTTCTCGTTTTTTTTAAGCAAAGCTCGCGCATGCGCGCGCGAGTCCCGCGCATTATGCGCGCCCGCGCCATGCGCGCGCATGCATGCATGCGCAGGTTTTTAACCT
>NZ_QXQQ01000026.1 GCF_003660285.1 Helicobacter labacensis | reverse complement strand
TTCTTGCCACAATAGAGAAAGCTAGGGAGTGGGAACATAAAGACTTGCTAGAGGGGATTAGAGGGCTAGAGAATGGCATGGGCAAGCTAGCTACAGAGTGTGAATCACCCACCCGCTAAAGACGGGTGGGCTTCTTGCTTCAACGATCCATAACTAGCTGTATCTAAATGTAGCCATACTTGGTTACAGCCCCATCAGCGGGGCAAGCGTTCCGCTTGCTTCCACAAGCGTGACTTCGGGGGTTTCCACCCTAGAAAACGCGGCGCGTTTTTCCTTGATAGCGTGCCGTTCATCTAGCATACCCAAAGCATAGTTTCTAATGTTGATGCTAGCGTTAGTCTGCTGTGATGGCGTGTTTTGCAACAAGGGCAGACAAAATTTCTGATATGCAGTGGCTTTTTACCGGTGTTGCTCCCACAAGTGCAGCAGATTTGAGAGCTAGGGAAGTATTGGTCAATTTTTAGCAAGGTTTTGCCCTTCCAACTAGCCTTGTATTCTAATAGAGCAGTGAGCCTAGACCAACTAGCATTGGCAATACTCTTAGCTAGTTTGTGGTTTTTGACTAAATTCCTAACTTTCAAGGTTTCTACCGCGATCAAATCGTATTGATTGGTTATCTCATTACTGATTTTTGTAGATAGTCCTCTCTGTTGTTTCTATAGGAGCGTGGATTTGTGCCACTTTCTTGGCTTGTTTCTTTCTATTGTTAGAACCTTTGAGTTTCAATCTCCTTTGTGCTTTAGTGAGCTTAGTTTGTAGGTTTTTGAAAAACTTTTTATAAGGATAGAACACGCCATTGCTGGCTATGACTAAAGATTCTAAACCCATATCTAAACCCACAGCTTTTTTGATAGTTATGGGTTTAGGTTCAGGCTCATTATCCTCATAGCTTATAGAGAGGTAGTATTTATCTGCTACACAAGAGATAAAACCCTGCTCGATCACAGAGCCTATAGGCAAATGCCTATGAAACTTGGCTTTAATAGCCTCTTTGAATTTGGGTAGTTTGAGTTGCTTCTTGTCTAAATCTAATTCTAAGTGTTGGGGGACACAAAAAGACTACTTAGAATGCTTTTTAGACTTGAATCTAGGATAATCTCCGCCAACTTAGAGAAAAATCTATCAAAGGCTGTAGTCAGCTGAGTGCCATTTGCAAGCTTTGAGAATTGCACTTGTTTAGGAAAGCGTAATCCGCTTGCTTTCTAAGAGTGGTGAGCACTTTTTGCATGCTGGAGTAGTTTTCTCTAATGCCCTGACGCGTATTGTTTTTGGCGGTATTGCAAAAAGTAGTTATAAACCACCCTAGCACAGCCAAAGCACTGGTGTATCAAGGTTTTTTGTGGGTGGTGGGATAAATCCTAAACTTCATCGCTCTAAGCAATCGGCTACACCTTAACTATTTTAGTATCGTTATAGCATAAACTTGTAGAATATTAAGGTTTAAGACTATGGAAGAAAACCATTGCAAACTCAAAGGCTACTTATCCACAAACAGGAGCGAACATAATCTAAAAGCCCATTTGATTTTAGTGTGTAAATACAGAAAAAGTTACTCGTAGGCGATATGGCTGTTTTTGTGAAGTCTGTTGTTGAAGAGATAGAGGAAAGTTCAGATTTTATCATCATAGCAAGGCAAACCGACAAAGACCATTTGCATTTGATGATTCAGTATATCCCTAGAGTGTCTATCAGTTCTATTATCTTGCGGATCAAACAGATCACCACTTATAAAGTTTGGAGAGAGCAAAGGTTTATCCCGCTCTTACGCAAACATTTTTGGAAAGAACAAATGTTTTGGACAGATGGATTTTTCGCTTGTTCCATAGGAGAAGCTAACCCAGAAACCATCAAAAGATTATAGAAAATCAAGGATAGGTGGCATTCATCCCACCCGCTAAAGACGGGTGGGATTTCTGCCAAAGCAAATTAAATTTTGTACACCTCTCTAAACGCCTCTAACACCTCTAACACCCTCACCATCGCCGAAGTGTCCAACTTGCAATATGAAAAGCCTATTAAATAGTGCGTGTCAGGCGTTATTGCTTTTGTTTTTATGCCTAAGCGGGGTTTATGCGAATGGGGAGGCAGATCGGTATTTTGATCTTGGTGTGAACGCTGACGAACATGAAAACTACACCAAAGCCCTAGAGTATTACCAAAAGGCTTACCACAGTAAGCTGATGCTTATGAGGCTTTAGGGGATGCTTACAGGGGTGATGGCACTGAAATGACTCTAAACTTTCCTGTTTCTGTTAAAATATCCACAAAGCCCTAAAATATTATAAAAAGGCAGCAGAGTTAAAAAGCGTGGATGCTTATCTTGCATTGGGAGATATGTATAAATGGGGCGAGGGTGTCCCAAAAGATGCGCAAAAAGCCATGGAGTATTACGATAAGGCTTGTGATTTGGGCGATGCGGGCTCTTGCGATGAAGTGCGAGGAAGAAGCTATGAGGAATAGCCATGCAAGCGATGATTACTAGACTCAAAAGCATATTACACATTGTGCTACTTTGGATGTGTTGCTTAGGGGTTATGCATGCCAGTGATGCGGATACTTATTTTGCCCACGCCATAAGGGCTTGGGAGTATGGGGATGGGCACACAGCTAAGATTTATTTTTATAAACTGGCAAAAATGGGGGATAGACGGGGGTTTAGCGGTTTGGGTATGTTAGATGCGCATTGGTCTGAATTTGAGCGTATCGTAGAGTGGGATAGAAAAAAGCTTTGGAAAAAGGATCGTATCAAATATGAAGAAGCACTCCAATACTTCCAAAAGGCTGCGGATATGGGCGATGGGTTAGGATTTTTTGGGCTAGGGTGGATGTCTATGATGGGGCGTGGAGTCCCTCAAGATGAGACAAAAGCCCTAGAATATTTCCAAAAAGCCCGCCAAATTTGGGAAAAGGAGGCGCAAGAAGGGAGTGTGGAGGCTTATGTCTTCTTGGGGCGGTTATATTCAGGAGAAATACACTATTGCTCCCCTTTGCGAGATTCTAAAAAATCTGTCGCCTACTTTAAAAAGGCGATGGAAATGGGCGACCCTAGAGGGTATTTTGAGCTAGGCGAGTTCTATAATCAGAAAGAAAGAGACACGCGCGCAAATAAAAAATTGCAAGCCGCAAGAGAGTATGGAGAAAAGGCGCATGCATACTACCAAAAGGCAGCACAACTAGGGTATGCGATCGCTTATTATCGTTTGAAGAAATTTGCAAACAATTCCCAAGAAATCAGTGAATACCTCCAAAAATCCGCGGATATGGGGTATTGGGGGGCTTGTTTTGATGTAGGCTGGTATGCCTATCAGGATCAAGACATACAAAAAGCCCTAAAATATTTCAACAAGGCTTGCACAATGGGCGATTATATTTCTTGTAATCATGTGGGCGAGATCACGGGGAAAAACCCCGCTGAACCCGGCTTTTGGGATTGGTTGCGTGATTTATTTTAGGTTTAGAGAACTAAGCAATGAGGGTGTTTGCATACGCCACTAGCGCATCTCAATCCTATGCCTTGTAAACTTTTGTTAAACACCCGCTGACCCCTTTAAGGACACAATCTGCCTTTGCAGAGAAAAGAGGCTAAACCTCACTGCCATTGCAAACCTCGGGGGCTAAAGTAGCTCTGTTCTCATTGCCTTAAAGCTTCTTGCCTTGCCAAACTGCGCTAAATGTGCTTGCCCCCACTTCCCTTTTGGGCTTGTTCTTGGATGGCTTTCACTTGTGCCAAAGCTTTAGACAGATCCCCTTTAAGTTCATCAAGGACACTAAAGACCATTTGTGCCCTTAATTCTAGCTCACTTGCCTTTTTTTGGTCTGCCTTGGCTGTATGGGCGATTTTGGCATATATGACGCTCTCTAGCATTTCCAAAGCTTTAGCGGTGTTAGACAATGGGGGATTATCCTCTTGTTTAGGTGCTTGGAGCGTTTCTGTGTCTTTGATCGTCTCTTGGGTATTAGGCAAATCTTCCATAAGTTCGCTCAAGTCTTTAAAGACCACTTGCAGCCTTATATCAAATGTTTGCGCTATGTCTAAGGCTTGCTCCACTTCAGGGCTTGTTGCGCTTATCTGTCTAATATCGGCGTAGAGATTGCCCATTAGTGTTTCTAAAGCTTTTTGCCCTTGCAATACCCTATGCTCGACTCTCAAACCATTAAGGGCTGTGTCTTGGTTAGCCTCTTGTTTGAGTTTTTGGGGCATTTGTGCGCCTTTTGTGGGTGTTTCTGTGTCTTTGGTGGATGCTTGCGGGGTTTCTAGGGGTGTTGTCATCTTTGGAATGGTTTCTATGGACTCTTGCACTATGGGTTTTATGGTTGGGGTTGCCTCTTGGGCGGGCTTTTCTAAATCACTTAGCAAAGTTCTGGGAGACATTACCTTGTCTTGCGCCACAGCTTGGGGGTTGCTTGTAAGTGCGCCTTGAAGATCTGCATTTGCACTGACTTGAACATTGCTAGCTTTAATCTCAATAGCTTGAATGGGGTTTTGCTCTTGGATTTCTGGCTTTTTTTCCAGTTCAGCCCTTGCCCCCTGTGCTGTTTGGGTTTTACCCGCTTGGGCTTTGAGATTGTCAATGCCCGCTATAAGGCTTGCCATACTTTCTTGCGCTGTGTCTTTGCTATCCACGCCTACTAGAGCGCAAAGGTTATTTAAACTCTTCATGTATTCAGTCTCAAGGTTTTTTAGGTCTTTGACATATTCTTGTCTAAGCTCTTGCTCTTTGGTTTTCAAAGCTTTTTGATAGTGTTCTTTGGCTTGTTTCTCTATCTCTTTTTTTCAAAGTTTCTTGTGTTTGGGTTATCTTTACGCATTCTAAGTAGTTTGCGGATTTCATTGGTGAAGGCTTTAATGTCTTGTTTACGACTAGACAGATAGATTCGGGTTAAATTACCAGACATCCTTTCTTGGCGTTTCAAAAATATGTAAGGCTCAAGTTGAAACTTTTTAGTGGTCTCTGTGATTTCTTTATCAATATCTTCTAGCCCACATTCTAGGTTCTTATTAGTCTCTGTGGCTTGCTTTAAAGACTCTCTAAGCTCTTTATTCTCTTTCTCAAGTCTTTCTACTTCTTTGTTTGCCTGTTTTGCCTCATTCTGTGCTTTTTTAGCATCTACAAAGCCCTTAGCGGTGTCTAGCACTTTATCAAGCATTCCACGCTTGTAGTGTTTTTCAACACGCTCTCTGACTTTCTCTAAGGGTTCGTTCGTGTAACGGGCAATATTTGTTGCTCTTTCTAAGGCTTGCTCTTGGCTTAGGCGTTTAGCCCTTTCTTCTTCCTTGATTGCCACCCACGCTCTAGGTTCAATGCGTTTGCGATTGCTCTCACGCTTATCTATGCCCCTATCCATACCTAGCCATTTGGCTACATTTGTCTGTAACTGCCTAAACCATTGCCGTTGGCGTTGCTCGCCTTGAAACATGCATTTGCCCGTGTCTTTGTTGATGGGTAAAAACTCAATATGTCCGTGGTGATTAATGACAGGATTGCCCTCATCATCAAAGTGCCCTTCATCATAATGCCTCGCACACATGATCACTTGCCATTGATAGGTTTCTTCTAGTTTGTGGGCCACCATTTGAACATCTTTGAGGGTGTGATTAGCTTTGAGATTGATCACAGCTGACCATTTTTGAGAGACCTTGAAGTGCGGACCTCTCTTGCGGTTTTTCTCAAAAATTTCTTCAGCACTTGAAATAATTTCTACTTCACGCTTCATTGCTTCTGCAACACCGCAAGAAACTTCAATTCCTTCTTTATGTGTCCACACACTAATGGGTAAGACATAATTAGGGGGTAAATCTCTTGTATTGTGGCGTGCTTGGATGGGATTTGCTGTTTTTTTGATGTGTATACAGGCTATATTGCCCATCGTCTAATCTTTAAGGTTTTTTAGGGTTTTTCTATGTTTGTTGGATTTGCATTTTGACTTTTATTTTTTTGCGTTTTCTCCCGCTGTTTAGCTATCTCCAGGCCTTAGCAATCTTGACTAAATTATCTCCAGCTATCTCTAGCTTATCTTCCAGATTTTTGACTTCTTTTTGGGCTTTGGCAAGCTTTGCCTCTAGCTGTAGTTCAGCCTTAAGATTTTTATCATAGAGTTTTGAGAGTTCTCTGTAACTCATCTTGTTTAAATTGGGATTATTGCGTAAATTTATAAATTTACGCAATAAAAGGTTTAACTTCGTTTCCACCACGCCCACACGGGGCTTTTTATTGTGAAATTTGCCACTCAAACGCCGTGGGGGCTTAAAATTCTTTAATGTTGCTAGTATACTATGCTACTCTGTTTATAGTTTCTTTTGTCTTTTTGTGTCTGTGTATTCTAGGATATGGATTAGTAATACATATAAATACACCGCTAATCTGCAATAAAGAGTTTAAAGAGTGGCAAGAGCTTTTGTTATGGTGAGCGTGCGTTTATAAGCGTTGGATATTGTCAAAGTTGATCTGTATAGTTATCTTTTAGAAGTTGGTATTTGGATTGGTTTAGACTTAACAACTCTTAAGGTTAAAATGCCCTAGAGTTGTTATGACTGCGTTAAGATATGGGTTTTAGTGTACTCAGTTATTGCAGGCAGTTTAGAATATGTTTTTGATCCGCCAAATGTCTATGTCATCCCTATGTTTGAAGGTGTAGGCAAAATAATCGGGAGCATCACACTCTGGGATTACTCTCTTAAAGAGCTCCATCTCTTTCTTGTCTCTGTGGTGGCGTTTGGCGATCACTAGGTCTGTGTCTGTGGGCTCAAGGATTTTAAAGAGCGATAGGACATCTTGCTCTGCGTCTTTGATTTTAGCAATGAGTTGCACTTTTTCAAAAGTATAAAGTCTACCGTTTTTACAATCTGCTACTAACTCACCTCCATTTGTAGGTATGGGCTGTTGCAACACATAAATTTCTGTATGTTGGTTGGCATCTGTGGATGCACCTTGGGTGGGAGTGTTTGTTTTGGCAGTGTCTGTAGCAGAGGTGTCTGTTTTAGAGGGAATTAGTGTGGTTTTAGCATTGCCATTCTTATGAGCGGTGTTGAGAAATTTGTCTTTGAGTTCATCAATGTTTTCAAACACAAGAGTCATATACTCATCACCACAGACTTGAAAGAGCTGGATATACTTTCTATGCAGAGCAATCACTCCCATCATCTCAGGGGAATGCGATGCGCTGGGCTTATGACGAGGTAGAGGCACTAGGTAACCAATACCAGAGTATGGTGCTTTCTATCCGCAGTCGTGATCCAAAGTGCAAGCTGGTTAGGACAGGCTTAGAGATTTTGCCTGATCACCAAATGCGTTTGTTGGTGGTGTATCGTTCGCATGGTGGGAGCGAAGGCGCGGCGAGTGTGTTGATGAAGTATGGGCATTTTGTCAAAAAGAGTTTTGAACTTGGTCCAGCCGTATTGGATAAATATGGGGAGTCAATGTGATGGCGCGTTTAGTGATGTTTTTGGTAATCGTGTGTGGTTTTTTGTGGGGGCAACGCCCCCCACACCCCCTGGGACTTTTGAATGAGAAAAGGCCTAGACAGGGTTTATAGAAGGCTTTGGGGGGGTATAGATAGTTTTTTTGGTTGGGATGGGTTAAAGGTATTTCGTTGATTATCTTTGAGGGTATCGGGTGAAGTTTGAACCTTTGCAGTGGGGGTTTACAAGAGTTTTAGCTAGTGATGACATCAATGGTGGTGTTCCATGCATATACAGCCAGTGCCTATGCCAACTATGTTTTTAACCCTTAAAACAATGATGCAAGTCAGGCATTCTATTGTATTTAATCCGCTTTAAGGTTGAATGCGATTATAAGACATTATTTCTATTTTCAAAAGCGGTAAAAGGCAGTTTTTCGTATCTTAAAGGAGTATCCCTACACTCTTGGTAAAGTTTTGAGAGGTTGCAATGTACCATCGTAACGGATAATCTAAGCAAGAGGACACCCAAAGTACTAAAGGCAGATTAAAAGATGTTACTTTTTAGCACGCAATGGCTATCATTTTAGCACGAATCCCCAAAATCATAGCTGGCATGTCTCTATGTACTCAGATAACAAAGAGGGGAACTAATACAACTTCAATAAGCAAGAGTGGGGTAATGGGCGTTTTGGCGGTTGTAAATACCCGTTAGTTCTACTCAAACAACAGACTTTGCTTAAGTTAAATCTTCCGATTGTCTGCTACAGTAGGCTTTTACTTTGCAATCCATCAAAAGGAATTGAATTGCTTGCAAGTAAGGCAGATGGCAAAACAAACCCGCACGGCATCCCAGGTGAAGTAGATAGCCGAAAAAACTCATATAGGAGCCAATTTGAGTCAATCACGCAAAAAGTCCAAGTCAACCCATTAGATCAGCGCACTAAGGGGAGTTCGTTTGAAAAGCTTGCTAAATACCTACTCCAAGAACATGACAGTGCAGGGGAGCACCAAAAAATCAGCCTTTGGAGTGAGTAGGAGCACAACCAAAGGCAAATAGACAACGGGATAAACATTGTTATGGAAACCAAAAGCCAAGAGTTCACCGCCATCCAGTGCAAATTTTACGCCCAAAACAAAGTCCACCTAAAAGACTTAGCGATTTTCCTTAGCAAATGCAAAGTAGTATGGGCAATCTCCAGTTTGCATAATTTTGAAAGGTTATGGATGGATGTTGTGCGTTTGTTAACTTTAGCGTTTCTATGTATGTTTCTTTTAGCAGATCCTATTCAGCAAGATTTACAGAATAGGCTGAATATTATCCAAAAACAACTACAAAATAACGATAACATTTGGCTCAAAAGACTTAGCCAGCACAAATCCAAAACACACCAAAAAGACAAAAGGAAGATCATAATTTTGAATCACACATCGCAAACATCCAAGCAACAGGAAAAGATTTCAGAATCTGAAAAGAGTGATTTGTTTGGAGATCTTGTGCGAAAACCCCCTACACCAGATCCTCTAAGTAACATTTGTTTTATGCCTTACATTTCCAAGGCGTGTTCCTTTCTTAACATTAAAACTATGCTCACTATCATGCAAGCAAATCAAAAATCTTTATGGCAAGCATTAGATCTTTTAAGAGAAAAACTAGAAGTGCTCAAAAAGCTGCAATCTCTAGATCACAAATACTCTGAAGAAATCTACCAGGAACAAGTTAAACAAGAGAAACTTCAGAATGCACAGAATCTTTTAAAAAAAAAATATAGAGATCTATGAAAAAGAGATAATAAAAACCGACCTGAGTTTTTTATCTCAGTTTAACAGCCGAGCACAGAAGTTTCTACTTTGGATGATCATTATCGCAACATGGTTGTTTATGGGCGTGTTTGTTCCTTTAATGGTCATATTATTCATTCAATGGTTTGCAGAATGGGTTGCCAAAAAGTGTGGGTGGAACTGCTCGTATAAAATTCGTAATGGACTTGGTGTTGTTTTAAATATACTGCTCATCTCAATTTCGATAGTGTTTTTTTTACTTTTTTACGATTCTATTTCCATTTTACTTAAAGGAGTTTCCACTGGTGCTGGAATCTTTGTAGTCAAAACTCTTATCAAATTCTTATTGTGGCTAGTTGCGCAACTTATCATAGGGATCAACATAGGCGATCGCATACAAGTCTTTAACAAAGATGGAAGCACAAACATGGGTTATGTGGTTGATATCCGCACATTTTATTTCGTACTATATGAGGATACCACACTAGATACTTACTTTAAAAATGAGGGTAGAGCTGGTCGTTTTTTTTACTGTGCCCATCTATCGTATTTTTACAAGTTCAATTGCGATATACGATCACCGAAAGGGTAGAATTATTTGGGATAGCCTAGACTTTTTGCTCACTTTTGAGTCGAATTGTAGAAAAGCCATGGATATCGCTGAGAACATTGCTAAATCGTACTCGACATCCTATAGAGAAACTGCAGAACAACAATATCAAGAATCACGCGCCTATGCTATGCAATACATGAATCCAAACCCCAAGATATTTGTCAAATCAGAAAAAGAAGGAGTGCGTGTTTATATATCCTATATCACTGATATTGCTGATCCTGACAAGACTCTAGAATTACGATCTAAAATTTTTATCGCTATCATAGAAGCGTTTTCAAAAGCCTCAGATATTTCTATTGTTAAAGCTTCAGGGAAAGAACCATGACGGTTAACTATTTCACCCCTATTTGTTTTATTGATAGCTACTGAAGTGGAGAAGATGAAAAATGATAGTTGATATTCTTCTTGCTGCCCTTGTTTTTTACTTGGTGTATAGATTTAGAAAAGCAAATCAAAAGCAAGGACAATTAACTCACAAAGACGAGAGAGAGTGGTTATATCTTGATATAGCCAAAAAGGCTTGCGATGATGGAGATAGTCTTAAGGCTATTGAATACTATAGAAAAATTGGTGATATGGGGTATGCTGAAGCTTATGTTGAATTAGGTTTTATGTACCGTGATGGTCGGTGTGTTTTACGAAATTGTTTAAAGGCTGTGGAATATTATGAGAAGGCGTGCAATATGGGACATGCTAGGGCTTATTTTGAGCTGGGCTTTATGTATGCCAACGGCAAGTGTGTCCCTCAGGACTATTTTAAAGCTGTCGATTATTATTGTGAGGCTGCTGAGAGAGGAGTTAGTGAAGCCTATTGCGAGTTGGGGATTATGTACAATGGTGGTCTAGGTATCCCCAAAGACCGCTCTAAAGTTCTAGAGTACTACAAAAAAGCCGCAGAGATGGGGAGTAGCGTGGCTTATAATAACCTGGGTGAAATGTATAGAATAGGTCAGGATGTTCCTAAGGACTACTCCAAAGCCACAGAATACTTCCAAAAGGCTATAAAAATGGGAAATACTGATGCTTATGATGGGCTAAGAAAATTATATTGTAGTGGGTACAGCACACATCAAAATCTGTACTAAAGCCTAGACGCTTTCAAAAAGATGTGAAAAATATTGGAAGCTCTTGTGATTTGGGAGATAGAAAAATGTCAGGAACTTTCCAAAGACTCTAAAAGACTTCACACGCTATAAAAAAGGTTTGGGCTTGGCAAAGCATGTTTTTTGGTTGTTTTTCTTTAGTCAACTGCTTAATAATTTGGATATATCTAAAGTGGAGAATATACAAGGCATGCTTTACGGGCGTATTGCTTTCACTCAATTCCTGGTCAAGTGGAAGGTCTCTAAAAGAAGGTAATATATTTCTAAGGAGTACAGAGACTTCTGACAATACCTCCACTAAAGTGTGACAAAACATTACAATGAATCCGCTAGTAAGTTAAAGACACTCTACCCTCTTACAATCTCCGCAAAATTCTAAAATACTCTACTTTAGACAACAGCTAAAACATTTTTTTAAGACTAAAATCAAGCTCCCCCGCGTCCATTAATCCAAAGATTTCTAGTTCTTGGCATACATTATCGTAGGCTTTATTATAGGGTGTACTATACTTTTTTTTAAGCAACGCAACTTTAAGTACAAGCCGTGAATCATCTATCCGCTAAAAGATAAGCAGGTGATTCGCGCTAATGTATAATTGCATTCAATATCATCGAGATTAGAATGAAGGATTAGTAAATGGCTAACAGAACAGACTTCAATACCTTAAGAAAATCCGGATCTCTTAAGCACCCATGCAAAAAATGCAACGCTCGAGCGAGATTCAAAGGCAACTCGAAAGAGCAGGAGTTTGGGACTAGACACCAAAGCACAGACCAATACACTCTTTGAAAAACCTAAGCGGGTGAGACGGACTGAATCACAAAGTAAGCATAGAGAGAAAAAGAGGCTAAGGAGCTAGAGGTAGATGAAACTAAGAAGTGTAAAGACAAGAGGTTAAAAGACGATGAAACAAACTATGTGTAACCTAGCACTTTTAAGCTACTTTTGCTAGGATTCCCTGGGAGTTTACTTTGTTTCTAAACAAAGCATGGGAGAGATAAGGTGTCAGATCAGACCATTGGGTGCCGTCCTCCAAAAACAAGAGAGGAACTTAAAGAACTTGTAGAAACGAGGAAATGTGTTTACGGGAGATTGAAATTAGTACATTGATGATTTGAGTGAAGTGTTTTTATCAAAGCCAACGCCAAAAATTTGAAGGATTGGAGAGTTGGGATGTATCGCATGTAAAAAATATGGTGAGAATGTTTTGCAAGGCAAAGCACTTTAACCACGATATCTCTAATTGGGATGTATCGGAGATTAGGGATATGAGAGAGATGTTCTCTGGTTGTGAAAACTTTAATCAGCCCTTGGATCGTTGGAATGTGTTTAAGGTGGAGAATATGTACAACATGTTTGTTGGCTGTGGTGCACTCGAAAATTTGCCCCAATGGTATAAAGAATGGTGTAAGAAAAAGAGTAGGAAACATGAGAATGATGAAGACGACAATTGACTTACTAGCCGAGCAACGGTTCCATACCTCCGCACCACGGACACTCCTCAAGTTTAGTATAGTTTTTATAAGTGATATCCATTGTGCGTATGTCAAATTCACCCCGCCGGTTTATATTGCTGGGCAAAATATACTTCGTAAGAATTTTTAATGCTTCCATGCCCGTCATACTCGCTATAAGGGCACACAGAGGTCCCAAGCTGCCCACTTCCCTATTCTTAACCTTCACCAATGATGTGTGGGATTGCATAATCCATGCAATATTTCCCTACCCAAAGGGAAGTGGTGTCTACATTGGGTTGGTCGGCGCAATTAATCACAAGGTCTACTTTATATTGGAGTGTGTAAAGGGTAGATTCTTCTAAAAATTTGTTGATTTTGATAATTTCTACATGTGGGTTATAAGAGTGTAACTTTTCTTCTAAAGCATCACTTTTAAGTCTGCCCAGTTGGTTTTCTGTATAGCCAAATTGGCGGTGTAAGTTACTCATCCCCACCACATCCCCATCCATTAAAACCAACCGCTCTACTCCTGATTGCACTAAATTACAAGCCACCAAACTCCCCACTGCCCCTAATCCAATGAGAAGTATTTTTGATTGTCTGATATTGCGCCACATTTCTAACAAATGTGCGTGGCTCATGGAAAAGTCTGCCAAAAAATGAATAACTCTCCTAAAGTCCGCATAACATTCAAAATCCTCATGCGGTTCTACATGATCTAAAATGGCGTTTTTCTCTAAAAAGCAAAGTAGTCTTTGCAAGGATTCTGTGCTCACTCCATGCTCTTGGATGAGTTGCTCTAAAGTTCTGTGCCCATCAAGACTATTGACAATGTCTAGAATTTTAGGGCTATGCATGGCGATGCGCACCGATTGGTGGGTATTGGTCTTAAAAAATTCTAAGAAGCGATCCCCCAAAGGCACTATTGAAACACTGGAATTAAGTTTATAATTCAAAAAGACTCTTTTATAGCACAAATAGGGCAATCGGGGTTTTTTGGTATGTCCAAATAAGTTAAAGACATATCATTAAAGAGAAACTCCCCACGCGCCTTATAATTTTGTTCGTAGTCGACAAGACTGCAAGGTATTTGATGATCTCTAAGCTTGCAAAAGAAGCCAAAAAGAGAGACATGGAAGCCAGTCCACCCAGCCTAGCTTCCTCAGTCGTGTGCACAGAATGCTTGTGAGGTTTCCAATCTTTGAGGGTTTCTTTAAAGTAGCTTGTATGGCACTGCACGCATGGAGTGATGTAAGGGATGATAAGTTCTCCCGTGCTTGCTAAATGGGCATCAAAACCCCCTGCAATGTAGTGGGGCTTATTAAATCTAGAGCAACACCTTAGAAATTTTAGCAGATGTGTAGCCAATATAGGGCTCATTTAGAGTATTGATCAAAAAATCCGCCTCTTGTATCCAAAGATCCATGTCTGTATGGACACTCACTGGCTGATGAATACAAGTGATGCGTGCCCTTTTATCAATTTCTAGCAATTTACGCTTGAGAGACTCTACCTTGGGCATCCAATTAGGTTTTGGTCATAGTAAATATGGTAGCTTACATCAGACACCCTACACACCCGATCGTCTATGAGTGTAAGATTAAAACCCCAGCCATCACAAGTTCACAAGCAATAGTCCCTCCAATAGCCCCCACTCCAAATATAAGCACTTCACTTTCCATTAGCTTCTTTTGGGCTAGGTGTGCCCCCTCTACATGGCTAAAAAACTCGCTAAAATAACCAATTTGGCGGGCATACCGCTCTTGATCTACCCTAGATAGGACCAATCCTCTTTTTCTACAATAATCCTATGTGCTTGCAAGAGGTCTAAAGCCCGATCTAGGGCTTGTGGATTAACGCAAGACATGCGCTCTTTGAGCATTCCTAGGCTTTGTTGCCCGTCTAAATCCCCTAACAGGGTAATCATCGCCTCATTGACCCTAGAGAACTTCTGCGCCCTTGTGTGCATGAAAAAAACTTGGACACACTAGCGATCCACCAAAAAAAATCTACAGAATCCCTAATTTTGTAGCACACACCATCTCTATTCCCCATGTAAAGTCTAATACTGGATTACACCCCCCTCAATTTCTACAAAACGCGCCCAATCCTGCTCTGCACCAATGCTGTGTTCTCCATCTCTTCTCGTGCAAACTCTCGTACAACAATCAGATCTATTTGTATTGCACAGCCCGTTGTATTGCTACAGCCCGCCGAATACTTCGCTAAAAATTCCTCGTTTTAATTTCCTCAAAAAGCAACTCAAGCATTTAAAACTCCTTTAAAGTTTGGTGGCACACCCCCCTCCCCACTAGAGAGAGGGTCCCCTAAACAAAATGTCCCGACAGACACCAACACAAAAACCCCGTGTGTCCAACACCCACGGGAACACCACCCGCCTAAGGTAGTTCTGGCACAACTAAAATTAACAGATGCTTACAAAAAATTTAAGCCTAAAAGATAAGCCTAAGTGTAGAACTGGATAGAGATTTGAATACAAGTATTAAGTATAAATATTCATAGAGTGGGGGCATCCACTCTTGGAGTAGAGATTGTAAGGACAACCTAGCGGGCAGGTCCAATGATGCCAAAATCCCCTAGTTTTAGCTATGGAGAGTATTCAATGAGGTTTTCATGGTCAGTGAAGGCATGAGCAAAATACTCAAGGGGGTCTCACATCTCCAAATATGAACGGCTTGCATGTAGAGAACAAACCGCATTAGCTCGCCTTGAGGAAAACTCTAGAGCCTATACATTTTGGTCTTGTGTGTATGCCTTATTGAAACATTTGCAACTCTCTTTACATGCCTTGATGCAAAATGGAGCGTGGCAGATAAATAGATTGCTAGCCTTCCTCCCTTTAGTGTTCTATGGAGTCAAGAGCCCACGGACAGGCACGAAATAAACACTTTGCCCATGTTTCAAAACGGGTATACAACCCCTCAAGATAGTAGTCTCACACAATAAACCCAAATTTCTTCAATGCTCGAAAAATCCAAAAAGAAAATAAAGTATAAGAAGTTTAATCTTTCCAAAGGATGTGTGGAGCTTAAGAAGTTAAGCTATGGCAATGGGCTAACGCTTAAAGAAGCAAAAACAATGCCGTCTGATATTGAGATCCTTACTCCCCCAAGGCGCTATATAGACTTTTAAGTGGTGTGAGTGGGCAAGAAAAGGCTAAAGAGGCACTTTGTGTAGCTCTAAGTGATCACCATGCTCGCTTTATAGGTAAACCCTGTATGCCTAAAATCAATATACTTTTGATCGGACCTTCAGGTTCGGGCAAGACTTTCATGACTACCACGCTTTTAAAAAAGCTAGACATCCCCTATTACATTGCAGACGCTTCTAGCTTGACTCCCACAGGGTGGCGAGGCGAGGAGGTGCAAAGCATGTTCATGGGATTGTATCTCAATGCGGACAAGGATTATAGAAAGAGCACAAAAAGGGGTGATCTTTTTAGACGAAGTGGATAAGTTAGGCGTGGAGGTTACCAATCGCAATTCAGAAGTTTAGTGCAGACCGAATTGCTTAAAATCATGGAGGGTCATATTGTGAGTTTCACCTATGATAAGGAAGATATCACGCTTAAAACCGATCAAATGTTATTCATCTTGGCGGGGCATTTTAAAGACCTTTACTCCAGCACAAACACCCCACCAAAACCCTCCATTGGGTTTACAAACACCACCCCTACATCTCCAAATCAGCCTCTACGAGATGTATCTAGCAAGGATTTAGAACGCTGTGGTCTGTTTAAAGAATTTATTGGGCGCATCGCCATCCGTGTGGTTTTAGAACCAGTCAACCACCAAATGCTCTTGGATGCCCTCAAGCAAGAGTTAAAGATATTCCAAGAGGACTTTAGCGCGCATGGTAGTGCACTAGAAGTGGAAGAGGAGGCTCAAGAGACGCTTATTGACCAGGCTATGCAAGAGGGAACGGGCATGCATGCAATCAAAACCCTTTTAACTCAAGTAATCACCCCACTTAGATTTTTTATGCAGGAGTGGCGAGGGTATCGATGTATTATTACAATAGATACCCTGAATGGTAGCGCGCCAACAAGATACCCTTTGAGCCCGCCTGATGATTAAGCATTGTGTATGTTAAACAGCTTAGAATCAAATTCTTATATCAAAGGAGGAGTTATGCTCTCTAAATCCAAGTTTTTAAAAGGCATGCAATGCCCTAAAATGCTTTGGTTAGAAAAACGCAAAAAAGAAGTGTTTCAACCAGACACAGATTTTTTACAAAAAGCGCAAAACGGACAGGAGGTAGGACAGCTTGCACGGGAGTTATTCCCAGGTGGTAGAGAGATTGTTTTCAATCCAGAGAATATGGCGGGTATGGCTAAACACACTAAGGAGCTCATCGATCAAGGTGTAAAAACCATTTACGAAGCCACTTTTGTACTTGAGGGGATTTTTGTCATGGTAGACATTTTAGAGATTGATAGCGATGGTGTTGTGCTTAACGAAGTGAAAAGCTCTACGAGTGCTTTTAAAGACACCAAAGCACAACCTCCCAAAGAGGAATATTTATGGGATTTAGGTATCCAATACTATGTATTGACCGGTTTAGACTACAACATTAAGGGAGCGTTTTTAATTTGCCTAAACAATGCCTACATTAGGAAAGGCGCACTAGAGTTAGAAAAATTATTTGCAAAAAACGACTTTTTAGAGTTTGTCAAGGACTTTCAAAGCGAAATTCCTGAGCATCTAGCCACAATTAACAAAGCCCTAGAAAACCCACAAGAACCCAATACAGACATAGGGGCACATTGCGATAATCCCTACCCTTGTGATGCCAAAGTCTATTGTTGGCAAGAGCAGAGGGGGATTGTAGGTCAAGATCATGTCTTTGCGATCGCAAGACTTGGGTTTAATAAAAAAATGCAATTTTATAAGAGTGGACGGGTATTTTTTAAGGATTTAAATCAAGGGGATGTGCAAACGCTCAATATCAAGCAACGCTTGCAAGTTACACACACCTTGAGTCATGAATCTCATATCGATGCAAAAGCTCTACGACAGTTTTTAGAACGGCTTAGACACCCTCTTTGCTACTTGGACTTTGAGACTGTGCAATTGGCCATTCCTCCCTTCAGCAATACAAAGCCCTATGGCAAAATCCCTTTTCAATACTCCATCCATATTGACTCTGGGGAAGGCAAGCTGGAGCATAGAGAATTTTTAGCGGATTGTGGCACAGATGGGCGTTTAGAATTAGCCCAAAGCTTAGTTAGGGACATCCCCAAAGGTGCGTGTGTGTTGGCTTACAATGCTGTCTTTGAAACAAGCGTGTTACAAGAATTAGCTAACTCGTTCACAGCACAGCACCCCAAAATAGCCCAATCTCTGTTGCAAATTAAAGAGGGTATTGTTGATCTAATGGAGCCCTTCCAACAAAAGCACTATTACACTCCGCAAATGGGAGGCAGTTATTCCATTAAAAGCGTGCTACCCGCTCTAGTGCCAGACTTTGAAAGTGCCTACAAGAATTTGGAGTTGGTGCACAATGGAGAGGAGGCGATGGCGGCTTATGCCAAAATGCCCCATATGTCTAGAGCAAAGCAAGAGAAGTACAAACAAGCCCTTTTAGCTTACTGCAAGCTAGACACTTTAGCTATGGTGAAGGTGTTAGAGAAGCTAAGAGAAGTTGTGGAGTAAGAGCACGGCGAGGGGGTCATCGTCAAACGAGGTGCGAAAGAGAGCTTATGATCATTGCTATCGCCAATGAAAAAGGAGGGAGTGGTAAAAGCACCCTATGCAAAGCTACAGATGCGCATTACAAAGAGCTTTATAGCGCGTTGCAAGAGAGCTTAACAAACCTTGGAACACAAATTGCCCCCAAAGTGCGGGGGTTTGGGTTTTTGAGGCAGTGAAGGGGGATTAAACGCGCACAAAGGGGCGTTTGGGCGCGCCTGTGTAGGTGGAGGTAGGGCGGATGATGCGGTTGATTAAATTAGCCAAATTTAGATAACGCTATGTCTAAAGCACGCTTCTCAACCGACCTTAGCATCGGGTGTTGGACTACCGCTCAGATTCAAAAACCCTCGCTCTTTCGAGATTTTTTCGCTCACCCTTTTAAGTAATTTTTGGTTATACTCCGCCTTTCAATGAAGGATTTTTAATGCAAGAGATTAGAAACATCGCCGTTATTGCGCATGTTGATCATGGAAAAACCACTTTGGTGGATGGTTTGCTCACCCAGTCGGGCACTTTTAGCGATCGTGATAAATTAGATGAGCGCATGATGGATAGCAACGCCCTAGAGAGAGAGCGCGGGATCACTATTCTTTCTAAAAACACGGCAATCCACTACAAGGGGGTTAAAATTAATATCATTGACACCCCCGGACACGCCGATTTTGGGGGCGAAGTGGAGCGGGTGTTAAAAATGGTTGATGGAGTGTTGCTACTTGTAGATGCCCAAGAGGGCGTGATGCCCCAGACGAAATTTGTGGTTAAAAAAGCGTTGGGCTTTGGACTGTGCCCTATTGTGGTGGTCAATAAGATCGACAAACCGGCCGCACAACCAGATAGGGTAGTGGACGAAGTATTCGATCTCTTTGTGGCGATGGGAGCTAGCGATGCGCAATTAGACTTCCCTGTGGTCTATGCTACTGCGCGTGAAGGCTATGCGATCACAGACCTAAACGCAGAAAAGAAAAATCTAGAACCCCTCTTTGAAACCATTTTATCCCATGTGCATGCTCCCAGTGGCTCCTTAGAAGACCCCCTACAAATGCAGGTTTTCACTTTAGATTATGATAATTATGTGGGGAAAATTGGTATTGTGCGCGTGTTCAATGGGCGGGTGCGCAAGGGGGAAAGTGTGTTACTGGTAAAGAGCGATGGGTCAAAAGAAATGGGCAAGATCACTAAGCTCATCGGTTTTTTAGGCTTGGCGCGTATGGAGATTGAAGAGGCGCGCGTGGGGGATATTGTAGCGCTTGCTGGTTTTAATGCTGTGGATGTGGGCGATAGCGTGGTAGATCCCAATAACCCCCAACCCCTAGACCCCATGCATTTAGAAGAACCCACCATGAGCGTGTATTTTAGCATTAACGACTCGCCTTTGGCTGGCTTGGAGGGTAAGCATGTTACTGCCAATAAACTCAAAGATCGCCTGCTCAAGGAAATGCAAACCAATATCGCCATGAAATGCGAGGAAATGGGAGAGGGCAAATTTAAGGTCAGCGGGCGTGGGGAATTGCAAATCACGATCTTAGCTGAAAATTTACGCCGCGAGGGCTTTGAGTTTAGCATTTCACGCCCTGAGGTGATTGTTAAAGTAGAAAATGGCGTGAGATTAGAGCCCTTTGAGCACCTAGTGGTTGACGCGCCTGAGGATTTTGGGGGCGTGGTGATTGAAAGACTGGGCAAGCGCAAGGCAGAAATGAAGGCGATGAATCCCATAGGAGATGGGTATACCCGCTTGGAATTTGAAATCCCCGCGCGCGGGCTCATTGGGTATCGAGGCGAGTTTTTAAGCGACACTAAGGGCGAGGGAGTGATGAATCATTCTTTTTTAGAATTTCGCCCCTTTAGTGGGAGTGTGGAGGCGCGCAAAAATGGCGCGTTGGTGAGCATGGAAAATGGCGAAGCGACCGCGTTTTCGCTTTTTAATATCCAAGAGCGTGGCGCGCTCTTCATTGCGCCCCAGACAAAGGTCTATGTGGGCATGGTGATTGGAGAGCACAGCCGGGATAATGATTTGGAGGTCAACCCCATTAAATCCAAACATTTGACCAATATGCGCGCTAGTGGTTCAGATGAGGCTATCAAACTCACCCCTCCTAGAAGTATGGCTTTAGAGCGCGCGCTAGAGTGGATTGAAGACGATGAAATTTTAGAAGTTACACCTTCGAGTTTGCGAATCCGTAAAAAGGTGCTAGACCCCACTGCGCGGCGCGCGCCAAAAAATGAATCTTGTAGGAACACACATGAAAATCAAGATGGTTACCAAGCGCGATGGGCGTGTTGAACCCTTAGACACGCGCAAAATCCACAAATGCATCCAAAGCGCGACCCAAGATTTAGAGGGGATCGATGGCGCGCAGTTGGAATTAGAAACACATCTCTTTACAGATAAGATGAAGACTAAGGATATTGTCAAGGCTTTGATTCACAAGGCACTAGATAAGATCGACACCCACGCGCCTAACTGGAGCTTTGTCGCCGCGCGCTTGTTTCTTTATGATCTCTACCACCGCGTCAATGGGTGCATGCACTATCAAAGCCTGCAAAGCTATTTTCAAAAGGGCGAAGGAGCCGGGCGCATTGTGGCGGGCTTTAAAGAGAAATTTGATTTGCATTTGCTCGATAAAGCCATCGTGCCCACGCGTGATCTGCAATTCAACTATCTGGGCATTAAAACGCTTTACGATCGCTACTTACTCAAGGACACACAGGGACAGCCCATTGAATTACCCCAACACATGTTCATGGCGATCGCGATGTTTTTAGCCCAAAATGAAAACGACCCGGACGCGCGCGCCCTAGAGTTTTACGAGGTGTTGAGCAAGTTTGAGATGATGTGCGCCACGCCCACGCTGGCAAACGCGCGCACCCCCAACCACCAACTGAGCTCTTGCTATGTGGGGAGCACCCCTGATAATATTGAGGGCATTTTTGAAAGCTACAAGGACATGGCTTTGCTCTCCAAATACGGGGGGGGGATTGGCTGGGATTTTAGCCAAGTGCGCTGTTTGGGGAGCTATATTGATGGGCATAAGAGCGCGAGCGCGGGGGTGATCCCCTTTTTAAAGATTGTCAACGATGTGGCAATCGCCGTGGATCAGCTGGGCACACGCAAGGGGGCGATTGCGGTCTATTTGGAAATTTGGCATAAAGATGTGCTCGAATTCATCGATTTGCGCAAAAATAGCGGGGATGAGCGCCGCCGTGGGCATGATCTCTTCCCCGCGCTGTGGATTTGCGATCTCTTTATGGAGCGTTTAGAACAAGATGGGATGTGGACGCTACTTGACCCCTATGTATGCGCGGATCTCACGCAGTGTTATGGAGAGGAGTTTAACCAAAAATACCTAGCCTATGAAGCCAATCCAGAGATTCCCCAAGATAAAATCAGAGCTAAAGATCTTTGGCGTAAGATTTTAACCAACTACTTTGAGAGCGGGTTACCTTTCTTGGGCTTTAAAGACAACGCGAATCGGGCTAACCCCAACGCCCATGCGGGCATTATCCGCTCTTCTAACCTCTGCACGGAAATTTACCAAAACACCGCCAGTAGCCATTACCGCGTAGAGGTGCGCTTTGAAGATCAAAGCGTGGCGTTTTTTGAAGAGGAGGATCGAGTCTGCACGGACGCGGGCATTACAAAAAAGGCGAATAAACTCTGCAGTAATGACTCTTTAGGGGGTAGAAAAATTTTTATGACTCAAAAGAGCGCGCTGGGGGGCGATGTGGCGGTGTGCAATTTGGCAAGCATTAATCTTAGCAAGGTGCATAGCGATAGCGACATCGCGCGCGTGGTGCCCATTGCGATGCGCATGCTAGATAATATTATCGATCTGAACTTCTATCCCATCGCCAAAGCCAAACACGCCAATTTGAAAAGCCGTGCGGTGGGCTTGGGCGTGATGGGGGAAGCACAGATGTTGGCTTGCGCGCACATTGCATGGGGGAGTGCAGAACATGTGCAAAAAATCAACCATGTGATGGAGAAAATTAGTTTTGAAGCCATTAGCGCTAGTTGTGTTCTAGCCCAAGAACGCGGGGCTTATAGCTTGTTTAAGGGTTCAGCGTGGAGTTGTGGGGTCTTTCCTATGGATCATGCGCGCGGAAATTTCCCCGCGCCTAGTTGCGATTGGGAGGATTTAAAAACACGCGTCAAGCAATACGGTTTGCGCAATGGCTACTTAATGGCGATCGCGCCCACGAGTTCAATCTCTATTTTGGTGGGCACGACCCAAACCATCGAGCCCATCTACAAAAAGAAATGGGTGGAAGAGAATTTAAGCGGGTTTATCCCTGTGGTTGTGCCCCATTTGAGTTTGGACACTTGGAAGTATTACACTTCGGCTTACGATATTGATCCCAAAAAGATCATAGAATTAGCCGCTGTGCGCCAGCGTTGGATCGACCAAGGGCAGAGCTTGAATCTCTTTTTGCGCATCGAACAAGCCCATGGGAAGCTTTTGCATGAAATTTACCGCTTGGCATGGCAATTAGGTTTAAAATCTACCTATTATCTACGCACCCAAAGCCCTAGTTTAGAGGACAAGAGCGTGCTGGATCGCTCCCTAGAGTGCCACCATTGCCAGTGATTAGGCAAAAAGCGTGCGCACACTCTCATGCATCCACTCTCCTACCCACGCTAACACCCCCAACCAAAAGAACGCCGCACGCGCGCTTGCCTGTTCTACAATGACGGGCGCGCACAGCATGAAGATCACCAACCCCGCGCACAGCACGAGCAAATTGGCGTATTCATAAGAGCCCAAGTATTCCTTGCGCCGCATAACCAACCCCACAAGCCCTAAGAGCGCGCCAACAAAAAAGCCAAAATCCAACCCCACACATTGGGGGTATAGATAGCTTTGAAAAGCGCATGCAAAGACCCAAATAAGACAGGTGTTAAAAGAAGGCGCAAAGCGCAAAAACACCCCCACACGCGCATAACGAGTCCACAGCCCTATAAGCGTGCCTGCCACCAAAGCATACCCCCCCCAAAGATAAAACCCATGCGCGCCTAGCAAGCTCAAATAGATAAAGCCCACACAACACCCCAAGGCGGCAAGCTTGGGGGCTAGCACATTGTGCGCACAAGCGCGCACAAAGTAAAAGAGTGAACCTAGCGCACCCACAATGTACATCGCCTGCACTAATAGGGGGTAAAAACGCGCGTTCAACAGCGCGAACAATTGGGAAAAGTCGTGGTTAAAGCGCGCGAATAACAAAGAGAGGGCGTTGCATACAGCCAACACAAAGAACACAGACGCCACAAAGACCTTATAGGGGTTGGTTTTTTTAGAAAGCATTAAAAATTCTTGCTTACGAAACTATCGATGCCATTGGCGATCCCCTTAGCCAAATTCTGTTGGTAGGCTTTGTTTTGGATGCGCTTGGATTCAGCGGGGTTGGAATTATACCCGATCTCAATGAGCACAGAGGGCATGAGCGCGCCAGCTAGCACCCAAAAAGGACCCTCTCTAACTCCCCCATCGACCACATGTTTATAAGTGCGGCGTAACTGGCTTAAAATCCCAAACTGGATGTCTATGGCTAGCTTGTTAGAAGTGATGAGTCTTTGAGAATTGAGCGAATTTAAAAAAGAGAGTTTGGAGAAATAGTCCATAACCTTCACATCGTCTTGGTTTTCTTGCTCGGCGACTTTGCGCGCACGCTCACTTCTAGCGGTGGAAAGAAAATAGGTTTCCACCCCTTGAGGATTGGTAGGGGAGTTCTTAGGGATGGAGTTGGCATGGATGGAGATGAAGAGATCGGCGTTTTTGGCGTTGGCAAATTCGGTGCGATCTTTGAGGTTGATATACGAGTCGTTCTTGCGCGTCATGAACACGATGTAGTGGCGTTTTTGCAATTCTTGTTCTAGGAATTTTGCTACGGCTAGCACGATCCACTTTTCGCAAGTCCCATTGACTCCGCGTGCCCCACAATCATGCCCGCCATGCCCAGCGTCTACGACCACCTTAAAGCGTTTTTGGGGGGGGGCTGG
>NZ_QXQQ01000025.1 GCF_003660285.1 Helicobacter labacensis | reverse complement strand
AGTAGATGAGACTACTGGCGTTTTTAAAAACCTAGTATGCTCATAGTTATGCTCATAGTGGGGTGAAGATCGCCCGTAACGCTTCTTTGAAACGGCTGATAGGCTTTAATTCCTCTAAAGTTAGAGTGAGCTTGTAATTAGTTTGATTGCCCGGGTTCATGGCTACCAATTGTTTTTCCTTGCTGTGGATACGAACCAAATGTTTGCGCGACTTATGATCGTAGCGGTAATCTTGTTTTTTATCTACAATATAGTAGTGCGCGCTTTGGGGGGTGATCCCAATTAAAATAATGTAATCGTAGTTGTATATGGGATTAATTCCATTAAATTGGAAAGTGTTATGATTGAGCCCTTTCCTAGCCGTCTTGATCTCTATTTTTTTGCCACCAGATAAAAGATCGAATTCGTCATGGATCACCTCTTTATCTAGGTTTTCTAGGGGTAGCCTTAAAACCCTAAACACCTCCTTAACAAACTTTTCCCCCACCTGCCCCATGGCATTCCCCTCAAATTGCAAGATTTTATCAAACTTCCCCCTTTCTTGTTTGCCCTTGATTTCTGTATGTTTTTGCGTGATCAAATCTTCTAAGATGTCTTCACAATCCATTAAAATCCCCCATCTTGCAATAATTTAAAGATATGCGACTTGCCGATGTGGCGACATCCATTGGTGGCTAACGAGCTGTAGAGATTCCAATTAGCGTTTAAAAAAAGAGCGTCTAGCTTATCCTTAGGGGCGTTTTGCGCATAAATGATAGCAATCCCGCTTTTGTATTTGACTTGGGCAAAATCACGCACCACTGCATTGCTCTTAAAAAAGGTGCTAGAGAGATAAAAATCAGCCTTCTTATGAAAAATCCACTCCTTGCCACATTCCCTATTTCTAGCGAGCGAGACGGTTACCACTTTGACAAGCCCGCTATAGGGTTCTGCTTTTTCTTTTTGGGCATACCAACTAAATTCGTTTTGAGAATTTCTATGATTCTTGCTCCAGACCTGAAAACAACATTTGACATCTTTTTCCCTGCCATTCCCAAGATAAAAGGCGTTTTTTGGCAGGCTTTCTTCATGCAATAAGTGAAAATCTTGCACCCGATAACGCGCCGAGCCCTTGCCAAGACTTTGGAAAAACATGGGCAAGATAAAGCAAACAAAATCTGCCCCCCTAGAGTGTTTGATGAATTCCAATGCCAGCACCCCCCGGTGCCCAAAAGGAGGGTTGCCAATGACAATGAGGGGAGAGTTGGGCAATTTGAAATCCAAATAATCCATCTGTAAAATCTCTGGGGAGTTTGCTTTGATGTCAATGCCAATTTTAGGATCGGGCAAGAGATTGTAAAAACACCCATCCCCCACACTAGGCTCTAGCCATGTGTATTTGTTGAGATCTTCATAGTTGGCGATGATGGCTTGAGCCCTTGAAACAAGCTCTCTAGCGATCTCTGCTTTGGTGAAGTATTCATCAAAATGGTTATTTGTGTTGGCTTTCATAATATTGCCATTGACATATTTTACAGACATACTCTTTCTTTAACCCCTATTTAACTGCCTTGCCGATCTCTAGCGCGCTTGATCTAGACATTTTAAGACTTCGTAGAAGTCCTAGTCTATTGCTTCATACTCAAAAGCGTTTCAATCATGCGATCGATGGCGGTGATCACTTTGGCATTGGCGGCATAACCCCCCTGATATTTAATGAGATTGACCATCTCCTCATCATTATTCACCCCAGAAATCGCCTCGTGTTCCTTCTTTACCACACCCAAGATGGCTTGCTTGCTCTCCAAAGTGCGTTGGGATTTCTCAGCTTGTGTGTGGATTGTGCCGGCTAGAAATTGGTAGTATTCCTCAATTGTCATGGGGGTGTTATTTTGGAGTTTATTTTGGTAAAAATCCACCTTGTCGTATTGGAGTTGTTGCATCATGTTAGCCACATCAAAATTCCCATTGATAGGGGCAAGCCAAGGGCGCAAGGCGGTGGGCTCTTTTTTATAGGTGTCATTGATTGTAATATTGCGCGCGCTATCGCCCTCAAAAAAGGTGTTGAGCCCTAGTGCCCCGGTGAAATTACTCCCGTGATCCTTGATCGAAACAAAAAGCCCTTGAGAGGGGTTTTTGGCTTGGATGCTAAATTGTTTTGCCTTGTTGTCAAAATGCGCACTAAAATAATCGTCAAAGTCATTCATGGTGTTGTTGTCGCGGTTGTCGTCCGTGTTGGCGTTGATTTGGGCGATCACATCTTGCATAGTGGTGATGGGGGTAATATGAATCGTTTTTTTAGCCAACACTTTGCCATCTGTGTTATAAGCCACCACATCAAAGCTCCCTTCTTTGATATTGTAATTGGTGTCTTTAAGCGCGGTGCGATCGTCAAATTCTACAATCTTACCCTCAATGCTATGGGCGGCACTTTGGGCATAGATCGCATTTGTAGATTCGATCAAGCCCTTAGCAAAGGTGTCTAGCGTGTCTATGTAATTTTGTAATTTGCCCTTGATGGTGCCATGTGAGCCGTCATTATAAATACCCATGAGCGCGCCTACCTTGCCCTGATTGATCTTATCGGTGATATTGATCGTCTTAAAATCATCGCCCTGAAAGTAGATTTGGGCGAGATGATCTTTATTGTCGCTATTATCCACCACGAGGGGGTGAAAGATCGCCCCATCTACAATATTAAAACCATAGGCTACATTGAAAACATAGCCATCATCAAAGTCTGCTACCTTGATGTCATTAGCCGAATTGGTTTGTACATGCATTTTAGACACATTCCCCCCAATAAGCTCTTTGAGGCGAAACTCTAACGCGTCCCTTTTGTCGCGCAATTCATTAGCCTGCTTGAGAGTTTTAGGATCTTCCATTTCTTTAAGATGTCTGTTGATATTGGCGATCTCTGCGCCGATACGATTAACCTCCTTAACTGAGCTAACTAATTCTTGGCTTGCCTTGTATTGTAAAGCCACCAAACGCGCGCGTGTGTCTTGGATATTGCGCGTGAGGGTTTGGGTTTTTTGCACTAGAGCTTGTTTGGTGGCGGGGTCTTTGGCGTTTTTAGCTAAATCCTTCCACGCGTTGAAATAATTTTGCAAATCGTTTTGAATCCCCACCTCACCCATATCCGGAAAATACGAAGAGGCCTCGCGCAAATTGTCAAACTGGGTGCTATAAAAGGCGTGTTCTTGATTGGCTCTAGCATAGCGCGCAAAGACAAATTCGTCATGCACGCGTTGGATGCTCTCTACATTCACGCCCATATTCACATTGCGATCGGTGTAGGCAAGGCTACTTTGGGGGCGTGCGATCACGCGTTGGCGGCTGTAAAACTCATCATTGGCATTAGAAATATTGTTGCCCGTAACATCCACCATCACCTGATGGGCTTGCAAGCCGGTGTAAGAAGTGTTAAGAGAAGAGAGAATACCGCCCATGCTAATCCTTTAGGCTTGCACCTGTAAAAAGCTACTGCCCACAGTGCGCTGGTTGTAATAGCCCACACTCTCATGAGGCACAATTTGTTGCATCAAAGAGGAATAAAACTCTGAGATGGCAAACACCACCCGCGCGTAATCGGCATTGAGCTCTTTAAGACGCTCCAAGTGCGCGCGCATCTCTTTTAAACACGCATTGCCTTCAGGGTCTAAAAGCTCATTGAGGGGCTTGCCCGGGTTGTTTTCAATGAGCTCGAGCATGCCCTGATCGAAAAGGGCTTTACAATTTTCAAAAGACTTTACCCGTTCTTGTTTTTGGGTGTTGCGCGCAAAGATCGCCTCGTGTTTGGCAAACTTGACATCTTCAAGGTCTTGTAAAGTCAAATCAATTAAAACTTGCAAATCCTCTAGGGATTGTTGGAGATAAGAGGAAAGCATGCGATCTCCTAATGCGATCTCATACCGACCGCCTAGGAATCGCTAGAGTGTCAGTATCGCCCTAGCCAAGCAAACTCTGTGCCATTTTATGGGAAGTCTTCTCCAAATTCACCTTATAATCGCCCGCTTCCAACGCCTTTTTGATCTGGGCGACCTTATCCGTGCTAGTGGCTTGTTGCACATGGGATTGCTTGGCACTCTCATGGGAAGCGCGCGCGCCATTGACATGAGAAAAAGAGTTAAACGAGGTGTGGCTACCTACAGACTTAACCATGGGAGTCCTTTCAGAAAATTTTATGCCATATCGGCTAAGCGCGCAAAAATTAAAGTCATTGCATGCGCTTTTCTAATTCTTTGCGCAATTCGGTCGCTGTGGCCGGGCGTTTCTTCTCCCCTATGTCTTGGAAGCTACTGTGTGGAACTTTAAAGGCAAAGAGGAGCAAAAAAAACAACACGCTACAAAAGGTTAAAAACACAAGAGTGGGCACTAGCCACAATTCCAAAGTGGAGTTTTTCACCAATGTCTCCTTGGGGAATAGATTTTGTATAAGCTATTATAGACTATAATGCGCGTTTATGCGCTTGTAAGGAGAGTTATGATTCGTTTGATTGGACTTTGGGTAGCGTGCATGGTTTGTGGCTATGGCGCGGTTGGAGAACGCTTGGTATGGGATAAGGGGGCGACTTTATTGGGCTTTTTGAATAAAAACAAGATCGATGCGAAAGTTTACTACAATCTCACGCTCCAAGATAAAGAGTTGGGAGCAGAGATTCGCGCTGGTGTGCCCTATTACACTCTAAGAGATGATCAAGGCGTGTTGTTACAGGCTTTGATTCCGGTGAGTGAAGCTGTGCAATTGCGTGTCTTCAAGCAAGAGGATCATTACCACATAGACTTCATTCCCATTGTCTTTAGTAGTGTGCAAAAGACCTTGAGTTTAAGGGTGCAAAAATCCCCCTACCGGGACATTCTCAAGGCAACAGGGAATGCTAGGCTCGCCCAAGAGTTCATGGATATTTATAAAAAAACCGTCAATTTTAAACGCGTTCTCAAGGGCGATCAGCTCATAGCGATCTACACGCACAAGCACCGCCTAGATCGCCCCTTTGGTTTTCCTAGTATCCAAGCGGGTATGCTAGAAACCAGCCGCAGACCCCATTTTATTTTTGCCTATGAGGGCAAGTATTATGACGCGCAGGGTAAGGAGGTTATGGAGTTTTTCTTGGAAAAACCCGTGCACTACTCTAGAATCTCTTCTAAGTTTTCCCATGGGCGCATGCATCCCATCTTAAAAGAAATGCGCCCCCATTATGGCGTGGATTTAGCCGCAAAGCTTGGTGCTAGTGTGCGCGCTGCCACCGAAGGGCATGTCATTTTCATGGGCTATAAAGGGGGCTATGGCAGAACCATTGAGATCAAATACGGCAAGGAATTGCGCTTACTCTACGCCCATTTGAGTGCCTTTACTCCCGGACTCAAGGTGCATAGCTATGTCAAACGAGGGCAGGTGATTGGGAAGGTGGGTAGCACAGGTTTGAGCACAGGACCACATTTGCACTTTGGGGTGTATAAAAACGATCGCCCCATCGATCCGCTAGGGCGTATCCGCACGGCTAAAAACCAACTCAATGGGCAGGATAAGGAACGCTTTGAACGCTATATCCGTCCCTACCAACATGCTATCAAGGACATGCAATCCTTTGAATACGCCCAACAAGAAACGCTCAAGATCACTTACTGATGGTGCGTTATTCTAGCATTCAGATCATAGAGTGCGCGCGCTCGCCCTATATCCAACCCCAGACGATTCTCTATGAGGAAAATGGCATTTCCAAACGCTGGGACATGATTAGAGTGCATGACAGCGTGGCGGTGTTACTCTACCACACAGAAACACAGCATTATGTGGTGGTAAAACAATTTAGGCCCGCTGTCTATGTGAGCGCGTGTCTATACAGGGGAGAGAAGATAGATGGCTACATGTATGAATTGTGCGCGGGGCTTGTGGATAAACCCGGTAAGAGTGTGGAACAAATCGCCTGTGAGGAAGTGCTAGAGGAGTGTGGGTATGCGATCACACCTAGCATGTTAGAACCCATAGGGGTGTTCCACTCAGCCACTGGGATCAGCGGGAGCAAGCAGAGTATGTTTTTTGCGCGCATCACCCAAGCCCACCAACGCCACGCAGGAGGTGGGGTGGAGGGGGAGTGTATCGAGCTTATGCATATCCCGCGCAAGGAGGCGCGCAGTTTTGTAGCAGACACGCGTATCCCTAAAACCTTAGGTTTAGGTTATGCGCTCCATTGGAGTGCTGAAAAAATAAAGGATGGTCGTGATTAGACATTTAGGTATCGCGCTGTGGCTTTTGTTGAGCGCGTTGGGGGCGCATGATTGGAACGCGGTGCTCAAGATCAATATTGACGCGGTGGATAGCACGAAAAAGTTAGTGCGTTTCCAAGCCTACGATTTAAAAGTGGGTGAGAGCGGGTATATTTTGGCACAACTCACTGATTACAATGTGATCGCCGCACAAGTGGAGGTGGTGCGTGTGCATGAGGGGGTGGCTATTGGCAAATACGGCCCCTATAGCGTGATGAAACAGCCCCATCTGCCCACCCCCCGCATGACTCCCAAAAAAGGCTATTTGGCTATCTTTAGGGAGTTTAACCACCAAGCTTTTCTCATCGCCCCCAACGCGTCTTTATACGAACAAATTAAAGACAAATACCCTGACACCACTTTTATCAATTCCGATCTCTTAGTTACCTTTCTAAATGGCTTTGACCCCGGGGCGCGCAATTTGAGAAAGGCTTGCGACATTTACAGCGCGGGTTTGCTCTACATTGTCAGTACAGAACACCTAAATATTTTAGACTGCCAAAGCTTTGCCGTGCTAGAGAGCACGCCCATAGATACCTCTGAAGCCACGCGTAGCAGCACCCCCTTTTACTCGCGCGTGGAGGGTGTCGATAAAGGCACTCTTGGGAAGATGTTTGGCGGGGGTAAGGCTAAACATTACTTTTCTTTCTATGACAATCTATTAAAACAAGAAGCCCAAAAGAAACTAGAGAAAGCGCGCAAGAAAGAGGATAGGCTGGAATTTAAAGAGGACATCAAGCATGCCAAAAGTGCCAAAGATAAAGAGGTCTTGAAACAGGAGCTAAAAAAAGAACTTGAAGAGGATAGTCTTGGCGTGGTCGAAGAATCCAAACAAGAACGCCAAGAAGAGAAAGCTCTAGACGCTTCTAGCCAGAAAAAGAAGAAACAAGAGGCCATCGAAGAGAAAAGAGCTCTTAAAGCACAACTCAAGGCACAAAGAGCAGAAGAGCGCGCCAAGAAAAAGGCGGCTAAGGAGGCAGAGAAACGCGCCAAGGAGGCAGAGAAACGCCTAGAAAAAGAACAACGCCAACATAAGGAGTGAGCATGCTAGAAGCCACCCACGCCCAGTATTTAAGCCAGCTTGTGGGGGTTGAAAATTTCTATACAGACCCCGCGCACCTGCAAGCCTATGCCTATGATGCCACTAGGGAGCGCCACCTGCCCGATGGGGTGATCTTTCCTAGAAATGAAGAAGATGTGCGCCAAATTTTGGCTTATTGCAATGAACATAAAATTATCATTGTGCCCCGGGGGGCGGGGAGTGGCTTTACGGGGGGGGCTTTGAGCGCGCATGGGGGGCTCATCTTAAGTTTAGAGAAGCATTTTGATCGCATTTTAGAGATTGATACAAAAAATCTCATCGCACGCGTCCAGCCCGGGGTGATCAACAAGCATTTTCAAAATGAGGTAGAAAAAAGAGGGTTGTTTTACCCCCCCGATCCGGCCAGCCAAGATCAAAGCACTTTGGGGGGCAATGTGAGCGAAAATGCTGGAGGGATGCGCGCGGCTAAGTATGGCATCACGAAAGATTATGTGATGGCTTTGCGTGCGATCTTGCCTAATGGGGATGTGATTAGAGCGGGCAAAAAGACGATCAAAGATGTCGCTGGGTTTAATGTGGCTGGGATTTTAATAGCTTCTGAGGGCTGTTTGGCGGTGATCACAGAGATCACTTTAAAACTTCTAGCCAAACCCAAACTTAAACAATCAGCGATGGGGGTGTTTGCCACCATTGAAGAGGCGATGGAGGCGGTGTATAAGAGCATGGCTAGCGGGGTTACCCCCGTGGCGATGGAGTTTTTAGACAATTTGAGCATTAGAGCGGTGGAACAACGCTTTTCTAAGGGCTTGCCTGTGGATGCGGGCGCAATTCTCATCACCCAAGTAGATGGGAGTGTGGTCGAGCAGATTACATGGCAATTAGATCAGATTGAAAAACACTTTAGAGACAATGGGTGCATAGACTTTCGCATCGCCCAAAATAGCCAACAAGAAGAGGATTTATGGTTTGCGCGCCGCAACGCCTCTCAGAGCATTAGCATCTATGGCAAGAAAAAGCTCAATGAAGATGTGACCGTGCCTAGGGCTAGTCTGCCTGCTCTTTTAAAAAAGGTGGGAGAAATTAGCCAAGCTTATAACTTACCCATTCCTTGTTTTGGGCACACTGGCGATGGCAATGTGCATGTCAATATCATGCTTGAAGACCCCGCCACACAGCTAGAAAAAGGGCAAGAGGCGATGGAGGAGATTTTTAAATGCGCAATCGCCTTGGAGGGGACACTTAGCGGAGAACATGGCATTGGCTTGTCTAAGGCTAAATTTATGCCCTTGGCTTTTAGCCCACAAGAGATGGAGCTTTTTAGAAATATCAAAAAGGCTTTTGATCCTAATAACATTTTAAACCCTTATAAAATGGGGCTATGACTTGCCAACACTTTTTTAAAACCCCCAAGAGTTTCCCCCTGCCCTATTTGTGCCTACGCACCAGCGCGCTGGGCTTGCAAACCATAGACTTTACACACACTTTAGGCAAAAACGACCCCCCTACAAAAACCATGCGTGCTGTGATCAATGCTCTAGAGAATTATTTTAAGGGCACTCTTTATGACTTTGACTTACCCTTAGAGCTTATGGGCTCATCTTTTCAAAAACAAGTTTGGCAGGCACTACAAGCCATCCCCTACGCGCAAGTGCGCAGTTACAAAGACATCGCCCAAGCCATTAACAACCCTAAGGCTTACCGCGCGCTAGGTCATGCCAACCATGCCAACCCCTGCCCTATTGTGATCCCTTGTCATCGCGTGGTACGCGCTAATGGCGCGCTGGGAGGTTATGGAGGCGGGGTGGAGATCAAGGCGTGGTTATTAAACCATGAGCAAACCATGTGCTGTGGGGTGTGAGTGTTGTTAGTGTTTGTTAAGAGACTAGAGTGCGCCCGTTTTGGTGTGCAACAAAGTCAAGTGATGAGAATTGCCTGTTTAGACATCAACGAGGTTTTTGATCCCACTTAAATTCGAAGTAAGCCGGCTACCTACATAGGAAAAAACCAAAAAGAAACACGCATAATTCTTAAAGATGGCATTTCGTGTTACAACCGCCCCGTAAAGCCCGCGAAACTAAACTATGGGGATAGTTGGCTAGCGTTGGCGTAAGCTTGCTAATATCTAGGGAGTATGTCAAGCCTACAAGGACTGGGTAGCTTGTTTGTCTTTGGGGCGAATGTCTTGGCTAGTTCTAGTGTGGGGTTGATTCTAACTTATGGAGGCTGGGCGGTGTTGCAGGAGGTTAATCCTACTTGACCACTTATTTTTTCTACATAATTTGGCTGTTTTTAAACTGGATATGCGTATTTTACCCATTGTTTGCGCATTTAGGCTCGCCTGGTTTGTTTGGTGTTGATTTTAGAGTGCTGTCAGTTGGTTTTAATAGCCTTGCCCCACAGCTTATCTGCAGGGAGTTTTGATGCGCAATAGTTGCTTTGTGAAACAGGTGTGTTTAGTAGTGTCCTTTTCATGTTGGGCATTTCCTCTTTTTAGCAAAAAGGCCACAATGCCTAGAGCCTAAACCCGTAAGCGGGACAAAGCCCACTTGGGATTGGGATTTTAGCGGCTTTGTCACCCCATTCCCTAGGGTATTGCATACGCAGATTTACAAAATTCCCCATAGAGGAAGCTCTCCATACGCGGGATGGGCAGGTCTTTTGCTTTCTTGAGCGTTTTTTTGCCAATATTGACCATAGAGATAGATTAGTTATCTAAACTTGAACATTTCCTGTGGTTGTGGCTCATCGCGATGTTTTTTTTGGAGGGAAGCAACGATTTTTTGAGAATACGCTTTGCGACCTCATTGGTGGTGGCCACTTGTATACTTTCTGTGGTTGTGCCCACGCGTTGGATACTCACCGCTTTTTTGGGGTTACGGATAAGATCGTTGTGGTTTTCCTAGAGTCCATTCTTTTTACCTTGCAAGCATTCTGCTCAACCAGCGCGTCTTTGGTCATTGGAGAGGATCGTGAAGAGATTTCTTAGACTCTTGAGAATAAAAAATGGGCGTTGTTTGCAAGGGGGTAGGCAAAGCCAGTGTTTTTGTTCGCCTAGATGGAATGTAAGCTGGGTATGGCGCAATCCTTCGCGCCAAATTTGCATTTGTGAGAGGACTTAATTTATATAGATGGTGGAGTGTAGGGGGCTCGAACCCCTGACCTCAACGCTGCCAGCGTTGCGCTCTCCCAAACTGAGCTAACACCCCAAAAGTCCCCATTCTAACATGTTTTGCAGAAAAACTCAAGCCTTTTTGCGCAATTCCTGGTAATGTTGCAAATAGGTGTCATGCATTAGCGTTTCTAAATGCAAATACCAATCCGTGTTAAAATCCGGCTCAAAAGCTTGCAAAAGCACCATGCGCATGCGCGCGCGGTGTGACTCTAGAGGTTTTGTGCTGAGAATTTGGCGGGTGTTGATGAGCACAATGGGTTGAATCTTGAGCTTGAATCGTTCGGCTAAAATCTTAGCTCCCGGCTTGAAAGGCAAAAATTTTTCCTCCCCCCGTCCCCTTGTGCCCTCTGGGAAAATCACTAGGGGGCGTTGTTGGTTTAATTTTTCTCTTGCCATTTTCAAGAGATGGGCTAGCCCCTTTTTGTCTTGGCGATCGATTAAGATCATCTGCGGGGTTTTGAGCGCGTAGCCATAGTAGGGGAGCTCCCCTAACTCTTTTTTAGCGATCCAGCAGATATTTTGGGGATGGTAGGCTTCCAGGCAAACGATGTCAATGATGCTTTGGTGGTTTAACACAATGAGGGTCGCGCTAGGGTCAAACTCCCCCACCCTCTCCAAAGGCGCGCCCATGAACCAAAAAAACGAGCGACACCACTTGCGCGTGGCGCGGCAATTATTGTGCTTGCGCGTCAAAAAATTCATCAAAATAATAAATCCCAGCCCCAAGCCAACCACCAAGAGGGCATATACCCCACGCAATCTACTCCACATCGCTTTTTTTCACCCAACCGATTTTTTCATCTGCAGTCATAATCTTATAATACCCCCCATGCGCGCCGATGATCTCCACTTTCAAAGCACCCTTAGAAATTTCTAATAAGGTTGAATTCTCTGTGGGTAAGATCTTGATCTCCTTATTAGCCAAGAGAATCCCACTCCGGTAAGTGAAAAAAACATTCCATAACAACACCCCCACCAACGCCCCAGCCACTCCTAACGCGCTTTTCTTATAGGGAGTGAGAAAGGACAATACTAGAGCCAATAAAATGAAAAATAGCGCCACAAAATTGGAAAATAGGAGAAAATTATTTTTGGGTTTGAGGTTGCTTTGGGTGCTAATGGTTTCTTCCATAGGGGTGATATTGAAATGCACCTCTTGAAATTGCGCGTTCTGCAAAGAAAAATAATTGAAAGATAACTCGCGCCAACTCTTAGGCACGATGCAGTAATAAATCCCGTGCGCGTTATCCGGAGCAAAGTGCGCGCTCTCAAAGCCCTGCTTTATCCCCCCAGCAACTTTTAAATCCTCCAAATTAGCCCCCTTAGCCCTCACCTCAAAGACCACAATATTATGCGTGCTGTCGTATTCCTTGCTCTTGTAGCCCACCACACTAAAATCCTGCGCCACCACGCCCACATAGCCCGCATGTGTGGATAGATCCAACACATTCAAAGGAATGGGAGGGGTTGTGGCTGTGTCTAAGTAGCCTTGATCTTCTACAAATGCCCCCACCTTCAAACCTGGAACCACCGCGTGCGTCCCCACTACCTTGTAGGTATAAGTGGCTTTCAAATTCCCATTGGCATCCGCTGTCCATGATGGGGTAAAATTGAGTCGTTTGAGTTGTTTGGGGGTTTGCGCTAACTCTGCGCCCAAAAACTTAGCTTGAGAAAAGAGCAGGATCTGGTATTGCACGCTAAACACCTGTCCGACATAAAAGCGTTGTGCGTCTAACTCTTGAGCGTTGAGCACTTTGAGATAAATAACCTTGCTCTTAGCTTCTGGCGCATCTGCGCGCACCAAACAGCAAAGGCACAGCACAAGCCCTAAGAGAAAACGCAAATAACCCCCTACTTGCCAATCTCTTTAGATGCCATGATGATGTCCCACACTCTCAAGGTGTCAATAGCAACTTTGAGTTGGATGTCTGCGTTGATGTCCTTAGCTGTGATGGGTTTTTCTCCCTTATTGTTCTGCGTCTTGGGTTCTTTTTTGTGATCCAACTCCTTGAGTTCTTGCTCCAAGTGGTGTTTTAAATCTGCCTCTTTGATATTAAACTTGCTTTCATCTTGGGGCACACTCCCGGGGTGAATCACAATGTCGGGCTTGATTCCCACAGCTTGGATCGTGCGCCCACTGGGCAAGTAGTAGCGCGCGATGGTGATCTTGATGGCTTCTTCCCTACCCACCGGAAAAGTGGTTTGCACACTACCCTTGCCAAAGGTGTCTTCACCAATCACAATGGCGCGTTTGTGATCCTGCAAAGCCCCTGAGACAATCTCGCTCGCGCTGGCTGTGCCCCCATTGACTAAGACAGCAATGGGTAAGTGCGCGTAAGGCGCGCGCCCAGTGGCACGGTAAGCGATGTCCTCAGATTTGATGCGCCCCTTTTGCGAAACGATCAAGCCCTGTTTAATAAAGAGATTGGAGAGATCGATAGCTTGGTTGAGCAATCCGCCCGGATTAGAGCGTAAATCTAGCACAATGCCCTCTAATTTGGGCACTTTCTTAAGCTCTGTGAGCACGCCCTTAACCACATTGCGATCGAAGGAATTGACCCGCACATAGAGATAATCCGTGCCCTCGATCTTCTTGGCATGCACGGATTTAATTTTGATAATGTCGCGCAACATTTTTATCACTAAGGGCTTGCTCTCAGATTTGCGCACAATGGTGAGCTCAATGGGAGTTTTAGGCTTACCGCGCATCAAGTTCACGGCGTTATCAATGGTCATGTTCAAAGTGCTCTCAGAGTTGATCTTTAAGATCACATCGCCCGCCTTGATCCCGGCTCTAAAGGCAGGGGTGTCATCTAGGGGAGCGATCACGGTGAGCGCGCCATCGCGAATCCCCACAGTGATTCCAAGCCCGCCAAATTCGCCCTCAGTTTGGGCTCTAAAATCCCTAAACTTCTTGGGGGTGAGATAAGAGGAGTGCGCATCTAAATTACTCATCAAGCCATCGATGGCTTTGTCCACAATGTCATTAATGCTCACCTCATCTACATAGTAGTGTTCAATCTGCTCCACCACGCTGGCAAATTTCTTTAAGGCGTTCAGGCGTTCTTGAGTCGTGGGTTTGTGGCTTTTTTTGAGATTGGGCGGACTCTCAGCTTGGCTGGCATCCAGCGCGTTCACCACCAAAAAAATACTCAATACGGACGAAACCACCCCTGCCATGAAAAACTTATTCATCACTGCCCCTAATTCTAAATCCCGCCATTCTATCTAAAACTCCATGATTTTACAACAGCTTTAACTCCCATGCCACACCTGCGCACGGTAACATGATTTATGCTTTGGTGTGTTGTTTTCTTTGCCTAAAAACCCCAGTGTAACCATTTGGCGCACTATTTTAATGTCTAAAGTCTTGTAAAGTCCATGTGGTGCATCGCGCTTAATGGTGAGCACTACCACGCTAAATGGCTTGCCTCTAATGCGCGCAGTTACATCGTAGATATCTACATCCCAAGTATCCTGCCCATTGACCTTAAGGATCACATCCCCAGACTTAAGCCCGGCTTTTTGCGCGGGTCCGCCTTGTAAAAGCGCAATAACCATGGGTCTGTGCTGGTAAGAAGCTATGGTTGCGCCAACCCCTGAATATTTTTCTTTTTGCTCCTTGCAAGGTTCTAGGGCTTCTTTGTTGGGCATAGGATTAGCCTGCAAGAGAGTTAAAAAAATCAAGATCGCCAAACCAGCGCGCACTAATTCTTGTGCCACACTAATGCCCTGTAGCGTGATTGTCCCCTACACACCTTGCCGATGAGATTTAAGCGCACCCGATGCGCACGCGCACGGCGCAAGAGGGCTAGATAGTCTCTTTTAGCAAAGCAAAACAACATTTCATACTCCTCGCCACTTTTAAAGGCGCGCTCATAGGGCTTATACAGCTTAAAAGCTAGGTGGTTACACTCAGATAAGCGGTTGCACTCAGCAAGCACTCCATCAGAAATATCTAGCCCGGCGTGTAAGAATGTGCGCGCTTGAGCAATAAAGCGCGCATGTTTTAAGCGCGGGGTGAAAAACTTAGATTTGGGACTGGGTTTGCCCCCCCTGAGTAGGGCACAAAGGGCTTTATAACTCTGCCCTAGCGTGCCCGTGTGTGCGATGTAATCCCCCAAGCGCGCGCCCTTACGGCTTAAGGGTTTGCGTGTTGTGCCTAGCATGGTGATACTCAAATGCAAAGAGTCGCCCACAATGGTATCCCCTCCGATAATGCGGATATGAAACTCCTTACATGCGCGCTTGAGCCCGGTTACTAAAGCACGGATTGCGCTTTTATCCATGCGCCTATCCAAACTCACCCCTAGTAGGGCACTTTTAGGTGTGGCGTTCATGGCAATCATATCTGAGATATTGACCACCATCGCCTTATAACCCACGCGCTCAAAGCCCAACCACTCAGGCTTAAAATGCACATTTTGAGCAAAAATATCCAGCGCACACACAACCCCCCTACAAGGGGGCAATAACACCCCATCATCCCCAATCCCCCAAGTAACCCCGCTTGTCTGCAGGGTTTTTAGAAAATACGCCTCAAGATCCAAGCTTCATACTCATATCCACCCATACGGCTTGGTGGATGAGCGACCCGCTACTAATAGCATCCACTCCACTTTGAGCATATTCTAAAATATTCTCTTGGGTGATATTCCCACTTGCCTCTAGCAACACCAAAGGATAGTGCGCGTTGCGGTAAGCCACCACTTCTTTAATATCCTGCGCGCTCATATTATCGCACATCACAATGTCCGCGCCTACTTGCATCACCTCTTTAGCCATACCCACGCTATCACATTCGATCTCAATCTTAGCCGTCCATGGGATTTGCGCGCGCGCTTGTTGCATAAACGCCCTAAGATCGCCAATGTGAGCTAAGTGGGTATCCTTGAGCATGAGCGCATCATCTAGCCCTAGGCGGTGGTTTTGCGCCCCCCCATTGCGCACCGAATACTTTTCAAACACCCTTAAAAGCGGGCGGGTTTTGCGCGTGTCTAAAAGCGCGATGGGCAAGCCCTTAAGGAGTGCCACAAAGCACGCGGTGTGGGTGGCAATCCCGCTAGAGTGTTGCAAGAGATTTAACAAAGTGCGCTCAATTTTAAGCAAGAGGGCATAATCTCCCCACAACTCTAAAAGAGTGTCTTTAGGCTTGAGCGGCGCGCCATCTTGGGTATGCCACACCCGCTTAATGCCCATGTGCTCTAAGAGCATATCCCCATATAAATACCCAGAAAATACGCCCTCTTGCTTGGCAATCACGACTGCTTTAACTTCTTTAGGTTGGACTAGCCTCTCAAAGAGATCGCCCGAGCCGATGTCCTCTTGCAAACACGCCTCTAAAAAGGCTAAGATAGCGGGGTCTTTCATGAGAGCTCCATCATGCGATCTAGGGCGGCTTTAGCTAGCGCGCCCACTTGGGGGTCTACCTGCACGCGGTTATAGGGGCGATGATTCTTATAGGCTTTGAGCACCTCAAAGAGGTCTTGCAAGGTGGTTTCATTCATCGTCGGGCATTCAGGCAAGGTGCTAGAGAGCACAAAGGTGGTTTGTTCCCCTTGATAGGAGGGGCGTAGGCGTTGGATGAAGTTAAACTCCGTGCCCACCGCCACTTTTTGCTCTAGGGGCAAACTTTGGACAAATTTGATAATTTGGCTAGTTGAGCCCACAAAATCGGCTAATTCTACCACACTAGGATCGCACTCTGGATGCACCACGATAATAATCCCGGGGTATTTTTGCTTAAAAAACTCCACATCACTGGGTTTAAAGAGTTGGTGCACCGCACAAAAGCCATTGTAATTAATCACATCGGCCTGTATGATTGCCTCCTTGTCATCCACCCCTAAAGTCGCGCTTTTTAAGCCATGTAGGCGGGCTAGATTTGTGCCCAAACAGCGATCGGGCAAGAAGAAGATTTTTTGCCCCCTTTGGCGCGCGTGGGTGAAAATCTTAGAGGCGTTTGCGCTGGTGCACACCAGCCCCCCTAATGCGCCCACTTTCGCCTTGACCTGTGCGCTGGAGTTAATGTAGGTAATGGGCAAGAGATTAAACAAGCCATAGCTATTTAACACCTCTAAGCTGCGATCAAAATAACTAGAATCGATCATGCGCGCCATGGAGCAACACGCGAGTTTAGGCATGATCACCTCCTTATGGGGGGCTAAGACCTTCACACTCTCCCCCATAAAACCCACCCCACAAAAGACGATCAAATTCTTAGGGTGCGTGCTAGCTTGGCGTGCTAACTCCAAACTATCCCCTACAATGTCGGCTAGGGCGACTATCTCATCTTTTTGATAAAAATGCGCCACTAAGAGCGCGTCTAAATCCTCTAGCAAGGTTTTAATGCTTTGAGCCAACTCATCCATGATCTTCTCCAATAGGGTGTAACGCGCCCAAAAACTCCCCGTAACGTGCTTTATGGTATAGACTTTCTTTAGGCAAAGAACAACCACGCACAAAGAGTACAATAGTAGAGCCCATTTCAAAACGCCCTAACTCTGCCCCCTTAGCTAGAGCGATGGGAGGATCGTAGGCTTTGATACTTAAGGGGGGGTTGGTGGGGGCGTTGGTGTGAATATTGGGATCAAAGTTTAGGACAATCTGCCCTACATTGAGCGCGCCCACGGCCACAAAGTAAAGCAGTGCGCCTCTAGGGTCTTGTGCGACCACCACCACGCGCTCATTACACACGAATAAATGGGGGTGTTTTTGTAATGCGCTCTCATTGACTGGGAAAAGCAAACCGGAAAAATGGCGCGTCTCTATAATCTGCAAATCACAGGGAGCGTGGAAGCGGTGGTAATCTTTAGGAGAGAGATAGAGATTAAAATAGTTATAAGATTTTTCTAGTTGTGAGCCTAGTAGCGCGCCTACCAAGTAGGGCATACCCTTGATTTGCAAGGCTTGCCCCTCTTGCACGCGTCCGCACTCTTTAAGCACGCCATCACAAGGACAAAGCAGGGCATGAGGGGTTTGATCTAGGGGGCGGGGATTTTTGAGTTCTCTAGTAAAAAGGGCGTTGAGAGTGGGATAGGATTCAAGGGGGGCAAAGTCGCTTAGGTCGATCTTAAAAAGTTTGGTGTAAATCTTGTTGATGAGTTTTTGCAAGGGAGTAGGAAAAGCGCAATGGGCAAACTTGCCAAAAAGTCTTGAGGCGGTGTTAGAGAGTGCCATTATTGCATGTCCGCTAGTTTTAAGATAAATTCAATTTCGCCCTTGCCCGTGCGCAATTCTTTGGCAATGGAATCCACACTCCAGCCCTCTTTATACATTTTGATCACTTTCTTTTCATCAATGTCGTCATTGCTGGGCGTGAAATGCCCAAATTCCTTAAACTTGTTTTCTAGGACGATGATCTTTTCCTCTAAATAATCGCGCTCTTTTTGAATGGAGTCTTGAATTTCTTTAATATGGGCGTAAAGATTGCTCAAACTCGCATTCAGGTTATTATTGACCTCATTTTTTACACTCGCCCCAATGCTAGAGGCGTTAAACTCCGCTTGCATTTGGCTTTCTTGAATCCACTTGCGGATTTTATAAATCTCTTGGTTGATGGTGTCTAGGGCTTTTTCTAATTGCTTGGTTTTGCTGACAAACTCTTTATCTTTGATGTAACTATAGGCGATCAGGCATAAGAAAATGAGGAGTACCACCCCGGTAATGATCCAAGTAAATTCATTCGATCCTAATTGCATGTTTTTAAACCTTTCAAACTGGCTAATTCTTGCGCGGCGATATAACTATCCATCTCTTTAATGTGGCTAGCATGCATGCGCACCACCTCGAGCATGACCGCATCAAAGGCGCGCGCGATCAGGGCAAGGACGCGATAAGGCGCGTTAGGCAAAGAAAAGCGCAAATAATACTCTTGATTGGGCTCAAACAAGGACGCGCGCACGCCCAAGACTCCATGCCCTAGCACCTCTAAGAGGGCTTTAGATTCTAGGGGGATAAAATGCCTCTGTTTAATCTCTAAAGCCTGCTCAATGCGTGTGAGTTTCTCATAAATATCGCTCAAGGCTTTAAAGAGCATCGCGTCTTGATCCTTGCCATGGCTTAAAGCCTCCCAGGGGCGCGCGATCTCACTTTGGGCTAATTGGAGATACTCTTCTTCAAAGTGAGGGGTATAGGGAGCGTATTCTAGCGGAATGGCACAGCGCACCAAGCGGGTGAAATGCCCATGTGTGTGGCAAATCTCTTTAAAACTCTCTAGGTTTAACTCAGGCATACAAGCGCACCCCAGAATCTAGCACAATAAAGAGAAAAAACACCACTCCCAAATAGCCATTGGACACAAAAAAGGCTTTAGGGATGTTTTTAAAATCTCTATGCACTAAGAGTTGCTCATAAATCAAAATCCCCATAGACACAATCACCCCGCTAAAGGCAAGCCACCCTAAATGCGCACTCCACACAAACCCCCCCCAACACAGCACAGCCAACACATGGGACAAGCGCGAAAACTCTAGGGTTTTTTGTGCGCCAAAACGCGCGGGCACGGAGTGCAAGCCTACACGCCGATCAAACTCCATGTCTTGCAAAGAGTAGAGCAGATCAAAACCAGCCACCCAGAAAACCACGCCCAAAGCTAGAAACACACTCCAAAGTGGGACAGATCCTAGCACCGCCACCACGCCCGCAATGGGGGCTAGCCCCAAACTCACCCCCAAGATCACATGGGCTAGCGCGCTAAAGCGTTTCATGTAAGAATACCCCCCCAAGATCGCCAAAAAGGGCAAAGAGAGAGCAAAGGCTAGGGAATTGATAAGATAACTCACCCCCACAAAGAGGAGGGCATTGAGCGCACAAAAGAGCACCAACCCCCAAGTGTGGATGCGCCCATCTACGCTAGGACGATTTTGGGTGCGTGGGTTAGCTAAATCAAATTTGCGATCCACAAGGCGATTAAAGCCCATGGCAAAATTGCGCGCACCCAGCAAAGCTAACAAGCAGAGCAATAAAAGCTTAGACCCACACCACAGACTTTCATAGCGTTGCACGCTCGCCACCACAATGGCGATCAAAATAAACATACTAGAAAAAATGGTATGCTCTAATGCCACAAGCTCGCCAAATAGCTTGATCCTAGCCCACATCTCTTACCTCATTTTCAAATTCTTTATTATAACTGAATTTCATTAAAACACCCGCCAAGCCAACACAAGAAAGAGCCCCCCACTGACTAGATACAGCCCCTCATAGGCGTATTTAAAGCGCATGGCTAGCAAAGAAAGCCCCAAATAAGGGAGTAGAAACCAGCTAGGGGTGTGGTAGTTGATGCTAGGGATTTGCCACTCTAGGGCACGCACTAGATAAGAGTCAAACAAGCCACCCCACCCAAAGGCGTGCAAGATCAAACTTAGGGGGAAAAAGATCACAAAGACAAAGCTTAGCAGAATCCCGCTGAGTTGGTACAAACTAAAGGGGGTAAAAAAGGCGTGCACAATGGGGAGCATGCACATAAAGAGCGCACTATTAAAAAGCAGGGCATAGAGGGGGACGGGCAGTTTAGGGGCATATTTGAGAAAGAGATAGATATAAAACACCCCGCACACTGAGAGTAAAAAGCCAATATTGACAAGCAAGTTTGGAAAAAAGGCAAGGCATAGCCCCGCGCCCAGCCCTAGGAGGGCAAAATTGAGCACCTCTAGGGCGCAAAAATAGAGCAAAAAGCCTAGCAGAGCCATCACAAAGGCGCGCAAAAAAGAGGGCTGGAAGCCTAGCAAGATGAGGTAGCCAAAAAGTAAGACAAAGACACACACGCCCAAATCATAATGGGCGTTGCGGTAGGGGAAGTAGCGTTGTTGGAGGGGACGATAACACAAAAAGAGCACACCATAGAAAAACGCGCCCAAAATCCCCAAATGAAACCCACTAATGGCGATGATATGGCTAATCCCTAAACGCATGGCTAGCTCTCTAGTGGATTTATCTAGGGGGTCGGCTAAAAAGAGGGTGTTATAAAAATTGCCCATGTGCGCGTCCGTGTGTTGGGCGTTGAGGTAGGCGCGCAAGCGCGATCTAGTGTCCTTAGTGGATTCTAAGGCAAGATAAAAAGTGTTGAAATAGCAAGATTTGAGGAATTGGAAAAAAGAACAAGAGGAGCTTATTTCGCCATAGGCGCGCACAAAGGCGTGGCTTAAGTCTTTGAGATTTTCTTTACTGGTGGTGTAAAAGACATTCCCCCATGTATCTTTGAGCTGGAGCACGAAATAGGATCGCCCCTGTGGATCAAGCTTGCTATATTGCAAGCGCACTTGGGCATGCACACTCACAGGTTTTTTAGATTTGAAATGTTGGTATTGGGTGTATTTGACATACAAACTCACACCCCCCACACAGAATAAAATCCCCAGTGCCATAAGCCACTCGCGCGCGCCTTGGAGGAAGGGAAGTTGGAAAGGGGAGGGTTTGAAGAAAGTCAAAAGAGGTCGGCAGGATCGAGTACAGATATAGTGCTTTGGGGAGTTAAGTGAGTGCTTTTTTCTTCTCTTGGAGTGTCTAGGCGATCTTCAAAGCGCGTGTAAGCCTTGTTGAACGCGATTTTAATGGTGCCAATATCCCCGTTGCGGTTTTTAGCTAAGATGATCTCTGCGTCCTCTACGCCGTGGTTGGCATCAAAATCCGCTTTTTTCTGGGCGTTGAATTGCTCTTCTAATTTCTTAGCGTCTTCTTCTTTGCCCTCCTTGCGCAATTTAGCTAGGCGGTCGTTTTGGGCGCGCTTTTTGTAAACCTCATCACGGTAGAGAAAAAGCACTTGATCGGCATCTTGTTCGATTGCCCCGCTCTCTTTGAGATCGGAGAGAATGGGGCGTTTATCCTCGCGACTTTCTAGGGAGCGATTGAGTTGGCTCAAAGCAATGATAGGGATTTCTAGTTCGCGCGCTAGAACTTTGAGTCCTCTTGAGATCTCAGCGATCTGGGCGTGGCGCGCTAGTTCGCTCTGGTGGTTAGACATCAATTGCAAATAATCTAAAATTGCGATGCTGATTTCGGGGTGGTGGGCTTTGAGTTGGCGTAATTTGGAGCGCACATGTTCTAAGGTGAGCATGCTAGTGTCATCGATATAAAGGGGCATGCCTTGCAAGACTTGGGCGCATCGGGTCAATTCCCCCCACTGGGAATCGTCTAACTTTCCCAGTTTCAAATTGTGCAGGTGGATATTGGTCGCGTTGGCTAGCAAACGCAACATCAATTGCTCCGCGCCCATTTCCATGCTGAAAAACGCCACGCCCTGTTGGTGCTTGAGGGTGGTGTAAGCGATATTGAGCACAAAGCTAGTTTTTCCCATAGAGGGGCGTGCCCCCACCACAATCAAATCCCCCTTTTGGAACCCGGCACTGTATTCATTGAGTTTGTGGAAACCCGTGTCCAAGCCTAACATTTGGCTATTGCCCCGCAACTTGGCTTCTTCAATGAGTTGCATGGTGTGGATCACGACTTCCCTAGCGTCTCTAAAACCCCCGCGCACATTACGCATCGAGAGTGTGTAGAGTCCGCGCTCTAACATGTCTAAAATTTGTGGGCTAGGGCGTTGGGCTAGGCATTGTTCGCGCACTTCCATAGAAATATCCAGCAACGCCCGTCTAGTAGAAGCCTGTTTGATCGCCTCCACATAGGGTTCTAAGTGCACAATGGGTTTACTAGCCAACACACGCATTAAGCTTTCTTGATCGCTCTCTTTAGAGAGTTGCTCGAGAATAGCGCTCCCTCTAATGGGCAAGTGTTCTTGGTAGAGCTGGGCGCATAACTCAAAAAAGAACCCATGGGCGGGGTGTAAAAAATCCGCAGGCTTGAGTAAGGCAGCCATTTCTTCGTAGCGGTTATTCTCCAAGATCGCGGCTAAGACAATGCGTTCCATTTCTAGTAAGTGATCGTCTTGGCTCAATAGCTGGCTAGTCTGTGTGTCAAGCGCGTCCATCAAACCCCCTTGTGGCTAAGATGAGCGATCAAATCACTAGGCGTGAGCGCGTAAGAGTGGGCGTGAGCGCGCCCAATGAGCGCGTGCGCTAAACTCGCATTCAAGGCAGCATCTAAGGGGCTATAACCCTGTGCGAGCAAGCTTGCCACCATGCCCGCTAGCACATCTCCACTCCCCCCCTTAGCCAAAGAGGGCGCGCCTAAGGGGTTGATGTAAATTTGCCCATGGTGGGCGATGTAAGAATTAGCCCCCTTTAGTAGCACCACAATATGGGGGTAGGCTTGGCTGAAGGCGCGTAAATACTCCAAGCGCAATTCTAGCACTTGGGATAATTCCGCTTCAAAGTCTACCGCGTGCAAAAGAGCAATAAACTCCTTAGGGTGGGGGGTGAGCACGAGTTGGCTAGAACCCTCTAAAATCTCTTTGAGATGGGGCAGGTAAAACATATCCGCATCCAGCACGCAGGGGGCTTGCTCTAGCATTTGTTCAAGACATGGCGGAGGTGTGCCCATACCCATGCCCACCACAAAGGCGTTCGCTTGGGAAGGAATATCGTGGGCATACATCAATTCTAAAGGTTTGTTCTCTGCAAGTGCGCTATTACCCAACACACTTACTAAACCCGCCCCAAACTTGAGCGCAGCCAGCCCGGCTAAAAAGCCCGCCCCGCTGTGCGCCCCCACCCACACGCCCACATGCCCAAAATAGCCCTTGTGCACATTGTGTTTAGAGCGCAGGGGCAAAATTAAGTCTTGTTTTTCTAATAAAAAGAGATCGTTAGGCTCTTCATAGAGCGCACGCCCCACCCCCAAATCCCCCACCACAATTTCCCCTACAAAATCCTTAGCCATATCACTAAACAGCGCGCTTTTAAGCGCGCCCATGCTGATGGTGGTGTCGGCTTTAAAAGCTAGAGTGCTGATACGCCCCTGTGAATCGATCCCGCTGGGCACATCGCAGGCAATTTTTACCCCCTCTAGCGCATTTAAGCGCGCGATTAGTTCTTGATCTTGCGCGCTCAGCACTCCCTTAAAGCCTGAGCCATAGAGACAATCAATCACAATCCCACAAGTTTCCAGATTATCAATCATGCGCACCTCCGCACGCTGTGCGCGATCGTATTGCAACTGACAGAGCGCACTTTTAGGGGGTTTGTGGGCATAACAACACACCTCATAAACCCCTCCTTGCAAGCGACGCGCTAAGGCATAGCCATCCCCCCCATTATCTCCCCCCCCCACACACCACCAGCACGCGCGCAGGGGGGTGTTTTTCAATGGCGCGCTGGAGAGCCATTGCGGCGTTTTCCATTAAAAGCTCCGCACTAAGATTAAACTTTTCTTGCGCGCGCGTGTCTAATTCCCGCGTGCTAGAATAGACAAATTGCATACAAACCTTTCTTTTTGACTCTAAGACATGCTAGAATTGCCCTAAAAAGGATTTTCATGCGCATTGACACCCCCTTGTTAGAGAGACTAGCCAAGTTATCCATGTTAGAAATCCAAGAACCCCAACTCCAAGAACATTTAGAGGAGATTCTAGCTTTCATGGATGCCCTTAACAATCTAAACTTAGAGGACACCCCTCCCCTAGCACAACCCCCCACACCCCTAAGAGAGGATAGCCCCCATTTACAATCCAGCATCGCCCAAGACATTCTAAGCCACGCCCCTAGTGCTCAAGAAGGGTTTTTTATCGTGCCTAAGATCTTGGGCTAGCGCTCTAAAGACATGAAGAGTCGCCCGTAATTGGGGTTGGAGCGCAAGAGTTTTTCTTTAAACACTCCGTAATTGTCGCACCCGGATTGCAAGCCGTAATTACACACATAAGAAAAGAGATCTAGGGCGCGTTGGTCATTTTGGGGCACACCTAAACCCTTTTGGTACATCACACCCAAATTATTGCAACCCGATAAATTCCCCCCTTGACAAGCCCTTTCAAAGTATTTGGCGGCAAAAAAGTTATTCACCGGCACGCCTTTAGCCCCATGCGCGTAAATCCAACCCAAATTAGCACAACCCTGAATATCCCCCGCGTTGCACGCTAAATAATTCAAATCCACATTGCTCAAACGCGCTTTGTCAATCCCATAAATATTCTTGACATTGGACATCAAGCCTAGATTGTAACACCCCAGATCGCTACCATGCTCGCAGGCGTATTTGTAATAATCTAGGGCTTTGAAATAGTCCTTATTCACACCCACCCCATTGGCATACATCCAGCCTAGATTATTGCACGCCAGCACATCTCCCCCAGAGCAACCCACCGCGTAGAGTTGGGCGGCTTTTTGTTTGTCATCTAGAGTGGCTTGTTTTTTGGAATCATAAACTTGGGCTAGATTCGCGCACGCACTCGCATCCCCCCCAGAACAACCCATCTCATAGTAGCGTTGGGCTTTATCCATGTCAGTTTGGATTCCCACACCATTTTCATACATTGTCCCCACCGCAAAGCACCCGGCCGGATTGCCTTGATCGCAGGATTTGGCAAAGAGTCTAAAAGCCCCCTGGTAATCCCCTCTTTTAACCGCCACAATCCCCGCGCTCAAAGCATCTTGGGCGACAATGGGGGGGGTGATGCGATCGTTGGATGGGGGGGGTAGCAGGAGGCTGGGTGGA
>NZ_QXQQ01000024.1 GCF_003660285.1 Helicobacter labacensis | reverse complement strand
CCCCCCGGGCACAACCCCCCCCCCCAACACGATGTCTAATTCTCTTTGTGTGGAGCTAAAATAACTGATATTTTCATGGGCTACTTGGGTGATGGGCACTAGGGCGTTTTGGGGTATCCTAGGGATCTCTTTGCTAAGCTGTATGGCTGGGCTGATCTCTATAAAACTCTCCCAGCTTTGGCAATTAGCGCACTTACCTAGCCACTTGGGGCTAGAAAAGCCACAATGTTGGCACTCAAAGACACGCGCGCGTTTAGCCATAGATCGCATCTAACAAGTTTTTCACATACGCCTGTTCCTCAAAGGGAATCAAATCCGTGGCTTTCTCGCCCAAACCCAAATAGATAATGGGTAATTGCAATTCGTAGAGAATACTCAAAATACACCCCCCCTTGCTCGTGCCATCCAATTTAGTTACGATCACGCCATCTAATTGCAAACTCTCATGGAAAACTCTAGTCTGTTCTAGGGCTGCACTCCCTTGCGTGCCATCTAGGATCAAGAATTTATAATAGGGCGCGCCATTGAGGGCTTTGGTGCAAACCTTGCTAATTTTTACCAATTCGTTCTTCAAATTAGTTTGGTTGTGTAGCCGTCCTGCCGTGTCAATGAGAATGCGATCCACCCCGCGCGCGATTCCAGCTTGAATCGTGTTGTAAGCTAGCGCGCTAGGATCGCTACTAGAAGCCGCGCTAATCACTTCTAAACCCAATCTTTGTCCCCATAATTGTAACTGTTTAGTGGCTGCCGCTCTAAAGGTGTCTCCCGCGCCTAAGATCACGCTTTGTTTTTGTTGTAGGTACTGCTGGGCGAGTTTGGCGATTGTGGTGGTTTTACCCGCGCCATTGACCCCTACGATCAACTCCACAAGGGGCTTAGTGTCTATATTCTTTAGGGTAACCTTGTCATAATAGCTCTCTTTGCGTAAGAAACGCACCAAAGCGACTTCTAAATGGTTGCGCTTGATCTGGGTGGGCAGGTGTTCTAGTAAACTCTCCACCAAGTCGTATTGCACATCAAAGGCGATCAAAATCTCCTCTAGTTCTTCCTTATTAAAGACCACACTCTTGTTTTTCAGCAAAGAAGCGACATTTTCTATAGTCTTTTTGAAAAAATTAAACACCACTCACCTTTGTAGTAAGTCTTGAATATCTTTGCTCAACATCTCTTCTACAATCGCCCCGCGGTAACTCTGTTGCAACACGCCCTCTTGGTTGTAAAGCAAAAAATAGGGCAAATTCCATGTGTTAGTTTGCAAAAACAGCTTCAAACTAGAGGGATCATCAATGGGATTGAGCAGAGTGAATTGAGGGGCATAAGCCTTGACATAGTGTTGGATTTGCTCAGGCGCATAAGCCCTATCTAGCACCCCCACAAAACGCACCCCCTTGAACATGCCAGCTAAGTGGTTGAGCAAAGCACTATAGGGCACGAATTTAGGTTCTAAACTCAAAAACGCCAATAACACGGGCGCATTGGGCGCGGGCTGGATTTTTAGCCCTTCTGGGGTGCGCTCAAAACGCATGCTCTGTGATTTTTGATCACAAAACTCCCATGCCTTAGGGAGATTGGGGGTGGAGGTTTTATTCTCTTGGGGAGTTTGGTTTTGCTCTTTAGACTTGTGATCCGAACAGCCTGTTAAGAGTAACAATCCCCCCAAAAGCCAGCCACACCTTATAGCCACTTGATCGCGCTCTCTTTAGGCTTGCGGGCTTTACGCGTGATTGGCATGGTGGTTTTGCCCATGGCAATCAAGCAGGCGATCTTGGGCGGGTTGCAATGTGCGCGCAAGACTTGGCTCACCCCCACTGGGTCAAATCCCCCAATGATGCATGTGTCCACGCCCAACAGTGCCGCACTCAAGCACATCTGCCCCACAGCGATATAACATTGTTCTTTAAGATAGGCATCAATTAACGCCCCATCGCCTCGCAAGCGTTCTTTAAACAAAGAAGCCACCCCATTCACCACGCGATCGCGATACTCAGGCTTGCAAAACCCACCCAAATACCCCGCGTTGATCGCGCTAGAGTGCATATAGCCCACTACCACCAGCGCGCTAGCGTCATGCACCATCTGGTCGTTGTAATAGACATGGGGCAAGAGTTGGTTTTTGCGCGCACCCTGCAAGATCAAAAACTCCCAAGGTTGGGTATTGTAAGAACTAGGGGCTAGCCTACCTGCCTCTAAGATTGTTTCTAGTAGCTCTTTGGGGAGGTGGTAACTAGGATCAAATCTCTTAGAAGAAAAACGGCGGTGCAAAAGGGCGTGCACCGCATCTAAACCCAAAAACGCGCGATCCATGAAAACTCCTTTTAGTCTAAAAGGGCATTATAATACAAAAAGGCAAACTCTAACCGCCCTTTCACTTCCCGCGCACGCCCCTGCATGCCATGGACCCACATCGCTTTAAATTGAGACGCTCTGCGCATGCGTGATGTGCAGGCAATAGATCCACTCTTAGATTCCACTCCCATAGAGTCCACCTAATGTAGAGGAATGCAGCTTTAAGGGTTTTTGGGGCGGTTGGGCTTTGGCAGACAAAGATAGGGCAAATTGGGTTAGCTAGCCCCCACGCGCGCCAGTTCGCCTTTTCTCACTCCACCCTAGCGTAACGCTCAAGTCGTCTTATAATCGTCTGTCTTTTGGGCGATCTGTTCGACTAATGCCTTAGAAGCGCGCATGATCTCTTGCATGCTGTGCGCGTTTTTCAGAGTCTCGTTCGCACAACCCTGCACAGAGATCACCTTGTTAATGATGTCTTGAGTGTTCTGCCCTAGATGGATGAAGACTAAATTCGCGTCCTTAATGCGCTCGATGAGTTTTTCTAAATACTCTATGGCTTTAATAGAACCCTCTTGCACATTCGCACTCAACACGCTAGATTCTTCAATGCGCGCGGTTTGCTCATGCATTTTCTCGCGCACCGCCTCCACATTCTGCACAATGGAGGAAATCGTGGCGTTGACTTCGCTTAGGGCTTGTTGGGTGCACGCAGCTAAGTTGCTCACTTCATCAGCCACCACCGCAAAGCCCCGTCCGCGTTCACCCGCGCGCGCGGCTTCAATAGCGGCATTGAGGGCTAATAAATTGGTTTGTTTGGCGATGTCGTTGATGGTTTCTAAAATGCTTTGGGCGGCATTAGCGCTTTGGGTGAGTGTCTCCATTTGGCTAATCAACCCCTTTTCGTTGGCGACATTGTCCAAAATAGTTTGGTGCAAGATATTCACATTTTTCTTGCGCTTTTCTAACAAGGATAGAGCTTGGCTGAGTTCAGCAGCCATATTTTCCACCCCTGAAGTTACTTGCGCTAGATTGTGGGAGAGATTCACCCCTTCATCTTTAATCTGGGTGATGGTGTGGGCGGTTTGTTGCACCATGCCCGTGGTGTGATCCATGGCGTTTTCTAGCTGCAAGGCGGAGCTTTGACTCTGTTTGGAGCAGTCCTTGATCTCGTTATTGAACGCACACACATGCTCTAAAAAGGTGTTGATGCAATTAGCGCTCAAGCTAATTTCATCTTGAGCGCGCCCGCTAATCTCAATGCGGCTTGTGAGATCCTTTTTACTGGTAGCAAAATTTTGCACCACCGCCACCAACGCGCCCAAACGCCGCATGATCCACACATGGTTGAGCACAAAGGTAAGCGCGATAATGCCCAAAGTGCTAAACAACGCGATCCACAACAAAGTAGAGAAATTGGCATCGGCGACATAGTAGGCGTGTTGTTCTGCCTTTTCCATTGTCTCATAAATATTATTGACATAGCTCATGGCTACAAAGATCAACTGGCTTACTGGATCGTAGTAGGCATAACTCACATAGCCCCCTAAATCTTTAGAATCCGCCCTCCCCGTATTCTTAAAATCCGCGCTCTTGGAGTGGCAGCGATAAAACCCCCCTTTGGGGTTGTTTAGGGCAGCTTGGATATATTCCTTGAAGTAGTAATGCCCGCACTCATCTTGCGCGCCCAAGACATTTTGCCCGATTAAATTGGGGTGGATGTGATCGGTGAGCAAAACCCCCTCTTTATTCAAAACCAACACATAGATGCGCCCCTTGGCGTGGTTGATCGCTTTGAAATAGTCGATGGTCATTTGCAAGGCGACTTCTTTGGGGTGTTGGGTGAAATACTCCTTAACCCCTGAGACAACCAAGAAAACATCATGCTGGATCACCTTTTCGCGCTTGCGTAAAGCGTTGGTCTCAAAGGCTTCGATAGCTTTTTTGAAACTCTGTTTTTCCATAGAGTGGCTCAAAAGAGTGAGGGTAAGACCCAATACGCACAAGGAACCCCAAATGATCAAAGTGATCTTCCAACGCAAATTCAACGCCATGTTTTTCCTTCATCAGGAAATTATTATTCAATATATGAAAATATTATTTATCGCTGGCTAATGGGTGGTGGGGCTGTGGGGTTTAAAAGCTTAGGTGGTTTTATAGTCCTTAGTCTTGTGGGTGATCTGCTCTACAATGTCTTTGGATTCTTGCATGATCGTCTGCATGCGTTGGGCGTTTTTCAAGGTGTGGCTGGCAGAACCCTGCACAGAGATCACCTTATTGATGATGTCTTGGGTGTTTTGCCCCAAGTTGATAAAGACAAGATTCACCCCCTTAATGCGCTCGATGAGCTGTTCTAAATACTCTGTAGTCTTGGTAGAAGTCTTTTGCACGGAGGTACTCAAGGCATTCGCTTTCTCAATGCGCGCGGCTTGTTGGTGCATCTGCTCGCTCACCCCCTTGACATTTTGCACAATGCTCGTTAGGGTGGCGTTGACCTCTACTAGGGCTTGTTGGGTGCGCATGGCTAAATTGCTCACTTCATCAGCCACCACGACAAAGCCCCGCCCATGTTCGCCCGCCCTAGCCGCCTCAATAGCCGCGTTGAGGGCTAGTAAATTGGTTTGTTTGGCGATGTTGTCAATACTCTCTAAAATATGTCTGGCGTTATTGGTGCTCGAGCTTAACGATTCGATCTGGGTGATCAAATCGGCTTCGTTGGCGACATCCTCTACAATGGATTGGCATAGCATGACCACACTCCCCTTATTTTGCTCCAACAAATCCAAAGCCTTGCTCAACTCACCCACCATGCTCTCTACATTGCTATTCACCCCGCTTAGATCATAGGACAGTTTAACCCCCTCATCGCGGATCTGGGTGATGGTTTGGGTGGTTTGCAAAATCGCGTCCGTGGTGTTATGCATGGCATTTTCTAGGGCTAGAGCAGACTGATGGCTTTGCGCGCTGTAATCCTTGATTTCATTGTTAAAGGCGCAGACATGCTCTAAAAACTCATTGATACACCGCGCGCTCAAACTAATTTCATCCTGCACGCGCCCCTTAATGTAAATACGGCTGGTTAAATCCTTTTGCTGGGCGGCAAATTTTTGCACCACCGCCACAAGCGCGCTCAAACGCCTAGCGATCCAAAAGTGGTTGCACCCAAAGGCGATGGCAATGATCCCTAAAGTGATGAATAAAGCCGCCCATAGCAAGGTGTAGTAGTTACGGCTGGCTAGAGCGTAGACGCTTGTTTCTGCCTTTTGCATTGTCTTGTAAATCGCGCTCACATAGCTTACCGCTACCACGATTAGATCGCTGGTGGGATCGTGATAAGCGTAGCTCACGCAGTCCTCGCTCTTGCTCTCTGGGGCGGGGCGTTTGAGGTGGCAGCGGTAAAACCCGCCCTTAGGATCGCCTAACGCGCGTTGCATGAACTCTTTAAAGTAATAATCGCCCCGCGCGTTTTTGAAGTCTAGCACCTTTTTACCCACCCACTCTGGGTGGATACTATCGGTGATCAGCGTGCCGTCTTTTTCAAGAGCAATGATGTAGAGTCGCCCTTTAGCCGCGTTGATTTTTTCAAAATAGGTAGCGCTCATGCGCAAAGCGTCCTGTCTAGAATTGTGCGCGAAATATTCGCCAAGACCTAAGACCACCAAAAAGACATTGTATTTAATCCCCGATTCGCGTTTGACTAAGGCGTTCGCGTTGAAGTTGCGCATGGTCTTTTTGAAAGCCCGTCTTTCGATGTGGTAACTTAGTAGCGTGAGACTCAAAGCTAAAGCGCACAAAGACCCTAGCACAATTAAAATCATTTTCCAGCGTAATGTCAAAGACATGTCAAATCCCCTTCATAGCCCTCTGCACGCTGGCTAAATCCTTATCTCCGCGTCCGCTCAAGTTGACGATGATCAAGGTTTCTTCTTGGCATTTTTGGGCTAATTTAAAAGCGTAAGCTAGCGCATGCGCGCTCTCTAGGGCGGGGATAATCCCCTCACTGCGACTCAAAGACACAAACGCCTCTAGTGCTTCTTTATCGCTCACAGCCACATAGCACGCCCGCCCGCTTTGTTTTAAATAGCTATGCTCGGGTCCCACACCCGGGTAATCTAGCCCCGCTGAAATGCTATGACTCTCTATTATCTGCCCTTGCTCATCTTGTAAAATATAACTTTTACACCCATGTAAAATCCCCACACTGCCCTTACACAGAGTCGCCCCGTGTTTGTGTGTATCTAGCCCTAATCCGCCCGGCTCCACGCCCACTAAGCGCACGCTTTTGTCCTGCAAAAACGCGCTAAAAATCCCAATGGCATTGGAGCCCCCGCCCACACACGCGATCACACTATGAGGCAATCGTCCCTCTTTTTCTAAAATCTGTGTGCGTGCCTCTGCGCCAATCACGCTTTGAAAGTGTTTGACCATGCGCGGGTAGGGGTGCGGACCAGCAGCCGTGCCTAGCAAGTAGTGCGTATTGGTGTAAGTGCTAGCCCAATCTCTCAAGGCTTCATTGATCGCGTCTTTCAAACTAGCACTCCCACTTTTCACCCCCACCACCTGTGCGCCCAATAAGCGCATGCGAAACACATTAGGTTCTTGGCGTTCTATGTCCTTTTCTCCCATGTAAATCACGCACTCTAAGCCCAACAACGCGCAAGCAATCGCTGTGGCAACTCCATGTTGTCCGGCTCCGGTTTCAGCGATCACGCGCTGTTTGCCCATTTTCTTAGCTAACAACGCCTGCCCTAAAGCTTGGTTAGTCTTGTGCGCACCTCCATGAATTAAGTCCTCACGCTTGAGATACATTTTGACCTTAGGATTAGGGCAAAAGTTTTTGGCTAAAGTTAGCGGGCTGGGTCGCCCTACAAAGTCCTTTAAAAGCTCGTTAAAACTAGCTTGAAACTCTGTATCGCTCAAACAATCCTCAAAGGCTTTTTCTAATTGCTCTAAAGCGGGCACCAATAACTCGGGCACAAAAGCCCCCCCAAATTCTCCAAAATACGCCTGTGCTACTCGCATTCAATACTCCCTTAGCATTTGGGATAATTCTAAGATTTTGAGCTTGCTTTTCTTGCCCGGAGACCTCTCTGCGCCTGAGTTGATGTCCAGCCCTAGCGCGCCCACACCCAAAGCCACTTTGAGATTATGTGCCCCAATCCCCCCTGCTAGCATAAAGGGCTGTTTTTGCGCACCCAAGAGTTCCCAAGCAAAGCTCACCCCATTACCTCCCGCCTTTGCGCCCTTGCTATCATACAAAATCAAATCCGCCCCGTTCACAGTGGGTGTCTTTAAGGCGCGCGCTTGGGGGTCTACACTGTGCACCTGCCAAATGGCGCAGTCTAAAAGGGTTTTAAGCAGGCTAATTTGAAGCGCGCTGTAATCCCCATAGAGTTGCACCGCGCTTAAGCCCAACAACTGGGCGGTGTGGACGATCACGCTGGTGTGCGCTTCTACAAAAACTCCTACGAATTTCAGACCGGGCGTTTTGCGCACTAATTTAAGGGCTTTTTGGGGGGAGATGTAGCGCGGTGAGATAGGGTCAAAAATCAAGCCCCCATAGAGAAAATGGGCTTTGTAGGCGCGTTTTGAATCTTTCAAACGCGTTAACCCGCAGAGTTTGTGCGCGCCATAGATGAGTTGCACGCAGGCTTGGTGTAAATCAGGTTGGCTCATCAAGGCACTCCCCACCAAAAAGCCATGCACCCTAGAGGCTAGGGCTTTGATTTGTGCGTGCGTGCTAAAGCCCGATTCGCTCACCACCACATGCCCCTCAGGAATGAGAGCGCGCAGAGTGTGTGTGGTGTTTAGATCTACTTTGAGGGTGTGCAGATCGCGGTTGTTGATCCCAATGATTTGCGCGCCTAACTCCAATGCCCTTTGCACTTGTTTGGCATCGCTCACTTCGCACAACACTGCCATGTTTAAAGAGTGCGCTAAAGTGGCGAGCTCTTGGTATGCTTGATCTTCAAGCGCGCTCAACATGAGCAAGATCGCATCTGCGCCCATGTATCTGGCTAGCTTGACTTGGAAAGGGGTGATGATGAAATCTTTACACAAAACCGGCTTGCTGGTGCGCCCAGAAACAAAGCGCAAATTTTCATAAGAGCCTTTGAAGTGCGCCATGTCGGTGAGCACAGAAATACAGGTAGCAAACTGGTTATACACCTTGATGATTCGCGCCAAATTAAAATCCGCGCAAATCAGCCCTTTAGAGGGCGAAGCCTTTTTACATTCCAAAATAAAACTGGTGCGTGTTTCTAAAAGGGCTTGTTTGAAATCCCTATGGCTTAAAACAAGCCTATCAGGCAAGCTATACATACTCTCTAACAACGCGATCTCTTGGGGCTTGTGTGCCAATATCTCTGGCAAATTAGGCATGGCTGACCTTGATGATGGTTTGTAAATGCCCATATGCCTGTGCGCTTTGCAAATGGGCTAACACCCTAGAAACCCCCTCTTTCATACTAGCCACCTTATTGGCTAAATAGAGCAAGGGCGCGCTATTGATCGCAATACTGGCTTTATGGCTTTCCCTAGCACGCCCCTGCAAGATGTCTAAACAAATCTGGGCACTATTTTCCAAGCCATCGCTACGCAACGCCTCTAAGGGGTAAGAATTTAGATCAAAATCTCTAGGGCTTAGGCTGTATTGCTCGATATGTTTACCCTGCAACTCACAAACAACAGTTTCCCCATGCAAGGCAATTTCATCTAAACCCTCCCCATGCACCACTAGGGCGCGCTCTATGCCTAGTTTGCTTAAAGCGCGCGCCATGGGCAGGCATAGTTTAGGGTCGTAAACCCCTAAAAGCTGGGCTTTGGGGGCTAAGGGGTTGATCAAGGGTCCAATGAGATTGAAGATTGTGCGGGTTTTGAGCTCTTGGCGCACCTTTGTAGCATGGGCGAAGTGGGGGTAGAATAGGGGGGCAAAAAGGAAGGTAAAGTTTGTCTTTTGCAAACAAGTTAGGGCTTTTTTCAAATCCATGCCAATATTCACGCCCAAAAATTCCAATAGGTCTGCGCTCCCCCCCGCCCTAGATGCGCTTCTATTGCCATGTTTAGCCATGGGCACACCCATAGACGCGCACACCAGCGCGCTAATGGTGCTGACATTAAGGGTGTTAGCCCCATCGCCTCCCGTGCCACAATTATCATAGCATACAAGCGTGGAGGGCTTGGGCTGTAAATGTAAACAAAAACGCGCCGCGCTGGCGATCTCACGCGCGCTCTCAGGTTTCATCTTCAAGGCGATCAACGCCGCGCTGAGTTGCACGGCACTGAGCTGGGCTTGTGTGATGGCGCTAAACAGCTCCCTTATCTGCGCGTCCGTGAGGCTTTTGCCTCGATAAAGCTGGGCGAAAATGCGATCTAAATCCAAGCCATTTCCTTATAGCATGCGTGTCAAGCCCCCATGTTAGCATAAGTTTCAAAATGGCGCGCGCGCGTTGCTTTAGTGATTTTTGAGTAAAAATCCATTAGAATTAACACCTAATTTTGAGGATGGCGCAAGATGAGATTGAAACCTAACCATGTTGGCTACATGATTTCCAAAATAGCCCAAGATTTAGTGCGCTCACCCTTGCTAGAGTTAAGGGGGACGCTTGAGGAGCTCACCAAGATCATCGAGCGCGCGTTGCAAGAAAATATCGCCCAAGAGGCGCGCCTAGATGAACGCGCGCGCGAACTCCTAGAAGATCACATGGACGAGATCGAGTTTATGCGTATGGATGAGAGGCGTTTGTTTTGGCGTATCAAAAAGGAATTGGCTGCAAAGGCGGAGTTTGTGTTGGGTTGGGAAGATCGCTGTAATGCCCTTTCGCACACGATCTTAGAGGACATCTTAGAAGCCGATTTGATCATGTTCTCTGTGCCTGAAAACTTGATTCGCAATGTGATCTTCAAGTCTATGGATACCTACGCCAAACTCTATGAGAGCATTGAGTTGGAGGTGGTCGAGAAGATCAAACACTACAAGCGCAAATTACCCGTGGGGAGTGATGCCTATGAATTGGTGTTCGAGCGCATGTATGAGGAAGAACTGCGCCGTAAGGGCTTTTTATAATGGCATCGATCCTGTTTGAAAATGGGGTGTTCTTAGAGGCGCAGAGTTTTGGGGCTAAGGGGGTGGTGGTTGGGGAGGGGGTTTTCAACACGGCGATGAGCGGGTATGAGGAGATCATCAGTGATCCAAGTTACTACGGGCAATTTGTCGTCTTTAGTGCCCCGGAGGTCGGTGTGGTGGGTGTGAATAGGCAAGATCACGAATCTTTAAGCTGTTGTTTGGGGATTTTGGTGCGCCACACCCCCACGCGTTATTCTAATTTTAGAGCCCAAGAGAGTTTGGGAGCGTGGTTACAGGCTAGGGGGGTGCTTGGGATTTGTGGGGTGGATACACGCGCGCTGGTGGGTATGTTGCGCGATGAGGGGGCGATGCAGGTGGCTATCTCAACTGCCCCTATGGGCAAAAGTGCTCTAGAAAAACTCCTGCACAGCACGCCCCCCTTGCGCGACATGAGCGTGATCCCCATGGTTTCTAATAAGAGTAGCCCCCCCACCCAGGGGCGCTATAGCTTTGAAATATTGGACTACCAACCTGCAGAACGCGCCCAAGCCACGATCGGGGTGTTGGATTTTGGAGTCAAGCGCGCTATCTTGCGCCAATTGAGCGCGCAAGGTTTAGGGGTGCGCCTTTATGCGCATGACAGCAAGGCTAGCGCGTTGTTAGAGGATTACAAGCGCGGGGATATTAGAGGGGTTTTACTCTCTAATGGACCAGGCGATCCACTCAAGCTCAAACAAGCCATCCACCAGATTGCCCAGCTCATTGAGGCGCGTGTCCCCTTGTGCGGGATTTGTCTGGGGCACCAGCTTTTGAGCCTAGCGCATGGTTACCCCACCTACAAGCTCAAATTTGGTCACCATGGGAGCAACCACCCCGTGCTAAACCATGCCACGGGGCGCATTGAGATCAGCGCGCAAAACCATAATTATTGCGTGCCTGAGAGTATCGCGCGCATCGCCACCATCACCCACACCAATCTCTTTGATGGCACGATTGAGGGCGTGGCTTACCACAATCACCCCATTCTCTCCGTGCAACACCACCCAGAGGCTAGTCCGGGTCCTAGCGATGGGAGTTATATATTCCGGGCGTTTAGCCAACTTGTCCTAGAGAATAAGAACTAGAGTCTAAGGGTGTGGTATAAGATCTTTAACCAAGACTCTTCAAAAGCGCGCACAGGGTGCTGAGGGTTTCTAAAGTGCGCTGGGGTTGTATGTTTAAAGAGATGCGCAGTAGAGGTTTTTGCGTGGTGGGAGGGCGGATAGGGGCGCATAGAAAACCCTGTTCAAGTAGGCTCGCATGCGCGTTTAACATGGTTTGGATGCGCCCAAAGGGCAGAGTTAGAATATTGCTAGGGGTGCTAAAACCCAAGATCTGCGCGCAACACGCGCGCATTTTTTCCAGCATAGAGACATAGCTGGGCAAGTGGGTATAAAGGTGTTCTAAATGGGCTAAAGCCAACGCGCTATCTAGCAAGGATGGGCTAGTGGTGTAAATCACACTCTTAGCGCGGTTGCATAAAAAGTCTATAATGGGCGCGCACGCCCCAATAAAAGCCCCATAACTGCCATAGGCTTTAGATAAAGTGCCTAACACGATGGTATAGGGGGTGAGCTTTAAGTGGTAATAACTCAAATATCCCCCCAAATCGCGCCCTAACACCCCCAAACTATGGGCTTCATCTAGGATCAAGTAGGTTTCGTATTCATGCGCTAAGGTGTAAAACTCTTTGGGGGCGACCTGCCCGTCCATGGAATATACCCCCTCAATGGCGATAAAAATGCGCCCCTTGGGGTGGTGGGCGCGGTAAGTTTTAAGTTGCGCGCGCAAATCTAGCGCATTGTTATGGGCAAAAAAGCGGGTGTTGGGCAATTTTTTGGCTAAGAATTGCCCGCTGGCGTGGTAGTGCGCGTCCATGAAGAGCATGTCATTTTTACGCACTAACGCGTCTATGAGCGCCACATTGCCTAAAAAGCCACTCCCCACCAACAAGCAAGACTCATAGCCCAAATGGGCGCGCAAACACTCTTCTAATTGGTGGTGCAGGGGGTGGTAGCCATTTAGGAGCATGGAAGCCCTAGGGGCGTGGCTAGCTAAGGGGCGCACTGTTTCAAAAGCGCGCTCTAACAAGCGCGCATGCGTGCTCAAAGCCAAATAGTCATTAGAGGCAAAGTCGTGCAGGTGATCAGGGTAAAGACGGCGCGCGCGGTGCAGACCGGCGCGTTTGAGCGCGTGCAGGCTGGATAGGTAGCGATCCAATTAGTGCCCTATGTTGATCCCCTCTTTCATCTGGGTAATTTTTTGGTTGAGTTCATCGCGTTTTTCATAAAACATCTTGTCAATGGTTTGGCGCACCGCATCGGCATGGTGTTCGAGCGCACGGATTCCTTGCTCAATAGCACTCAAGGTGGCTTTACTGGGCTCTTTAAGCAGTCCAGCTAGCGCGTTGGCTTCGTCATGCACCCCATTGTGGCAGGATTCCAAAGAGCGGTAGCTGGGTGTGTTAGAGAAATGTTCTTTGCCCTCGCCTTCGTGATACCATTTGCCCAGACGGCATTCGCGCCCATTGATCACCTTAAAGCTATTGGGCGCGCCAAAGACCAAGCCATAGAGATTGCCTTTATAGACCACATGATCGACCTTAGCCAACCCGCAAAAGGCGCGGTTGTTTATATTTTCAATAGCAAATAGAGCACTATCAGCCACGATTTTATTGGCATGGGAATTGTCTTTGACACCATCGATATCGCCTTTGATGCTCTGCACAATGGTGTCGGTTTCATGGGTGTTATTTTGGATATCGCTGGCTTCTTGTTGCATGGATTTGACCACCACGGCGATCTCTTTGGTGGCTTTTTGGGTTTTTTCTGCCAATTTACGCACTTCATCAGCCACCACCGCAAAGCCGCGCCCATGTTCGCCCGCCCGTGCGGCTTCAATGGCGGCGTTCAGGGCTAAGAGATTGGTTTGTTCGGCGATGTCATCGATGAGCGAAATCACTTGGGTGATCTCACTGCTGCGCTGGTTGAGCGAATCGGCTAAGGCGATGGCGTTTTGCATTTTCTCATAAAGAGTGTCGATCTTGCCACTAGTTTCAGCGATATGATCGAGCGATTTTTGGGAGGTTTGGCTGCCACCAGTAGCCGCCTCGATCAAAGTTCCCGTGTCCTCTACCATGTTTTGTAAGGTCTGTTGCACCCCCTCTATACCCGCTTTCATGCTATTGTAATAGAGATTGAAAATATTATTCTTGCCCAAACCCGCTAGAGGATCGCAATCCTTGCTCAAGGCAAGATACAGGGTGTCGCCGATGCGCTTGTTGGTTAGCTGGTAGGTGTGGTTGTTGAAAGCAAAAGTTTGGTTGGCTTGGCTGAGTTCATCCACCCTTTGCTCTAGACCATCTGCGCTTGCGATCGCCCCGCTTTTAAAGACAATCTTGCCCTCTTTGATCCCAATCAACCCCTCATTAGCGCCCAACTCTACAAGCTGTTGGTAGCAGTCTAGTTTTCTCTGCAAAGAGCGAATCTGCGCGTCTTTGTCCTCTGTTTGCTTGTTGCGCTCCTTGGCAAAAAACATGCAAAAGTCCTTTTTTTTAATTTTATGCGCGTCATTATATATTGGTTTAACTTAATTCTTATAGCTCGTAACTCAGTGAAGTCATCAAGTAGGAGCGATCTTGGGTGGTGGGGGCGAAGTTGGGGTTGGGCGCGCCAAAGTGCGCCACTTTATAACCTTTGTGCATGAACACTTCATAGCCATTGAGGCGAATCATCGCATGGATGTGTTTGCTGATGTTATAGGTGCATGTTAAGCCCAAACTCCGGGAGCTAGCGCGGGGAGAGTAGGTGAGTTTGCCTAGCAAAGCGCAACTGAGTTTTTGGTAGCTTGCCCCTATGAAGGCAAAGGGGGTTAGTGAATTGGCGTTGTAAAGATTGGTGTAAGCGTCCTCATAGGGGGTGTCGTCCGTGGCATCAAAGGGGATGGGAGAGCCATTCCAGCCTAGCTGGGCGTTGGCGTTGCCAAAATTCTTATACACCCCCCAGCCAAAATTATAGTGTTCGATGTCAAAGCGTTGGCGCACCAGTAAGCTAGCCGTTTCCTGCCCTATGAGACTACCCCGGTAATAGGTGCGCGCCAAAGCCGCGCTATAAATAGGAAACCATGCATAGACACGGGTTTGAATCTTCCACTTTCCCGGGCTAAAGCGCGCGCTCACATATAAGCCCGGGGCGTTGAAATTCTTAGGGTAAAACCAAATAAAGGGGGTGATTTGCCAGTGTTTGGATTGCCAAGTGGTGCTAAAAGCGTGCATGCCATAATTGGTGCGTGTCCCATTGGCAAATTCGTATTGCACGGGGGCGTAAAAATCGCGGATAAATTGGATATTAGCCAAACCACGCCCATAGGTGCTAAACCAATTTAGTCTAAAATTTTTCCAGCGCACAAAAACCTCAAAACCCTGATTATAACCGCGCAAGAATAATGCCCGATCGCTCTTGTAACGCCCTAGTTTGATCCCAAATATGTCTTTGTAGCTGTAGTTTAAATAGGCGTTATAGAGAATATAATTGCGCGCATGCACGCCATCGCCATAGCGCGAAGTGTGCCAAGGCGCGTCCATCAAATAGCCTTCCCAACGCCCCATGTAATACCAGTTGGCCGGCTGAAAACCAGCACTAGGATCGCTTTGATCGATGAGAGTTTTGGTAGAATCGTAAGCCAACCCCCCCACTTCCCCGCCGATCCCTGCGCTGAGTTTGTGCGCGCCCACGAATTTGGGCAATAAGTCCACATCAATTTGCAACGCCCCGATGGCGGTTACATAACTGCCTGTGGGGTAAATCCCCTTCTTTGAATTAATTGCTGAATTATTAAACCCGATGCGCGAGAATGAGCCCATCCGCCCCCCGATTTTATAATCTAGGGCGTGCAAACTCCCTATAGCCAATAAAGCCCCACAGCAGACTCTAAACGCGCCTAAACAATAGCGCATGTTCTAACCCTTGAAATATTGCACTTTTAACATGTTATTTCTTAAGCGATGATCATCTACAATGCAAGCCTATGGTTTTGGAAATATCCACTCCACATACAGGTGTTTGAGATGACTTTTAAGACGAAGCTTTTATTGGTGTTAGCAGGCTTGTTGGTGGTCGCCTTTTCTGCGGTGATTTACATCATTGACGCGTCCGCAAGCACGAACATCACTAAAACCATGCGTTACTCTTTAGACACGGCTGTAACCCTGATCTCCTCCTCCTTAGAAGAGTGGAATCGCACCACACACGCCGCGCTCGTGAGCACGGCTAAGGATTTAGAAGAGCTAGGCTTTGAGAATTTAGAGCGCATGAACGAAGTCTTAAAATTTACCCATGATGGGATGGCGGCTGAAAACGCCTATGTAACTTTGAAAGATGGGCGCACCGTTGGCACGATAAAATCTATGCCCAAAGGCTTCGATCCTAGAAAGCGCGCATGGTTTCAAGAGGCGCGCGCACAAAAGGGGGTGGTGGTTAGTGCCCCTTATAGAGATGCAATCACCAAAAAAATAGTCTTGACTTATAGCGTGGCTTTGTCTAAAAATGGGGTGTTTCAGGGAGTGCTAGGTGTCGATTTGCTGTTGGATAATTGGAATCATGTGGACAAGTTTAGCTTAATGGGGGGGCGTATCCATATTTTGGATCGCAAGGCGTTTGTCGTGCGTTCGCGCATTTTTGAAGCGGGCTCTAATTACCGCGACACGCATTCCTACAAGGGGGGGAAGGAATTGACCGATGAAATTTACGCCACTTCTTCGGGTTTTATGGAACACAACGCCAAGGGAGTGGATAAATTCTATGTCTACACCACGGTTTCCGGGCTCAATTGGAAGGTGCTAGGGGTTGTCAACAAACAAGAAGCCTTTAAAAGCCTGAGAAATTTGCAAATGACTTTGCTGATCACCGCTTTGACAGCCATTGGGATCGTCTTAGCCGTGCTTTTTGGGCTGATCCATATCCTCTTTAAACCCTTATTGCAATTGCGCGATCTCATCATCGAATTGGTTTCCAAAGAGGGGGATTTAACCAAAAGGCTAACCACCAAGGGCAAGGATGAGATCGCCGTGATCTCGAAGAATATCAACGCTTTTTTGCAAAAAACCCAAGGGGTGATCTCCAAGATCAAAGAACTCAGCGCGCAAAACACCAAGATCGCCAACACCTTGCAGGCTAGCTCTTCGGATGTGCAATCACACACCCAAGAAGAAACACGGCGCATTTCTCTTAGCGTGGCTAATGGCAATGAGATTGTGCATAGAATTTTAACCGGGGCTGCTAACGCCCAACACAATAACGACAATCTCGTGCAAACTGGGAACGCCCTAGAGGAAGTGCGCGCTAAAATCCAAGACTTTAGCACCAATTTAGCCAGCAATGCGCGCGTGGGTGTGGAGTTTTCTAACAAACTAGAGGAAACTTCTCAAAACACACAAAACATTAAAGAAGTGCTCACCATCATCGCCGACATCGCCGATCAAACCAATTTGCTCGCCTTGAACGCCGCCATTGAAGCCGCACGGGCGGGCGAACATGGGCGTGGCTTTGCAGTGGTGGCTGATGAGGTGCGTAAATTGGCTGAAAAAACCCAAAACAGCTTGGGCGAGATCAACGAAACGATCACCCAAGTGGTGCAAAGTGTGGGCGACATTAGCCAAAACTTACACAGCAATGCCCAAGAGATTCTCAAAACTTCTGAGCTCACTTTGAGTTTGCAAGAAATCGTGGATAACAATGTGCAAAGCATCCAAACCGTGATCAACGCCACCACTAAAGATGTAGCCGAATTTAAGGGGGTAGCAGACGCGACTAAGGTGATTGTAGAGGACATCCAAGAGATTAGCAAATTGGCTTCTTTGAATTACCAGAGTGTGCAAGATGTCTCAAAAGCCAGCTCCTCGCTCAATGACATGGCTAATGTCTTTGCTCAAGAACTAGGCAAGTTTAGGGTGTAGACTAGCCGGGCTACACAAGCCAGCGTATGCCTAGCTAATGGGGCTTAAACCTCGTCATGGTGATCATAGCCACAATCCCCACCAATCTAGCTAACAAAGCCTTAGGCGCGCTGGTGCAAAACCTCTTAAATCAACACTCCACGCCCTCCGCGCCTGTATTTTCCCAAAAAGGGTTTTGCGCGTGTTTCTAACCCCCAATTTTACGCAAATTGTTTATTAAGAACAGCTAGAATACCCCGTTGTTTATAAAATTGGGAGCGCGGATGCAAATCTTGGTTTTGCTTTTTCTGCAAAGGAGTAACATGCCAACCTTAGTGGTTTTAGCCCATCCTGATCTAGCCCACTCGCGAGTGAATAAAGCCCTCAAAGAGGCGATCGCCAATACAGAAGTGGAAATTAGCGATCTGTATGCGCTTTATCCGGATTTTAACATCGATGTGCAAGCCGAGCAAGCCAAGCTACTCAAAGCACAAAAGGTGGTTTTACAATTCCCTATGTTTTGGTATTCTAGCCCCCCCTTACTCAAAAAGTATTTTGACAATGTGCTAACCTATGGTTTTGCCTACGGCTCTAAGGGAGAAGCTCTAGCAGGCAAGGCTTTTGCTCTTGCAATCAGCTTGGGCGCGCGCGAGGAGGATTTGAGCGGAGAATTTAGCTTAGAGCGTATTTTAACCCCTTTCAAAGCTACCGCGCATTTTGTGCAGATGCGCTACTCTAAGCCCTTTGTCATCTACAACACAGCAAGGCTTGATGGGGTAGATTTACAAGTACAGGCACAGGCTTACCAAGCGTGGCTCAAGGGATTAGCACATTAAATGTTGGTATTCCACCCAATGTAGGGGGTAACCCTGCTAGAGTGCTTAAAAAATTGGAGTTTAAAGATGTGGGGCTTTGCCCCATCATCAAGGAAAAAATATGCAAGAAATACACAGGCAAGCGGATTTTAAACACTTTCAAGGTGCAAGCGCGCATTTTAGCGGGCATGTGGAGGTTACTTTGCTCTTTACCCCTAATCAATGGCGCAATTTTAGCGGCGCGCTTGTCAAGTTCGCCCCCAAAGCACGCAGCGCATGGCACACCCATCCCGCGGGACAAACCTTGATTGTTACAGAAGGGGAGATTTACACCGGCACAGCTGAAGGCAAGGTGAGCGTGGCGCACAAGGGCGAGGTGATTTCTTGCCCTATAGGAGTCAAGCACTGGCATGGAGCTGGCTTACACAAGGGAGGGGCGCATTTGGCTTTAACAGGGGATAAGGAAGGGCAGAATGTCCAATGGCTTGAAAAGCTCAGCGATGCAGAATACACAGAGGCGATAAAGACACTAGCCCACAACTCTGTAACCCCCTTGCAAACACTCCCCTAAAGCACGACCCCTAAATGCTAAACACCTTGAGCCACTTTAGCCACGAAGCCTACCAAGCTTCTAAGCTTGAGCGAGTGGAGTATGCCCAAGTGGTCTTAGGGGCTTTAGTGGCTCTAGGCACACTCACCGCCTATAAGAGCTTTTTGACAAACGCGCTTGGAGTTGGTGCGTCTTAAAGTGGTGCGTGAGATTTTATGACACAAAAGGAGGGCTAGATTTGCACTTTTAAAGAGAGATTATAGCTATGATAGAGAACATGGAAAAAATTTGGAGAGAGGTGAGCTATTTTCTATCCAAGTATCTCCCCAAGACCTTAAAGATTATGAACTGATTATAAGTGGCGACACCTCTCACAGCAACACCATTCGCATGGATATTTTAGAGAACAATGACAAAAACCAAGAAGGTTTAGCAAAAGTGCTATTTGTGCGTGCCGCAGAAGAGGATGGTATTAAATTATACTTCCAAGCGATTAGACAAGGCTCTATCATTAGAAAAAGCTTTCTCTATTTTGTGGATAATAAGTCACACATTGAAAATAAGCCCATGTTGGTCATTCAAGATCGGACCGATGTGTTTTGGCGGCAAAAAGATGGGAAGCTTTATTTTAAAAAAAATTGAGGATTTAGATCGGGTCTTTCCCTACTTATTTGAAAATAAAGTCCAAAAGATGCGACAAAAACTCCAAGCCATTACAGAGGATTCAAGCTACCAATATTTGCATGTAGCGATTAATTTAGGGGAGATTCAAGCGAACCTACCTAAGATAAAACTGGCTAGAATGGATTTTTTGCTCCAAAGTGGGTGTTTGGATATTTTTAAAAGAGGGGGCGATCCACGCAAACGGGATGCCTACTTAAAATATGCCCAAAAATACAAGCCCAAAATCCTGAAAAATGGAAAATTTGTAATCCATCAAGTGGCTGATTTGGATAACCTTTATCACACCATGCGTGGGGCGTATTACACCCCAGAAGTGGGCGAACAGGAACAGCGAGTGGCGATCGCTTTTGAAAAAAATAATCCTAGAGATTAATGGATTGCCAGCCTTGATATGACTTCAGCACTCAGAGCACAGGCTTCACGCCCTGCAAATTAAAACCCTTTTAAACTTTATCTTACCCTCTATGCATGGATGATATTGCTTTAGTTGCACGATTTTAAACCCACACTCTAAAACGCCGTTTAAGATTTGGCGCGCGGAGATAGCAAAGGGGAGATCGTAATCTATGGGGATATAGTTATTATCCACAAGCAAAGTGCCACTATCATCATATTTTTTATACACATCGGGGATGTTTTCAAGGAGCACAAGTTTAAGCCTAGCGATATTGGGTCTATTTTTGATTTTAAAGTTAGTGAAAAAATGCGCGGCAGCTTGGACTAATTGGCGCTTGGGGGTTAAAAACCAATCCACACGGGTATATCCTGCCCATGCCTTCTTTTGAGCAAAATAGGGGATAAAAGCGGTGCTAATGGGGATGGTTACATTGGATAAAATGATGAATTTCTTTTTACTTGCTATGAGGATTTGCCAATATTCTATGGCTTTAGAAAAGGGCGGATTGGTGCACACAATGTCAGCTTCTTCATTTAAGATTCTTAGTGACTCAGGCTCTTCAAAGCCCCCTGTGTAATGGGGCGGGGTGTGCTTCATTTCGCGCGCCCCCTCTTTGGTGAAGATATAGCCCTTTGTCCCGGCATTGAATAAATCTTGTTTGCTCCCATAATGCGTGCAGATAAGTTTTTTAAGCTTTAATCTAAAAAAGTGCTTGATAAAGTAGAGGGCAAATGCACTAGAGTCGGTGTAGTCTCTATTTTCTCCTATGGCATCATCGCAATTACAAAACACAACTTTATCTTGCCAAATTTTTATGGGGTATTTTGATAATTCTTTTTCCACATCCTCATACCTTGTATAAAACTCGTCATTATCAACTTGCTTGGCTTTATTGAGAATATCCACCCTTTTTAAGCCCCGCTCTTGCATGCTGGGGGTTTGTAGAGGTTTTAGGGCGCGCTTTTGCTTAGATTCTTTGATACTCACTTGAGCAATAAAAGCAGGATGGGCTTTGATAAAACTGACATAGCCCTCAAATAGGCTAGGGTTATAAAAATAGATTTCTCTGCTTTGCACCTCTCTTAAATGGCTAAAATTGTCCTTAATGTCTTGCTCGATTTGGCGCATATTAGCCACCTCGCAAGTGAAAAGATAGCTGTAGGTGTGCTTTTGGGATTGCCCCGTAACGCTGTTATATTCTTTGAGCCGTCTTTTTAGGTCATTGGTGATTCCAATTTTACACTTGCTAGGCTCTAGACTGGATTGGATAATGTAGAGGTATTGTCTCATTATGCTTCCTAAAGGCTTTAAAAAAACTCCTCTCGTATTTTAGCACATGCGAAATGGGTGTATGTATGGGCAGATGGATAGAAATAATGATTTGGTTTTAAGACTACCCCGCTTAACTACTCCTCCTATTCCTCTAACATCCGCTCTATGATCTCTAAATGCTTTTGCATGCTCTCATTAAAGTCAAAAAGTTTAACGCGCTCTAAACCCTTTTGAATGCACTCTTGGCGTAAACTTTCATCAGTTAGGGCTATTTCTAGCTGTTTGGCGATGTCTTTCGCGTTGTAGGGGTTGCAATAAATCCCTGCATCGCCTAGAATTTCAGGCATACAAGACACATTGCTAGCCAAGATGACACAAGAGGCGCGCATCGCCTCTAGCATTGGCAAACCAAAGCCCTCGGCCAAACTCCCCCACCACAACAAACGGGCATTAGCGTATAAAGTTTGCAATAGGGAATCGGACACATAGCCTAAGTTGATGATGAAGTCTTGTTGGCAATACCGCTTTTCAGACTCGCTCAAATCGTTGTGTGTGCCTGTTAAGACGATTTTAAAACGCCCTTGCAACTCTTGGGGCAAAAGTTTAAAGGCTTCAATCAAGCGCAAAATATTCTTGCGCTTGGCTTGCCCGACTGCTAAAATAAACTCCCCTAAGTTGGAGGGCAAACTCTCACAAGCTCCAACGCGGTATGTGCGTAACCCGTGGTAAATCACATGCACACACTCAGAAGAAAAGTGAAAGGTTTTAAGAATATCAAATTTGACACATTTACAAAAACAAATGGCTTGCGTGCAAGTCGCCATTTTAGGATAGATGTAGTGTTTCCAAAGGGCTATGCTATCCTTTGACAAAAACCAACTTTGAGGATCACACAAGGGTAAATCATGGATACAGACTAAGGTTTTCTTAGCATTAAGAGGATGGATGTAATAAATAGGCCACCCTGCTTCAATGCATAGATCAAAGGATTTACTCCTTAAAGTTTTGTTGCGATTCCACAAAAAGCGGTATTTGACGAACAAAATAAAATCTCCAAGTAAACCAAAGGTGGTGCAATGCGCTAAAAAACGCCTTGATTTAGTTTTAAAGTAGAGATAGATTTTATTTGGGGTGATGCTTTTAAGGCGTTGGAGAAAAGTTTTAGGGTGTGATTTTAGTGGTTGTGAGTTATCAGAGAGAGAGAGAGAGAGAGAGAGAGAACGGAATTTTAATAGTTCTTCAAGACTGGAATAAAGTTTATCGTAGGCAAACAACATGATTTCTACTTCTTGGTGCGCAAAATGTTTTTCTAAGGCTTGGATCAAAGCCAAAATATACACTTCAACGCCTGTCCATTTCCCCATTAAAGGGTGTGCATTGATGATAATTTTTTTCATGGAAACCACTTATTTAGAAGGGCAGGTAGCACGAGACTAGATTCCTTGAGATAAAGCCTACCGATGCGACAACAAAGAGTATTCCGGATACCCCCGCCAACACCCAGAGGTCAGCTTATTGATCACAAGTATGATCATGACCGCAGAAATGATCTCAAAAAAGCCTAGTATAATAGCATTGGGCATCCCCCAAAAAGTAGCAAATGCCCAATACACGGGCACTACTCCAAAGAGAATAGCAATGGCAAGGGCAATCGAATCATCAAAGCAGGTTTTAAAATACTTCCCTCTCTTGCCAAAACAAGCCTCTCCTAAAAGTTCTCCACACCACAGCGCAAACCACAACCATAAGGAGTTTTCTGGCAGTGCTATATCGCCCCTACTAATGGATATTGCCGGCAAAAACACGCTCATGCGCGCAAAATACCGCCCCCTGTCGCGCATGGTCCATCTTCTAGCCCACTGAGCCCACCAAGATTTAGGTTTTTGCATATCAACTCCTTAAGGAATAGGGCGATCAAAGCCACTAAAATCCCAGCCCCAAGCTGGCTTTGGTCCGCTTACAGGTCTGGGCTCTGGGCGTTGGCTCTTTGGGGGGGAAAAATGATCTTTAAGCAAAGCAGACACGCCCAACACCGCTACCACAGACACTGCCAACACCAGCTGTTTTACAATCTTGCGCACCTTAGCACCCTGTAAAGATTTGTGCCACTAGGATAGCACATAAGTAGCTTAAATCATGTTAAAAATGGGAGGCAACAACAAAGTTCAAGTAAGAAATACATGAAAAACGAGAAAATATACACGACATTAAGTCTTAAGGCAACGGAATACATATGGAAGTATTAAAAAACCAAAAAACACTTTAAAATCCCCCCGCATCACCCACCTTTCCCACCCTTGCAAAAGGCAGTATCATCGGTGTCAGAGTGCTGAATTGTTAGCGCGCTTTAAGCGCATAGATAGTCCCCAAAACAACATAACCACCCCTAAACAAATTCCATGCAACACCGCCCAACTCCCATAGGCAAGAATCAAACCCACGCTAGAGCTAGCGCACAAATTCGCCCCAAAGACACACGAGCTACTCAGTCCTTGCAGGCGCAGTTTGTGATCGGATTGAATGGCATTGAGCATAAAAGTTCCCCCATTAAAGCTTAACGCCCAGCCTATCCCCACCAACACCAAACAAAGCCAAAAGGCTAAAAAACTAGCACTATAAAGCGCGATAACACTCGCCCCCACATAGCACAACATCCCCCACATCACCAAGCGCATAGGGCTGGTGTTTTTCACCAACAAAGCTAAGAACAAGCTAGGCGCATACATCGCCACAAAATGAGCCACTAACACGCTTTGACTCTGCGTATAGCTAAAATGATGCGCATGCATGGCTAGCGCAGTGGCATTCATCACTAAAGTCATCAGCCCAAAGCCTAGCGCACACGCACAAGTGGCTAAGAGAAAATGGGGTTCTTTACAGAGAGTTTTAAAAGAGACCTTGGAGCTTGCTTTGGCGCTAAAGGGTTTAAGCTTTAAGAAAAGCGTGAGAAGTAAATTGAGCGCGCAAAGCAGACCTACAAATACAAAAGAGCCCACAAAGGGCACACTAAAGAGATGTATCCCCACATTGCCCAAATGCGGTCCTAAAATGCCTCCTAAAATCCCACCACTCACCACAAGAGTGGTGGCTCTATTTTGGGCATTTTGGTGGGTTGCATTAATGGCTTCTATTGCCAAAAAGCGATAAAACTGATTGAGAGCTGTGAAAAAGCCTAGCAAAAAGGTCGCCAAACAAAAGAGTAGGAAACTTTTGCTCCACAAAGCCATAATGGCTAAACCACCCCCTACAACTCCCCACAAAGACGCGCCTAAAAGCACCCTCTTTCTCCCCCACCTTTGAAAGATTGAAGCTGAAAAGCACACCACTATAAACGCCCCACAAAGGGTAGTTGAAACGGGCAGAGTGGCTAGGGTTGTGCGCCCTAAAAGCCACTGCCCTGCTAAGGCACTACTAAAGGTGAGCAGAGAAACCACAGCCCCGCTAAGAGCTTGTCCTAAGAGTAAGAGGAGAATATTTTTGTTAAAGAACATAGCCCCTCTTTATCAAACACAATTTATAAACTGGATGGAACGGATTAAATGCAAAACATCATCTGTGTCATCCTCTATAAAAGAGAGTGCACCACCGCCATGCCAATTGGAAAAAATAGGTTTTTTATACTTTTGTTTTGCTTTTTTGATAATAAAGTCCTGTCTGTCTAAAATTACATAATTCATATGCAACTCAAGCTTTTTTAATGACATTACTCAAAAAATATTCTACATCTATACCTGATCTGCGGATTTTGTCCGGACTTCTAGGTAGATTTTGCACAAAATTAACAAGTCTATGAGAATCAGAGATTTGCACTTTATGTTGACTATTTTTCATTACAAAAACCTTTCTAAAGACAGCGTCCAGTGATAACAAAAACTAACTTAATATAACACCGCCGTGTTCAAAACTAAAGGATGTAAAAATCAAAAAAGCAAATAAAAAGATGAGTAGGTTTTAAAATCCCCCCGCATCACCCTACTTTCCCACCCTTGCAAAGGGCAACACGGGAGATTTTTAAACTAAGACAATCCCCTCGCCTTTAATTTTTAAAGAGCCTTGCACCTTTTCACACCACTCTCTAATAGTGTGGTCGGTCTTGGACTTGGGGTTTTGGATGTTACATGGCATTAAAGTAGGTCTATAACAATCGGCGGCTTTATACTGCCCATGCGCCCAATCCAAAATTTTAACAGGTCTTTTGTAGCACATCCAACCCACCAAGCTATTCTGTTTCTCAAGTTCGCTTAATGGGTCAGCCTCGCCAACGACTTGTGCTAAAGCGATAAACTCAGTCCCCTGTCTAACAGCTACAATGTCATTAATTGCCATCATCTCTAAGAAATAGTGGTGGGCTCTTCTCCCTCCACTCCAATGGGTCAAACCTGCCAAACCAATAAAACTATATTTTTCTAAAATTTCGCGCTCTTTCCATAATTTTCTGTCCTTTTCCCCTCCTTGGTGCATTTGCATGTGCCAAAACATAAAAACCTCCTAATCTTTGCATTTAGGTATCTTGACATTGAAGACTAGAGATTATCCCATACAATGGCTTAAAAGCAAGGCAAGACAAACATTAACAACTAAAAAGTGAAGTCAAAAAAGAAGAATAAAATTTAATAAGTTTAAATCCCCCGCATCACCCTACTTTCCCACCCTTGCAAAGGGCAGTATCATCGGCGTTAGAGAGCTTGACTTCCAGGTTCGGGATGGGACTGGGTATTTCCTC
>NZ_QXQQ01000023.1 GCF_003660285.1 Helicobacter labacensis | reverse complement strand
TGCCACTAGGCGAATTTGAGGTCTTAGTGGTGGCTAAGTTTAGGGGGTAGATGAAAAAACTCAAAAGAGGTGCCCTGCACTTTGGACACTTAAGGGGTGTATAGCTCATTCTAGCCACTAAAAAACCAGCGCAAAGACACCTTAGCAAATAATCTCCACCCGCATGTGGGTCTGTGAGTCTTGTGGGAATTGCAACTAGCCTTGCAGACTATAAATGCAAAGCCTTGGTTAGCTTAGAAACGCTGGTTTAGAGTTAGTTAGGAAGCTCCTCATTTAGGGAGGGGTGGTTCATGAATCCACCCCCTTGTTTTGGAACTCTCTTGAGTCTAGTGGGGGTCGAATGGCTATTTTCTAATTTAGTCTTCAAAGAGGAGCGCACACTAGAGGGTTAAAAGCAAAAGAGATGTTAGAAAATAGATTAGAAAAAGAGAGTGTATTCTACACGGACACAATGGAGGTACTCGAGATTAGCTTTTTTAATGATGGGGTTATGAAAAGCATTAAGGTCAATGATTGCAACGATCATTTTTTATCTTAAGGGTCATCGCTAGACTTGTAGATACGGATAAAGCATACACTGAGGCATCAGTCTAGCTTGGGTTAAAACAAGGGCAGATCCATGCTATTTGGGGCGCGCAAGCCTAGCAGTTTGAGCACACTGGCTGCCACATTGTTTAGCCCGCCATCTTTGATATGATCAATCCCATGCCCTAGCACAAAACAAGGCACTTCATAGGTAGTGTGGTTAGTGAGCATGTTTTCATTTTCATCGCGCATCTGTTCGCAGTTGCCATGATCGCTGGTGAGTAACATGGCATAGCCCAACTCCTTAGCCAGAGCTAAAATTGCGCCTAGTTCTTGATCCACCGCTTCGACCGCGCGCACCGCTGCTTCAAAATTGCCCGTATGCCCCACCATATCCCCATTGGCAAAATTGACAATAATCAGATCTGTGCCCTTACGCATGCACGCGCGCACCGCTTCTCCCACCTGAGACGCGCTCATCTGCGGGCAAAGATCGTAGGTGCTCACTTTGGGGCTGGGCACTAAAATGCGCTCCTCGTTTTTAAAGGGGGTTTCCACCCCGCCATTGATAAAAAAGCTCACATGGGCATATTTCTCTGTCTCGGCAATGTGGGCTTGGCTCAAACCAGCCTCTGAAACCACCTTAGCTAAGGTATTTTTCACCTCTTCTTTGGGGAAGAGCACGGGGTAGGGGAAAAGCGCGTTATAAGCGGTCATGGTGGCAATGAGCAATTCTGGCGCGCCCGCCCCGCACTCGTACAAACCCTCAAACACCTCCAAATCCCCCCCCAACACCTGCACGATCTGGCGCATGCGATCGTTGCGAAAATTGATCGCGATGAGTCCCTCCCCATCAAACATGCCCGCATACCCTCCAAAGCTAGCTGGTTGCAAGAACTCATCGCTAATGCCCTGGGCATACATGCTTGCGATGTAATCTTCTGGGCTTAGATCGCTAGGGTTTAACCCATGCGCGATACTCTCATAGGCTTTTAAGGTGCGCTCAAAGCGTTTGTCGCGATCCATCGCATAAAAACGCCCCGCAATCGTGGCGATCTCAATACGCGTATCGCAAATCCCGCGCACTAAAGTCAAATACTCTAGCGCGCTTTGGGGCAGAACATCGCGCCCATCTGTAATCAGGTGCAACCACACTTTCTTCCCCATTCTCTCTAAGAGTAAGGCTGTCCCCATGAGGTGGTTGATATGGGAGTGCACTCCCCCATCGCTCATCAAACCTAGCACATGCACCACATTGGCATGTTCTGCTACACTTTGAAAAGCGGGATTATCCTCAATGCTATCCTGCTCAAAGGCTTTAGAAATGCGCACCAAGTCTTGATCGAGCACGCGCCCTGCTCCAATGCACATGTGTCCCACTTCAGAATTGCCCATTTGCCCCTCAGGCAAGCCCACACTCAAGCCATGTGTTTTGAGTAAACTATGGGGCAAATTGGCAAACATCCAGTCGTAAGTGGGGGTTTTGGCGTGGTGAAAGGCGTTGGCATGGCTTGAGGGGTTGTGCCCGATGCCATCGGTGATAATCAGTAGAGTCTTTTGCATTTAAAACACCGGAGCTTCTTGCATCAAGAAGATGGAATTGTCTTCAGCGCGCTTTTTATGTGGCATCTGGGGTGTGGGCTTGGGTTTGGCGTGGGCGGGGGGTTTTTTGTGCTGTCTTGTGGGGGTGTGGTGTTTTTTGGGTGTGGGCTTGGGTTTGGGTTTAGAGTGGATTTGAACGGGGTGGGTTTGGCTTTGTGCGTAGATAGTGCGCTTTTCAGAGGGCTTATTCTCATCTACGCTTTGTTGCAAGGCAGGCATCACACTTTGCAAAATTTTGATCTTAGCCAAGATGTCTTGATAATACTCATCTGCGCTTTGGTTGAGATAGTCGCTCTTTTGCCAGCGCAAACCCTTATGGTAAGACTTGATCATATTTTTAAGATCGCCCTTGTGGGTGCGCCGCCAGCTAATCAAAGTATCCAACGCCACTTTAGAAGCAAAAGCCTTATCGCGAATGAGCAAATCCCCATAGACATTTTGCATAAAACGCGTGTCGCGTTCGTTGTAAAGTTTCAACACATTAGGGATATAGGCATGGTAAATGCCCGCGCTTGGATCGCCAAAATTTATCCGATACATCCCCGCACAGGACTCTTTCCACGCGATAGCGGCTAATTCGTAGCCCAAATTCTGCTTAAAGCCGTAGCGGTAAGCATAGACAAGCACTTCCTTTTGTTGATCGTTGAACTTGAGTGGATCGTTGCATTCGGCTAGATCTGCTTTTTGGGCGTTTAGAACACCCAACACACCAAACACCCCTGCCAACACCACAAACCACAATCTCCCACGCGCTTTTTGCATATCTGAACCTTATTAGGCGACTTTTATCTATAACTTGTTATGATACTATAAGTCATCCTAGAGTTCCATTAGTTTACCCCAGGAGCGCGTTTGAACCAAGCTTTACTTGTAGAGATTTTGAGCGAAGAGATGCCCGCTAGACCCTTATTGCAAGAATTACCCCATATGCTAGACAAATGGGCGGGGATTCTAGCCCAATATAGCCTAGAGGGTGCCTTTGAGTTGTTCTACACCCCCACGCGTCTTGTGCTCTACTCCCCCCACTTCCCCACCTACACCCCGGCTAAAACTTGTGAACACTTTGGACCACCCCTTGAAATTGGCACAACGCAGGGCGCGCTCAATGCCATTGGAGAGAAGTTTTATGCCAAATTAGGGCTTCCCCCCCTCCTAGCCACCGCGATCAAGAATAATAAGCAGGTGCTCTATGCTACCACCACCACCCCACCCATTCCCACCGCCACCCTCCTAGACAAAATGGTGCTAGATTTTTTACACGCCCTAGATTTTGGCAAGAGCATGGCATGGGGTTTTATTCAGGGGCGTTTTATCCGCCCCATTCATAATATTTGTGCAATTTTAGGCACAACCCCCCTAGAGATGCCCGCTTGTGTGCGCGCCTATGCTTGCAACGCACAGGCTGGGACGAAATTGCATTTTGCGCGCAGTTTTGAATTTATCCCCACCCCCACGATCGCGCGTTACTTTGAGGTGTTGCAAAAAGGGGGGGTGATCTTAGATCCAGCTAAACGGCGCGCCAAAATTTTAGAGGAGATCCACGCCTTAGAGCAAAAATACCAAGTGCGCGTAGAGATTAAGCAGGAGCTCCTAGATGAGATTGTCGCCATCACCGCCTACCCCACCGCGCTTTATGGGCACTTTGACTCTACATTTCTAAGCCTGCCCCCTGAGATCATCAGCACTTCTATGCAGGAGCACCAACGCTATTTTTCTGTATTCAAGGGCGAGTCCTTGCACAACGCCTTTGTGGTGGTGAGCAACATGCCCTTAGAACATGGGGATTTTAGCCAGATTGTAGAGGGTAATGAGAAGGTGCTCAAGGCGCGTTTGAGCGATGCGGTGTTCTTTTACCAAAATGATCTCAAACGATCTTTGCAATGGAGTGTGATCGCGCAGAATTTAGAAAATATCGCCTTTGTGCAAGGCTTGGGGAGTCTCAAAGATAAAGTGCAACGCGAACAAGACATTGGGGCATGGTTAGCGCGCCAATACGCCCCAAGCGCACAACCTACACTCCAAGAGGTGTTAGCTCTAGCTAAGGCGGATCTCTCTAGCGAGGTGGTGTATGAATTTCCCGAATTGCAAGGGGTGATGGGTTCTTACTACGCGCGCCACCACTCTAAAAGCGCGCAGGTGTGTAGCGCGATCAAAGAGCAATACCTCCCCCTAGGCGAGCACACACCCCTACCCTCTAGCTTGCTAGGCGCGCTTAGCGCGCTAGCGATCAAATTAGACACTCTATTAGCGCTCTTTAGTGTGGGCAAAATCCCCACCGGATCTAAAGACCCCTTTGCTCTGCGGCGCGCAGGCAATGGAGTCTTGCGAATCTGTTTGCATTATGACTTAGATTTCAATTTGCACACGCATTTGGAGGCGTTGGCGCGCCCTTACGCCCCCTTTGAGTTGCATCTTTTAAGAGATTTCATGTTAGAGCGCTTGACTCACATACTAGCCTCCCAGATTACTAATTTTGAACCCACTCTGTATAAAGCCGTGCTCAAAGGGCTTAGAGTGCTTGACAGCGATGCTTATGGGGTGTGCCAAATTGCGCGCAAAGTGCAGGCATTGCACGCCTTCTTCAAGCAAGATCGTGCTTTAGAACTGGTGGCAATTTTTAAGCGCGTGGCTAATATCACCCAAGATGCTCCTCCCTCCCAAGTCGACCCCACACTCTTCAAAGATTCCAGCGAACATGGGCTTTATGGGGCTTACCAACAGGTAGCGCGCTTGGAATTTGACGACTTTTTAGAGAAACTCAACGCGCTACACACACTCAAAGCTCCTCTAGAGGATTTCTTTGATCGCGTCTTGGTGAACGATTCTTGTTTGCAGACCCGGCACAACCGCCAAGCTTTGCTCCATCTCATCTACCATGAATTTTTGGGTGTGGCTGATATTAAAGAATTGTAAAATGTGGGCGCGCCTTGGGCTTGTATGCGCCTTGCTACTGGGCGTGTTACACGCGCGCACTTTTTCTTTAGAAGAATTTTTCAAGCGTGTGGAACACAATTCCCTAGAGCTCATCGCCAAAAAGGCTGATTTCATCAGCCTCTTAGAGGAGCAAAAATCCACTAACGCATGGGATTTTCCCTTTGTCGCGCAAGAAACTTCCATTGTGCGCAACTTCCAAGGGATCGCTGAAGCCCAACCCCGCACGGTGTTGATGATCAAGCCTAAATTGCCTTGGGTTAGCCGTTTGTTGGCGCGCTCACTCTCTATTAAAAATGTGCAATACCGCAAGAGCTACGAGTTGAGTCGTAATCTTGCCTTTATTGGGGCTAAACGACTCTATTTGAACTACATTCTTAATATCGAGAAACATAAAATCTACGCCCAGCGCGAACACATCTTTTTTGAAGAACTCAGCGCAGCCAAGAGCAAGGTAAGCGCGGGGAGTATGTCGGAAAAAGACTATATCAACTTCAAAAATTCGTATTTGGAGTCTAAGTTGGCTAAGATCAATATTGAAACCTTGATCATCAATCAAGAGAAAACCTTGCACACTTTGCTAGCCATTGTAGACCCACTAAAGGGTGATGTGCCCTTTAGTGCCTTTTTAGACCCCCTGCGTGTGATCAAAATCCCTGCGCTCAAATTTGACTATGTGCATATGGGTCCCTATGAGTTGGAACGCATTTTAAAGCGTTCGCTGTATGTGGAAGTGTTGGATTTGAGCGCAAGAGATTACCGCGTGAACGCTAATCTAGCTAACCGCGATGTATTCCATAATTTTGAATTTGGGCTGGGCGCAGAGAGTTATAACTCCGCGACTAACTTGGCTATGGAGTTTAATATCCCCTTGCCTGTAACCCCTAAGAATATCCACTTGAAGCGCAAGTTTTTAGCCTTAGAAAATGGGGCGCGGGCGCAAAACGAGGTTACCAAGCGCAATATCCGCATTAACGCCAACGCCTATCTGCAACAGCTCAAAACCAAAGAACGCTACATGCGTATCCAAATTGAAGCCATTGACAATAAGCGCAATTTGATGGAAAAGGGGCGTATCGCCTATGAAGCCCAAAAGATCGGGCTGTTTGAGTATTTGATCTACCAAAATTCTTACATGGACGCGCTGATCGCTCTAGCCCAAGCCAAGATGGAGTATGTGGACATCACCGCGTTATTAGAAGAGAGTCTGGGCGAAACCCTCACCCAAGTAGGAGATGCGCGTTGAAATTTTGGCTGGTGTGTATCTTAGCTGTAGCTTTGCAAGCCTATGAAGAGATCAAACTATCTGCTAAACAGATCGCGAGTTTGGATCTCAAAGTGATCTCTTTGGATCAAAGTGTGGTTTCTAAGGGCTTGCCCTTCAACGCCTCGATTGATTTTGACAATTACAATCTTAAGCACTCTGTGGTGCAGAGTTTGAGTTTTGATGCGAGTGTGGTCGCCATTTACAAGAGTGAAGGAGAACATGTCAAAAAGGGCGATCTCATTTGTGAGATCACTTCTATTGATTTGAGCAACCTTTACTTTGAACTCCAAAACAACCAAAATAGGCTGAAAGTCGCCCTCGATGTGAGCAATAAGGACAAAATACTCTACAACAAGGGGGTGATCGCCAAACGCGAATACCAACAAAGCTATTTAGCCAGCCAAGAGATCAGCCTCAAAGTCCAAGAATTAGAAAATACCTTTAGAAATTTTGGCATCGATCCCAAACACCCTAGGGGGGAGTATGGTTTTCGAATTATCGCACGGCATGGGGGGGTTCTCTCCATCGCGCCTAAAGTGCTAGGGGAGCGTATTCTAGCCTTCACTACCTATATCCGCATTTCAGAAAAAAGCGATCTCATCGCGCGCATTAGAGTGCCGATGACTCTGTCTAAATACATCAAAGCGGGGTCTGTGGTCTTAGATGAGGGGGGCAATCCCATCGGGCGTATCCAAAGCGTGTCAGTGGTGCTAGATAAGAACTCCAACACCATCTTAGCCACTGCGCGCATCGAGCAGGGCAATTACCATGTAGGGGAGATGGTTAACCTCTTCATACAGGGAGCTAAACCTAAAAACGCGCTCATCGTGCCCTCGGATGCGGTGATTAAAAACGATCAAGATTACTTGATCTTTGTGCGCACTCCTAAAGGCTTTTTGCCCACCGCCGTGCAAATCTTAGAGGAGCGCAACCATGCCTTTGTGATCAAGCGTGGCTCTCTTAACTCCCATAGCAAAGTCGCTACCGGCGCGCTGGTGAGCTTAAAGGGTATTTTGAATCATTTTGGGGATGATTGATGCTAGCGCGTCTCTTGGAGTTTTGCCTAAGACAACGCTTGATTGTGCTTATCTGTGCAGGTTTACTCTTGGGGTTTGGACTCTATAGTTTTTTAAACACCCCTGTGGACGCTTTCCCAGACATGGCACCCACGCAGGTTAAGATCGTCTTAAAACTGCCCGGCTCCTCACCCGAAGAGATGGAGAACAATGTTGTGCGCCCCTTAGAGCTAGAACTCCTAGGGCTTAAGGGTGAAAAATCTCTGCGTAGCACTTCTAAGTATTCTGTGTGCGACATCACCATTGACTTTGAAGATGGCATGGATATTTATTTAGCCCGCAACATGGTCAATGAAAAACTAGCCCTGGTCCTACCAGATTTGCCCAAAGGGGTCGATGGGGGCATTGCGCCCATTGTAACCCCGCTTTCAGACATCTTTATGTTTACCATTGATGGGAATCTGCCCGATGTGAGCAAACGCCAACTCTTGGATTTTACGATCCGCCCGATGTTGCGCACTATTCCGGGCGTAGCCGATGTAAACGCGGTGGGAGGATTTGCGCGCGCCTTTGTGGTGATCCCAGATTTTAACGACATGGCGCGCTTGGGGATTTCTATTAGCGATTTAGAACACGCCCTTAAAGCCAATTTGAGCAATAGTGGGGCGGGGCGCATCGATCGCGATGGAGAGACCTTTTTAGTCAAAATCCAAACCATCGCGCTCACCCCTGAACAGATCGCCAACATCACCATCCCTACCAATCAAGGGCACTTGCACATTAAAGATTTTGCTAGAGTGATCACGCATTATCGCACCCGTCTGGGTTTTGTAACCAAAAACGGGGTAGATGAAACCACAGAGGGGCTGGTGCTTGCCCTAAGGGGGGCAAACTCTAAAGAGATCATCACCCAAGTGCGCGCCAAATTAGAACAGGATATTAAACCCCTCTTGCCTGCCGGGGTGCATATCCATGTCTTTTACGATCGCTCAGAATTTACCCACAAGGCTATTTCAGCGCTCAACAAGACTTTATTAGAAGCGATCACACTCATTATCCTCACCTTGTTTTTATTCTTGGGCAATTTCAGGGCAAGCGTGGCGGTGAGCGTGATCTTACCCTTGAGTTTATCTGTAGCGTTTATTGGGATCAAATTCAGCGGGATCACGCTCAATTTGATGAGTTTGGGTGGGCTCATCATCGCTATTGGCATGCTCATCGATTCGGCGGTGGTGGTGGTAGAAAACGCCTTTGAAAAATTAGGGCATCACAAAAACACCACCTCCCTACACACAATTTATCGCGCCTGTAAAGAGATCGCCCTCTCTGTGGTGAGCGGGATTGTGATCATCATCGTGTTCTTTGTGCCCATCTTGTCTTTGCAGGGCATAGAGGGCAAGATGTTTAAACCCCTAGCTTCTAGTATTGTCTTTGCGCTCTTGGGCACTCTGGTGCTCTCCATTACGCTCATCCCTGTGATCGCCTCCTTAGTGCTCAAAGCCCAGCCCCACACAGACACCCTGCTCACGCGCCTTTTTTACCGCATTTACACCCCTCTTTTGCGCTTTTCACTCAATAAGCCTAAGATCGTGATTTTGGGGGCGTTGGTGTTCTTGGGTGGTAGTCTTTCTCTCTTCCCTTTTGTGGGTAAGGCGTTCATGCCCAATTTAGATGAGGGGGATAGTGTGTTGAGTATTGAGAGCGTGCCCTCTATTTCTCTAAGCCAATCTAGAGATTTGATCTTGCACATTGAAAAAACTTTAAGGGAACGCGTTAAAGAAATCCAATCCATTGTGGCGCGCACGGGTTCAGACGAATTAGGCTTAGATTTGGGCGGACTTAACCAAACCGACATGTTCATCTCCTATATCCCCAAGGCTAAGTGGAGCGTGCCCACTAAAAAAGCCCTGCTAGACAAGATCGCCCAAGCTCTAGAGGATTTCAAGGGGATCAATTTCGCCTTCACGCAACCCATTGAAATGCGCATTTCTGAAATGCTCACCGGGGTGCGTGGGGATTTAGCCGTGAAAATTTTTGGAGATGATATTGCTAAACTCAATGCCTTGAGCGCGCAGATTGTAGAGATCATCAAAGGAGTAAAAGGCTCTGATGAGGTGCTAACCGAGCTCAACAAGGGGATTAATTATCTCTATGTAACCCCCAATCGCGATGCGATGGCTAATGTGGGGATCACCAGCGATGAATTTGCCAAATTCTTAAAATCCGCCCTAGAGGGGTTGGTGGTGGAATTTATCCCCACCGGGATTTCTAGGACCCCAGTTATCATCCGCCAATCCCAGGACATCGCCACTAATATCACGCTCATCAAAAGCCTAGAGATGACTTCTAATCGCGATGTGGCAGTGCCCATCACTTCTATTGCTACCTTAAAAGAAGTGGATGGTCCAGTTTCTATTGTGCGCGAAAACTCCAAGCGCATGAGTGTGGTGCGCTCCAATGTGGTGGGCAGGGATTTGGGGAGCTTTGTGGCTGAAATCAAAGCAAAGGTGAACGCGCAGGTGCGCCTGCCTCCTAATTATTACATCACCTACGGGGGGCAATTTGAAAACCAAGAGAGAGCCAACAAAAGACTAGCGACTATTATCCCTTTAAGTATTTTAGTGATCTTCTTCATTTTATTTTTCACCTTCAACAATGTGGCGTTAGCCTTGTTGATTTTGTGTAATATCCCCTTTGCGATCACAGGCGGACTGATCGCGCTTTTCATAAGCCATGAATACCTCTCTGTCCCTGCTAGCGTGGGTTTTATCGCGCTCTTTGGGATCGCGGTGCTCAATGGGGTGGTGATGGTGGGCTATTTTAGAGAACTTTTAGCGCAGGGCAAACGCGTAGAAGAGGTGGTGCTAGAGGGCGCGCTCAGACGGCTTAGACCCGTGTTGATGACCGCCTGCATTGCTGGACTTGGGCTTATCCCGCTTTTGCTTTCTAATGGTGTGGGGTCTGAAGTGCAAAAACCTCTAGCCATCGTGGTGTTGGGCGGGTTAGTAACCTCTAGTATTTTAACCCTGCTGCTCTTACCCCCCATGTTCATGCTATTGGCTAAAAAAATCAAGGTGATCTAGTGGTGTTCTTAGACATTTACGCCCCCGCGCGCCAAACAGAGATGCTTACAGACTATCTCTTGGAACAGGGCTATAGCGATTTTTATCTGAGCGCATGTTTTCAATACGGCGCAACAAACCTGCTTAAAAGCCCCAAAGAACAAGTGAGCGGGCGCAAAGATTACGCCCACTTGCGCCTATGTCTGCCAGAGGAAAACGCGCGCTCGCTCGCCCAAGAAATCAAAGCGCGTTGCGCCCCAAGCGCGATCTACTTAATTAGCGTTACTGCGCTTTAAAGCGCGTTGTGTTAGAATGCCCAGAAAGGACATGCATGAGTTTGGTGGTTTTTGGCGGGGGGGCGTGGGGGCGTGCGCTCGCCTTTGCCTTTGGACACCGCACCCCCACTAAAATTATCTCGCGCCAAGACTTGAGCGCAACACTGTTGCCCTTGAATAAAAGTTTAGTGCTCAAAGGACATGACCTCATCACCCAATGTAGCCTAGAAGAGGGCTTAAAAGCCTCTTTGGGCGTGGTAGCCATCAGTGTGCAACACCTGCGTGCGTGGTTTGAACAAGCGCATTTGCCCTCTAGCATGCCAGTCTTGATGGCGTGTAAGGGGATTGAAGTGGGGGGTAAATTTGTCAGCCAGATCGCCCAAGAATTCATCGCCCCAGAAAATTTATGTTATTTAGCAGGACCTAGTTTTGCTAAGGATGTGAGCGCGAGTTTGCCCTGCGCGCTGGCTTTGCATTCTAGTAATCCCGATCTGGCGCAAATCTATGCCAAGTCCTTCCCTAGTTTTATGCGCGCCTATATCCAAGAGGACATCATCGGGGGGGAGATTGCCGGGGCGTATAAAAATGTGATTGCCATCGCCGCTGGGGTGTGCGATGGATTAGAATTAGGGCAGAGTGCTAAGGCTTCCTTGCTTTCGCGCGGTTTGGTGGAGATGTGTCGTTTTGGGACACATTTTGGGGGCAAAACCCAAACTTTCTTAGGGCTTAGTGGGGCGGGGGATCTCTTTTTGAGCGCAAACTCTACACTTTCGCGCAATTACCGCGTGGGGCTAGGGCTAGCCAAACACCAGCCCCTAGAAGAGATTTTAAGCGCGCTGGGTGAAGTTGCCGAAGGGGTGAAAACCACGCAAGCCATCCTCCAAATCGCCCAAAAAGAGCAGATTTATACCCCCATTGCTACAGAATTACAAGCCCTTTTAGAGGGCGAAAACCCCCTAGCAAGCATGGACGCGCTGTTGAAACGCTAAAGAAAGGCTTTTTAGATGACTTTTTCACAAATTCTCTTAACCTTGCAGAATTTCTGGCAAGAACAAGGCTGTCTCTTGTTACAACCCTATGATCTCCCAGCTGGGGCGGGCACTTTTCACCCCGCCACCTTGTTAAGAAGCTTGGATAGCAAACCTTGGAATGTCGCCTATGTCGCCCCCTCTAGGCGACCCACAGACGGGCGCTATGGGCAAAACCCCAATCGGCTAGGCAGTTACTACCAATTCCAAGTGATTTTAAAGCCTAGCCCGCTCAATGTCCAAGAACTCTACTTGCGCAGTTTGCAAGCACTGGGCATTGATTTTAAAAAACACGATGTGCGCTTTGTAGAAGACAACTGGGAGTCGCCCACTTTGGGGGCGTGGGGCTTGGGCTGGGAGGTGTGGCTAGATGGCATGGAGATTACCCAATTTACTTACTTCCAGCAAGTAGGGGGTTTGCCTTGCCACCCCACCCCCATAGAGATCACATATGGGGTAGAACGCTTGGCAACCTACATCCAACAGGTGGATAGTGTTTTAGACATCGTGTGGAGCTACAAAGACAAGCAACCCATTTACTATAAAGAAGTGCATCTGGAGAGTGAGTACCAGTTTAGTCATTATCACTTTGAGCACGCTAATTTGGATTTCTTGCTCGATGCCTTCTATCAAAACCAAGCGGAGGCGCAACGCTGTTTAGATCAGGGTTTGAGTTTGGTCGCTTACGATTTTGTGGTGCTTAGCACGCATTTTTTCAATGTCTTGGACGCGCGTAAAGCCTTGAGCGTGGCTAAACGCCAAGAATTTATCTTAAAAATCCGCACCCTAGCTAAAGCCTGCGCCCTGCTTTACAAAGCTCAAGAAACCCAGCGCGATGCACGCTTGAACGGGGATTTTAGTGCCCCCCTACTGCCATGCCAAGCCTAAAAGATTTGCACGCCTTTTTGGAGACACTCTCTCCCTTGGGCTTGCAAGAATCTTGGGACCATTGTGGCTTGAATTTAGGCAGTTTAGATATGCAATACCAACATCTCATCATCAGCCTTGAAGCCACAATGCCACTAGCCAAGCAAGCCCTAAACCACAGCGTGATTCTCACCCACCACCCCTTATTCTTCAAGCCTTTTAAAACCTTTAACCCCGATTTCTACCCTTACAATATCGCCCAAATCTTGATTCAAAAATCCTGCGCCCTGTTGGCATGGCATACCAATTTTGATAAAACCCACTTAAACGCCCATTTTGCCAAGATTTTAGGCTTTGAGAACCTGCACACAGAGGGGATGGCTTTAGTGGGCGTGATTGCCCCCACGCCCTTAAAAACACTTGCTAAAAGCGTGCAAGATAAGCTTAAGTTACCCTATGTGCGTTGCGTGGTCGCTAGCTCCATCATTAGCACCCTAGCAATCGTGTGCGGGGCGGGGTGTGGGTATTTACAAGAGCTTAAAAGTGTGCCCCAAAATTTATGCTTGATCACCGGGGACATCAAACACCATGATGCCATGGCGGCTCAAAGCATGGGCATTAGTCTGGTAGAAGTGCCCCATTATGAGAGTGAAAAATACTTTGTGCCTCTCATGGCGAATTTACTAGCCCCCATTGCCCTCAACCCTCAGTTGTTTGATTGTGGAAACGCGCTAGAGGTTGTGGGGTTATCGCATAGATCGCGGGTAGTTGCACATGGAAAGGGATGATACGATTAAGATTGTCCAAGATTGTGTTGATAATGAGGAGCATGTGATCGTGGATTCGCGCAAAGACTGCATAAATGTAGTGGATGCCTGTTTAAATCTTGTGCGTCCGGCAACAAAGAAATTTGGACTTGGATTTTTTAATGGGTATCAATGGGAAAACTTTGGGTTACTTATTTCAAAGATAGGGAAAGCCATCAGGAAAAATTGGGGGAGCGTGGGAATGAAACCTCTCATCTTTTTACTTTTAACCCTATTCTTAAGTGCCACAGGTAACACAGATGAAGAGAGTGTTCATGATGGGTCTTATAAGATTAAGACCATCAAAATTAACTCTTTGTTAATGGATTCTAAGGGTAATGATCTCGTGGATGCCAAAGGTCATTCTATTTACTATCCAATCCCCCAACAATTCGTCTTCACCAAAGGCGATATTTCTGACTCTAGAGTTTTAAAGGTTAATACAGATTTAAAGGACTCTAAGGGGCACTCCTTTTGGGACAAGGTTTTTGTCTATGATCCTAAGAATTGCCAAAAGCTTTTAAACCTAAATCCTAAGCACACTAAAGAATCGCAAAACTACCCAAACTATACCCTCTATTATAAACCCACTTTGTTAGCAGCTAATCAGGGAGATAGTTTAGATGGTGAGGAGTATATAGAGAGCGCGCGGTTTGGGCGCGTTATAGATGTCAAGGTGAAACAAGATATTTTTACCATCGTTTATATCAACCTCATAGAGACCCTTAGAGACTTGGGAGGTGATCTCAAAAAATCAGAGCGGTTGAGGATTTGGAATGATGATGGGGAGATTGGGGCTAGTGGTGGCATCACCTATCTCAAATTTTTAGATGACAACACAGCAACCTTTGTTGTAGATGCCAATGGAAAATACACTAACGACTACTACAAGCTTTATCGCCCTATCAAATACTTTACAGAAAAAAGTGTGCCTAAAGTTTATGTCTGCCCCTACAGCGCAAAAACGCTCTTAGAAACCATCCAAAAAAGACACCCAGAGTGGAGGAGCGATTAAGGTAAATCAACTATTCCCCATCCCCTCACAAGTATCTTCTTCCCCCATATCACACAAGATGGCGTCCCCATGATTGGCGTATGCCCGTGCTTTCTTGCGATCTTTTTTCACCCCTAAGCCCTTTTGATACATGTTTGCTAATGATACATAACAATAGCCCTCCCCCATGTCCGCGCATTTATGATAGCAATGCGCCGCTTTTTTGTAATCGCGCGGGATGCGGGGAGTATAGGAGGGTGGCGCAGGAACTTTTTGGTACTCTTCCCAGTCCCTATAAAACAAGCCACCATAAAAATAGGTGTCGCCTAATTCTTTATAGCTATAGTCATCTCCCAAAGCCCCCGCTAATGTTAAATACTCCACACTCTTTTTAAATGCGCCCGCACAGCTCTTGAATGTCTCATCTTCACACTTTCCTTGATACATCCCTGCCAAGCTTACATACCCCAGCGCGTCCCCCAACTCCCCTGCCTTTTTATAATATTCCACAGCCTTGTTATAATCTACTTGCACTACTTGGCTAAAGTCTCCATTTTCGTAATACTCTCCCATGTTGGTGTAGGCGTTTGCATTCCCCATCGCCGCCGCCTTTTTAAAATACTCCAACGCTTTATCCCTATTTTCTCGGGTAATCCTAGAGTCAAGATCAAATAGGATAGTCCCCGTGCTAAGATTGCTATAGTCATCTTGATAAATTAACCCTATCTCATTATAGGCTTGGCTATCCCCCTTTGCTCCTGCTTTTTCTAGCACCTCTACTGCTTTAAGATAGTATTGCTTGGCTTTTTAAAACTACGCTCAAACCTGAAATCACCCGCAGCATAAAAGTAGCTCAGTGTTGTGTAGGCACCAAAGTCGCCCATTTCCCCCGCCTTTTCAAGGTAAGACAACCCCTTTTGAAAAATTTTTTTCTTGTATTGGACTTCTTGGGAGTATTGGCTAAAGTCTTTAAGACTACAAGTATGGTTGCTCCATTGAACTCTAAGATAAAGCAACCCGACTCTTTCATAGATGTCTGCCCTCTTTGGGCTTAACTCTAGGGCTTTGTTAGCGTATAAAAGTGCCCGTTCGCAAAGAAGCTCCCCCTTGGCATTTTTTATATCTGCTGCCATGTCTGCTAGCTCAAGATAGGCATCTGCTACCCCTATTTTCTCCGCCTTTTCAAGGTATTTAGTAGCTATGCCGTAGTCTAAATCCACCCACTGCCCATAGCGATACATCAAGCCTAAATGGTAGATCGCCTGTGCCTCCCCTCTTTGCGCCTCCTGTTTGTAAAGTTTAAAGGCTGTTGGGTAGTCTTTCCTCTTGTAGGCTGCCTCTGCTTGTTGTAAAGTGTTGTCTTGAGCACCCAGCACACCCACCGCTAGAAACAGCACAATAAGTATTCTTTTTACACCAGCCATAACACCCCGCTAAGCCCACAGGAGATAGGCAAGGTGCTTGATCTATGCGCTAATGAGGAGCTAAAGGACTATCTACAAGTCGCCTTTTACACGGGGGCGCGCCCGGGCGAAATCCTAGCCTTGAAGTGGAGCGATCTAGATTTTCAAAACAACACCATTCACATCACGCGCCGGATCAGCCAAAAAGGCGAGATCACAACCCCCAAGACTAGATCAAGCAAGCGCAAAATAGAAATGCTAGAGCCAGCTAAGCAAGCCTTCTTAAGGCTACGCAAGGGCAAGCCCCAAGATTCTTTTATTTTTAGACAAAAGGCTAAAGGGCGCATAGACTTTAGGCGCAGATGGCTTGCGCTCTTGAAAAAAAGCCCAGCTAGCCCCGCGCAAACTCTATAACACCCGCCACACCTTCGCGTCCATGTCTTTGAGCGCGGGGGTGAATTTGTTGCGCGCCAGCGCGCTTTTAGGGCACAAAAACGCCTATGTCACATCTCATAGTGTGCGCTTTGATAAAGACAGGTCTACTATGAGAAAGTGCCTCTAGCTAAAGAGAAAGGCATTCTGCTTTGTGGGGCTTTAGTGCGCGAGGGGTAAAATATGTTTAGACAAATGGTATGGACACTTGATCATTGGTGAGTTTGCTGCGCAAGATTTTATCTTCATTGTTTTCCTAGATGCTTGGGTAATATTTTATGCAATTCTTCTTCTGAGCAGAATTGTTCTCCCTCTGATTTGAGAGCATGTTGGGCTTGTTTGTAAGCTTTGCGACTCGTTTTTGGGTATTTTTGATAGATTTCTCCAAGTTCTTTATCTAACTTTTCTTTTTTATCTCTGATGTTTGCATTAGACAGTGTCTGACAATCTTTCATCAACGCAATATAGCTTTCACAAATAAAAACAAACACCCAGAATCAAAAAGAACCAACGAAATGACAAAAGTTGATACGGATAAGAGCACTTGGCACCATTTTAAACACTTGCACCTCCCCTCTCTAATTTTAAACTCTTTTTAAAAGCCATCTTACTGTAAACCACTTTGCAGTAAGACTCTTTAATTTCTTGCAAAAGAGCATTTTTATACTCTAAATTTTGGCACATAGCATACATTCCAAAATTTTTTCCAAGTTTCTCACTTCATTTTGTTCAATGGCGATAGAATCTCCACTTCCTGGCATTTGTATCGATCTTCTCAAGTCTCTCGCTTTTGATAATAGCTGTCTTCCAAATTTACGGTGCGAATTAGCATCTGTATTAGAGGTGTCAGTTTCCCATCTCCAATTCCCAAGCGCATCATAAACAAAGCCACCGATTACAGAACCTGAAACACACCAATTGTTATCATCTCTGATTTTCCGTATAAATTTGCAAGTATCAAAAAGCAGATTACTGCTCCGCACATTCCTTTCGCGCATCGCCTCTTGTTCTTTCAATGAATCCGTAGATCTCCACCTCCCGCCTTCGTTGCTATTTGAGTATGGTAAGAGTATGCCGTAAAAGTCGGGGTGTTTGGTGTAAATCTTCTTATTCCAATTCCCGTTTTCGTAACTCCACCTCTCCCTCTTTAATTAATTCTTTAAGCCTATTGATATTTAAGTATTTTTGTGCAAAAAACCCTACTCTAAATATCCCCTAAAGATAACACAGAGCCTTTAACACCCCCCTTAAGCGCACGCGAGCAGGCTCTAGCCTTTAGAGAGAGCCAAAGACAAGAGGCTTTAGAGCAGGAAGAGGCTAACAGGGCTAAACAAGAGGCTTTAGCCCAGCAGAGAGCCAAAGAGCAACAAGAAGCCCTAGAGAACAAGCAAGCCCAAGCAGGGGGTAAGGAGAATGAAAAAAATTTAGAGCTAGGCAAAAGCATTCCCATGCAAAAAGTAGAGGGCTTTAAAAGCTCCATAAGCCTAGATGACACCCACATCTATCCTTTAGATTTTGTCATAGTCAGGGCAGATGACATTAAGCCCAATTTCAACGCCGGGGTAGGCACACAAACGCGCACCCAAGTAGACCCCAAGCGCATAGAACAGATCGCCCAACATTAGAAATAAGCGATCCCTTGGAGTTTTTAGCGTCCAACGATCCCACCAAATGTTGTATGGGCACAAAAACATCCTCCTTTTAACACCACTAAAGCCCTTGCAACCATGCCCTAGCTTGAACTTTAAGTGCCTCTACATCTCCGCTAGCAAAAAAGCGCACTTTGGGGGGGTGCTCTAGAGGGGTTAGGTGGTGTGTGTCTTGCAAGAAATGCACGATCGCATCGCCGGAATGCACCAAAGCGCAAGGGTGGTTAAAACGCGCCTGAAAATAGTTCTGTAGGCTTGAAGCGATCAAGGGAAAATGCGTGCAACCTAAGATGAGCACCGCAGGGGCATTTTGGATAGATTCAAAATAATAGCGCATGCACGCTTGCAATAACTCCCCCTCTAGCACCCCCTCTTCAATCAGGGGCACAAAAAGCCCGGTAGCAAGACTTTGCACATTAGAGTAGCCATGCGCGCTCAAGTGTTGGGCGTATTGCCCTGAGTGGATAGTGGCGCGCGTGCCTAGCACCAAAATAGGGGTGTGCTTGTCTTGGAATTGCTGGATAGTGGCTAAGATCCCCGCCTCAATCACGCCCACAATGGGAATAGCAGAACGCGCGCGCATTGTCTCTAAAGCTAGCGCGCTCACGGTGTTACACGCCACTAAGAGCATTTCAATCTCAAAGGGCTTAAAAAACTCTAACGCCTCTAGGGCAAAGTGCTCGATGGTGGTTTTATCCTTAGGACCATAGGGCACACGGGCGGTGTCTCCATAGTAAATAATCTCAGCAAACAAGCGCGCTTCCAGCACGCTTTTAAGCACGCTCAAGCCCCCCACCCCGCTATCAAAAATCCCTACACGCACTAAGAGCCCTGATTCATCAAATCCAAAAACTCGGCGTTGTCCTTTGTGGTTTGCATTTTAGAGTAGATAAAGTTGAGGGCTTCTACATCGTCCATTTGTTGCATCACATTGCGCAACACCCAAACTTTGGTCAGTTTGTCCTTGCCTAGCAAGATATTATCCTTACGGGTGCCCGATTTAAGCACATCAAAGGCGGGGTAAATGCGCCGATCGGAGATACTGCGCGCAAGCACAATTTCGCTATTGCCTGTGCCTTTAAACTCCTCAAAGATCACTTCATCCATGCGCGATCCTGTTTCAATTAAAGCGGTAGCGATGATACTCAAACTCCCCCCCTCTTCGATATTGCGTGCCGCACCAAAAAAGCGTTTGGGGCGGTGCAAAGCGTGCGCATCTACCCCCCCGCTCAAGACCTTGCCACTAGAGGGGGTGATCGCATTGTAAGCGCGCGCTAAACGCGTGATAGAGTCTAGCAAGATCACCACATCTTTACCCATCTCTACGCGCCTTTTAGCCCGCTCTAGCACTAACTCGGCGATGCGCACATGGTTGTGCGAGGGCAAATCAAAGGTGGAGCTAAAGACTTGGGCACGCACACTTCTTTGCATGTCTGTAACCTCTTCGGGACGCTCATCTACCAGTAGAATAATGAGTTCCATCTCCGGGTGGTTAGCCGTAATCCCATGGGCTAGCTCTTTCATCAATTCGGTTTTACCTGTGCGGGGCGGGGCGACAATGAGGGCGCGCTGTCCCTTGCCAATGGGGCTAAAGAGATCGAGCATGCGCCCGGTTACTTTAGTAGGTTCGTATTCTAGTTTGATCTGTTCGGTGGGGAAAAGTGGGGTTAGGTTGTCAAAGAGGGGGCGGTTTCTAATCTCATCTAGGGGGAGGTAATTGACCGCCTCAATTTTAAGCAAAGCGTAGTATTTCTCTTGATCTTTGGGGGCGCGCACCTGCCCGGTTACAATGTCGCCATTACGCAAAGCAAAGCGTTTGATTTGGGAGTGGCTCACATAGGTATCATTTTGATTGTCTGAAAAGCTCCCATCCATCCCCCTTAAAAAACCATAGCCCTCATTAGACATTTCTAAAATACCCGTAAAGAGAATATAGCCCCCTTGGGAGACTTGGGTTTTTAAGATTTCAAACATCAAATCTTGGCGTTTGTATTCTTGGGGGTTTTCTACCTTGAGTTCGTTGGCGATTTCTAGGAGTTTTTCGGTGGGTTTTGCGCGCAATTCTTCAATGCGATACCCACTTACGGGGGTATGAGTTCTTTGTTTATGTTGCTCGTAAGCCATTAAAATCCTTAAGGGGCGGATGGGGGCAAGCCAAACCTACACTGATATTTTAAAAATTTAGGGAAGCGATAAAAAAGCTTACTCTAACATGGCTAAAATTACAATACGCTTATTTTGGAGGGTATAAAGGACATCTATGCAGAAAAAACAAACGCGCGCTTTTGATCGAAGCTGGGTGCTATCTTTATTTGGTGTGGCGGTGGGGGCGGGGATTTTGTTTTTACCCATCAACGCCGGGCTTGGGGGCTTTTGGATCGTGGTGTTACTCTGTGTGATCGTGTTTCCTATGGTCTTTTTTGCCCACCGCGCTTTGAGCTATTTTGTCTTGAGCGCTAAAGAGTCCAATGCCGACATCACCTGTGTGGTTAGAGAGCATTTTGGGGAGAATTTGGGCAAATGGATGACTTTCTTATACTTCTTTGCCATTTACCCGGCTTGTTTGATCTATGGGGTGGGGATCACCAACACAGTAGAAAATTTCATGCACATGCAATTGCATGTGCAACCCCCCCATCGCCTCTTGTTAGCTTGGGGCTTAATCACCTTGATGGTCTTAGCTTTGATCTTTACAGAGAAGATCATGCTCAAAATCACCCAAGCCCTAGTCTATCCCCTCATCATTATTCTAGCCCTCTTTTCTCTCTATCTCATTCCCTATTGGAGATTAGACATGCTCTTGATCTTCCCTAGCTTTGCAGATAGTCTTAAAATCCTCTATACCACTTTGCCCGTGCTTGTCTTTGCCTTTGACTATTCACCTGCCATTTCCAATTACTCTTTGAGTATCCGTAGGGCTTATGGCGCGCAAGCCTTTGGCAAAACCAGCGCGATTCTATGGCGCACCTCCATGTTGCTCTTTGTCTTTGTGATGTTCTTTGTGTTCTCTTGCATTCTTTGCGTGGATCCAGCACAATTGCAAGCAGCTAAGGCGCAAAATATTTCCATCCTCTCGTATTTTGCGGACAAATTTAATGACCCCCTCATCGCCTACAGCGCGCCTCTTATCGCCTTTTTAGCCATCACCACTTCTTTTTTGGGGCATTATATCGGGGCTAAAGAGGGCTTGAGCGGTTTAGTGGCACAAATTTTACACAAACAGGGCAGGCGCACACAAGCGGGTGTGCATGGGTTTTTATACCTCTCTATGGTGCTGGTGGCTTATGCTAACCCTAGCGTGCTGGATTTTATTGAAAACTTAGGCGGTCCCATCATCGCTTTAATGCTCTTTATCTTGCCCATGTATGCGATGTATAAAATCCCAGCCCTACAGCCCTACCAAAACAAGTTCAGCGACACCTTCCTAGTTGTCTTAGGCTTGCTTGCCCTCTCATCTATTGTGCAGGGTTTGTTTTAAAATTTCTTGCGTTCCACATCTTGTAGGATTTCTTGAGAAATGCGGTTGATGTCCTTAGAGGCACTCAAGGAATCGCGCGCGATGGCAATATTGCTTTGGGTGTCTTGTTTGAATTCCTCTAGGGATTGGTTGATGGATTCGACTTCCTTAGCTTGGTTTTGGATGCTCGCTGAGGTGTCTGAAATGCTTTGCACCAAGACATTGATATTAGTTTCAATTTCGCTCAAGGATTTTTGGGTGCGTTCAGCCAGCTTGCGCACTTCATCAGCCACCACAGCAAAACCGCGTCCATGTTCACCCGCACGCGCAGCCTCAATAGCGGCGTTCAACGCCAATAAATTGGTTTGATCGGCAATGTCGCGGATGATTTCCACAATGTTTTTAATATCCTGCCCTTGTTGGATCATCCCCTCGCTTTTATGCGCCACTTCTGTAATCCCGCTGGTGATCCCTGCAATGCTCCCGATGGTTTTATCTAGGCTATTGTTTTGGTTATTAGCCACTTCGTTGAGGCGATCCACACAACTATTGAGCACCCCCACCTTGCCATTTAATTCCTTAGCAAACTCCGCAGAAGTGCTTAACATGCGCCTAGTCTCTAGGGCTAACCCATCTAACACCACCTCAATATGCCCGCTCGCATTGGCAATCCCTTGTCTAAAGTCGTATTGGGCATAGCGTTCAAAAGCCTCGTTGATGGTTTTCATGTGCATCCCAATGTTTTTTTGCATATAAAGAATAATGTTGTTGATATTCTTCTTGAGTTCTATTAAAGAGGGGTTATTGGGTTGTGCGTTGATGGTTTGGCTAAAATCCCCCATTTCCACCCTAGAGGCGACATCGATGCCATTTTGCACGGCTTTTTCATCTTGCAAGAGAGTTTGTTGGACTCGCTGGATATTGCTATTGATCGACATCTGTATTTTGCCTAAATCATCACCACTGGTGGCAGGAATGAGTTTGATGGCATCCGGGGAGACTTCATGGCGCAGAATTTTAAAGAAGTTTTCTAGATTCGCAGACACATTGTTAATTCTCCTGCTCATCAACACATAGAGCAACCAGTAAATGATGCCAACCACCACGATCAAGCCAATAGTCCCCGTTACACGCACGGTGGTTTTAATGGAGTCAATATCTCTAAACACCCGTTTTTCGCTACGCACCCCCACCACAGCCCAGTAGAATTTTTTAGAAGGGTCTCTAAAAATACTGAAAGGAAAAACCGCTCCATAAGATAATTCGTTATTCATGATAGAATGCACACGGAGCACTGCCCTTTCCCCTCGCTGGATTATGGGCAAAGCCCGCCCGCTGAAATCAGCATTAATCTCCTTCCAAGGGTGGTTGCGCCATTGTTTATTACCAGCGACCACAAGCGAGGTGCCATCTTGGGCAACCATATTGAACTTGGTATCCCCCACCCCATAGGCTTTCAGCACATAATCAAAGCGATCGATGTTGATAAAGACGAGAATTGCCCCCTTGAACACTTCTTTATCATCCATTAAGGGACACGCGATGTCTACGCCATAAATGGTGCTCCCATCTTGCATTTTACGCAGATAGGGCTTGCCTAAGATAAAATCTTTCTTTTGCTTGGTGGCTAAATAAAGGGGGTGTTGGTAGAGATTGGGCGCGGGAATAACTTCAATCTTGCCCGATCCAGTGAGACTATTAGGGTTGTCCTCTTGGCTAGTGATTTTGTCAAATGTGAGGGCGTTTTTATGATCGTCTTCCATCGCAATGGAGAGGGCAAAAACACTTCTAGTATAGTAGACATATTCGCTCAAGAGGGCTTTATCAAAGCCAATATCTGAAGAATCTTTTAATAGAGCAGCCCTTAGAATATGCAAGCGCACCAATGCGCGCGTGATGCTATCTTGCACCCCCTGACCGGCGTTACGCACTTGGGCTTGCAAGCGGTTGAGAGCTTCTTCTTCTAAGAGCCCTTCCACCTTAGAGGAAACAATGTAGGTCATCACCACAACCAACACCACCAACGCCGACCCAATGGCAAGAACCATTTTATTACGCAAAGCCATATCTCTTAACATAGCTCTCCTTCTTCAAAATCAACTAAAAGCCCTAGTTTAACACAACTAACCCTTGAAATTAGAAAATCTCTTTAAAGCACAGAATAGAGAAAACAAAGCTTCATTGGTTCTTAAAAGCGCGCTAGAGTTCTCCTCCCAACCCCACCATCTGCACACGCCCGCCTCTTAGAGTGTCGCGCGTGATGAGGCACTTAAATCCTCTGTAGCACTCTATATCAAAACGCAGAGGCATCAAGACCTCATGGAGTTTTTGATCTAGCCCACTCATGCCAATCCCCCCTTGCAAGGCTTCTTCTATCAAAACACGCTTGGCTTCTTGGCTAAACTCTAAAGCACTCCCGGCTTGGGCAAATTCCTCTTGAAAAGGTTTTAAACGGCGATCTAGAAGCTTAGTTAACATGTCTATGTCCACTGGCTCAAAAACCACTTTGATAGAAAAACGGCGCAAAAATTCGCGCTTCATCCCACATTCTATCAAGTCTTCATTGCTGAATTTAGGGATTTTTTGATGAGACTTGTTATTTTTCCACAACTTTTCAAAATGCCCTAAGACAATAAAGAGCATGTGATCGGTTTGTAGGGTAATGGTTTGTCCGCTGGCTCTACCCCCATACTCAAAAGTTACAATCCCTTTTTCAATGACCTTTAAGAGTTCATTTTGCACCCCTTGTCGCCATTCTTTATCATGCCAACTCCCCTGTCCTAGTTTGTCAATCTCATCTAAGACTAACACCCCTCTTTGGGCTTTTTCAATGTCTTTTTCTGCATTGCTATAAAGCGTGGCAAACATTTGGTTAGTTTCATTGCCAAGATAGCCTGTAGGGGTGAAAGCGGCGGCATTGGCGATGCAATAGGGGATGTCTAAATACTTGGTTGCCATCTCAATTAAAAAAGTCTTGCCACTGCCTGAGGGTCCGATACAAATCGCATTGGCTTTTTCTAAACTAGATTGTCCATTAATGCGCTTGTAGTGGTCGCTAAAAACCAAACTCATTTGTTTTTTAGCATTCTCCTGTCCGATCACAAATTGGTCTAAATAAGCCTTAATGGCTTTGGGGGAGTATTTGTCTTGGGGTTGAGAGGCTTGGGGTTGTGGTTGTTTGGGGGTTTTAGGCGGGCTTTCTTGTGGGGGGGTTGTGATCTTTGGTTCTTGGGGGGTGGGTAGGGTTTGCTTAAAAAATTGCGCCTGCATGGCAAGAAATGTTTGAAAAAAGGCAAACTTGTCATCAAAAAACAGACCTTCTAACTCTGCATCTACATTTTCAACCCACCACTCAATAAACGCCCTCTCTAGCGTGGCTTGTTCGTTGGTAAAGCGTTGTTGCGCCTCTGCGATCTTTTGGATCAACGCCTTTTTATCCTCCAGCACGCCCGCACCCTCCACATCAACCAAACACCACTCTAAAAAATTCTCTTCAAAATTGGTGTGTTCTTTGAGAAATTGGCACTGCATTTCAAGGATTCTTTGGGCAAAAGCGGATTTATCATCAAAAAATAACCCCTCTGTATGCACATCAACCTTTTTAGCACACAACTGGCTAAATGTCTCTTCTAATTCCTTGGGCACTAGGACAAAAGATAGCGGGAGTGTGGGTTCTCTTGGCTCTTTGTGGTGCTCTTTAAAATCTAAGAGTAAGCGCAAAGACTCTAGGTTGTGGGGGCTGTGGTTTAAATAAAAATGGGCTTTAAAGCTAGGATTAGGCACAACCACACCACCACTTTCAAGCATGATAGGCAAGCTCAAATGGCTGGCAAGGGCGTTTACCATGCCATCTATCCCGGCGTGTTTTTGGCTAAAGACCTTTGAAAACTCTAGGGCTTGTGTGTGGCTTAAACGCTTTAATAGGTCGTGCTCGATTGCTTGCATTGCTATAGAGCCGTTAAAAATCTCTAACAAGCGTTGCAACACCCAAATATTTAGAGCGTATTCAAAGTAATAATGCTCTTGCCCCTGATGGTAAAAGCGGTGCCTGTGTAAAACACTATGCGCTTTAGGGCGGTCTAAATGAAAGGTTTTAAAATCTTTAGGGGCTAATATCCCACAAGTTCCTTGCAAGCGCAGTTTAGCGATTTGCTTACGGGTTTTGCGCTCAAGTTGGGGCTTATTTTTGGGACGCACAAGGCTATCGACCACCCCCGCTAACGCCCCTTGATCAATCCTTAGATACTCTTTTAAATTAGCGCGTAAAATGTCCCTATCAAAAGGGGGCAAGTCTTTAGGCGGGGTGTAGGTGGTTTGGAAAACATAGGCATCCTCTTGGGCGTAGAGCTCTAGAGCTAGGGTGGCTTCTTTAGGCAAAAAGGGCATGGCTTTTAGAGAGATTTTGGCACAATCGGGCGTAATTTGTAGGTTTTTCTTTAAGCGGTCTGTAAAGTCTAGCTCCCACTCTTTGAGAATTTCTTCATACAAACGCGCATCAAAATGTTCTATATCTACATCTACATATTTCATGGTGCCATGGGTAGCTCTCAAGTGCAAGGCATGGTTAGGGTCTTGAAGCGCATAAGGTTTAAACAACTTTATTAAAAAATCGCACACTTGTTTGGCATTGATAAAGTTAATGCTGCGTTGCTTGTCTTGCCTTTCTTGGCAAACACCACTAAAAAAGTAATGCACCTCTTCACCTTGCTCTAGCTGTTTGTCCGCAATGTCTGCTAGGACAACCGCTACGCTTTGTTGCGTGGCATTTAAGCGCGCCCAACCAAAGTTGTTATAGGCTTGATCGACAAACTCGCACAAATGCCCCGCTTGGTGTTGAAGCAAATAGATTTTAAGCGCATAAAAGCCTATACCCTTCTGTATGGGGATGCTAGGGGGTGTGTAAAAGGGGATTTTATCGCTATTGCTTTGGAGTAATTGGCTGACATTTTCCTCATCTAACACCCTTCCAAAGAAGAAGAGGATGCGCAAAAGATCATTGTTAATGGGGGCTTGATTTAACAAGACAGCAGGCTTAAAATCGGGATTTTTGGCGATCACAAGCCCATTTTCATTTTGAAACACCGCAAGGGGAAGTGCCAAATGGTAAATGAGACTCCACACAGAAGAAGTCTGTTTGTCCGCAACATTTTCATAAAATGCCTGCTCAAAATCTAGGGCTTGCTCAGGGCTTAAGCGCGCTAAAAGCTGATCTTGAATCGCGCGCATCTCTAAAGAACCATTAAAAATCTCTAGCAGGCGTTGCCAAGCCCATACCCATAGAGCTTGCTCCATATAATAGTATTTTTCATCCTCTAGCACAAAACGCCGGAGAGCAAAATATGCATCTTCTTCGGGGATAGTAATTTTATCCTTACAACTAGGAAAATTTTGCGCAATATAGACTTGAGCGACCGCCTTAATCACTTCGGGGTCTTCAGGGTCGCTAAGTTTGTAATATTCAATCAACTCGGGCGTGATTAAACCGCAATGTTGTTGCAGGCAAAGTTTGGCAAGTTGTTTGCGCACATTGCGCTTGAATTTGGGTTTTCTTTGGGGTGGCACTAAGTTTTGCATACATTCTTCTAAGTGTTCTTGCCATAACTTAAGAGATTTAGACAGATGAGCGCGTAAAATTTCAGGATCAAACTTAGGCAGATCAAGCGGGGGGGTGTAGGTGGTTTGAAAAATGTAGGCATCGCCCCAGCGGTATTTTTCTAGCACGGGGGTGAGGGTTTTGGGGCAAAAGGGGAGGGATTGTAGAGGGATTTTTGCCTGCGTGGGGGTTTTAAGGCAAATTTTATTCAGCGTATTTTCAAAGGAATGAGACCAGGATTGTAAGGTTTTTTCATACAAGAATTGGGCGCGATTTTTCTCTTTTTCTACCTCTAAGTTCAAATTCACCATTGTTTGGTGTTGAGAAAATTTGGGATCAAAATGGGCATAGGGTTTATAAAGATTGAGTAAAAAGTCTAGCACCTCTGCGCTGTCTTTAAAGGTGATCTCTTGTTGGGTTGCCTGCCTTTGCTGGCAAATGTCTCCAAAAAAGTAATACGCTCTGTAAGGGTATTTTTGTAGCCACTCTAATTCTTCTGCCCCTTCTAAAATATAGCGATCTTGATCCTCTGTGAGAGTGTCCCACTGAATGCGCGACCCTTGGGCTTGATGCAAGGGTTTTAAAGCGACCCAGCCAAAATTTTTATAAGCGTGATCGCCAATCCATGCCAGACAGCCCACCCTTTGGATGAGCAAATGCCTTTTTAATTCATAAAAACCCATGGGCTTTTTAGATTTTGCCACACATCCTCCTTTGTATTTAATGTCTTTCTTATTTGCTTTGTTATGATCAATTCCGTTAATTCTACCCTCTATTAATTTGATTTCCGCATCTTTGGGGGTATTTTGTTCTCTTGTGGGGCTTAAAAACAACCAAATGTCTAGTATCTTTTCCAGCACAAAGAAAAAAGATTTACCCAGCACCATTAAGATCAAACCCAAAATCACACCTGCAAACTCTAGCCCAATCCAAATCAAAATACCATAGATAATATAGTGCATACAAATCCTTGTTGTATAAACCAAAATCTAGCCATTAAATCGACCTTTTTTAATACGCTATTATCCAAAACTCTTAAATCTTTTTACGCACTCTAAGCCCCCCTTAAGCTTTACAACGATAGAATGCGCTTTTGCCTAAGCAAATGTGAGTGGCTTGAAAGTTTTACCAATAGGACGCGTCTTTGAGGCTTTTATCTAAAGGGATGCATTCTTAGGATGGTGTTGCTTAAAGAGCGTTTGCTTAATGTTTT
>NZ_QXQQ01000022.1 GCF_003660285.1 Helicobacter labacensis | reverse complement strand
GTTCATGACAACATGCTAGCATGAACAAACTTAAGAATATATAAATTTTTTATAGAGAATTATAGAATTTTATAGGGTTTAAGTTGCTGTTGGTTGCCCCTCCAACTCGGCGCGCTCTGGGGGGATTGTTTATCCCATTGTGGCTAATATCCCCCCCTTAGTGGGGAGTTTGCCAGACAAAGAACCCCAAAAGCTGGGCGCTTATTTGATATGGGTAGGGATTGCCACCACCTGTATCACCTCTTCTATGTTTTTCACCGCGCTAGCCCCCAACTTGCTAGCGATGGAAACGGCATTAAAAAGCAATGTGCCTGAAATCTCTTGGTTGGGCTGGTTTTTAGCCTTTTTGCCCGCAGGGATGGTGCTCTTTTTGCTCACCCCTTATTTGGCTTACTACCTCTGTAAGCCCACGCTCAAAGGCTCTAAAGAAGCCTGTTTATTAGCATGGGGGCTGGCATCTCTGGGATCAATGTGCAAGAACTAGCCCTATTTTTAATGTTGAGCTTAGGACTGATGGGCATTTTAACCCCCTATGGCACGGGACCCTCTTTAGTGTGGTATGGTAGCCACTATATCCAAGGCGCACAATTTTGGAAGCTAGGATTTGTCTTTGGATTGTTGAATTTAACGGCTCTCTTGGTGCTGTGTGTGCCGTGGGTGGAGTTGGTAGCGCACCGCTGGTTTTAAGCGTGGCGCATTATTTAATCGCCAGCGTATGCTGGCGAGTATTCTTTAAGTATTCTTTAAGTATTCTTTAAGTATTCTTTAAGTATTCTTTAAGTATTCTTTAAGTATTCTTTAAGTATTCTTTAAGTATTCTTTGCATGCCTTTAAAAACTAAAAACCAAATGGAGGTTAGCATGGCAGAAAATAAAAGCGACAATAGCGCGTTGGTTGCTGGGACAGGTGCAGCAGCTGGAGCAGCTGGAGCTGTGGGTGCGGTAGCAGCTAGTGGGACTGTTGCTGGGCTAGGCGCAACGGGGATCACAAGCGGTCTAGCAGCCGTGGGCTCGGTTGTAGGTGGAGGTATGGCTGCTGGTTTGGGCGTGGTAGCTGCCGCCCCCGTGCTTGGTGCAGCCGCCGCTTATGGCATCTATAAAGCCTGTAGTAGTGATGATGAAGAATAGGGAGGTCTGACATGCCTATTATGCAAAATGGAAAGTCTGATTGTATCACGCCTGCAGATTTGCCCATTGGCAAGCCAAGCACGGGCAGTGTGATAGGAACAACGATCGCCGTTGCAGCAGCTGCCTATGGAATTTACAAAGCTTGTAGTAGCAATGAGAAAAAAGAGGAAAGCGAATAATAGAGCCTTGTAGCTTGAGAGCGCGCCTTATGGATGAAAAAGTTTAGGAGAGTCTGATCAAAACGGGATGATCCGCGTATTCTCCTAGCGGGCTATCCACACCCGGGTTTTGATCTTTAAAAGCTATTTTCAAAAATGGCACGCTCTAGCCTTTATTGTTGGATTTATTAGCCGCCCCGTAGGCGAATTTGACATAAATGGCTAGACTGATGAGCAAGAGAGACACCCCCCCAGTTAAATAGACAGCATAGAGAAGTTTACTAGGTTCGCTAATACTAAACTTGAGCACTAGCATTAAGGCTTCAATGGCTAGGGCGATGATGATCGAGCCTAGAAAACGAATCATGGTGCGGTGGATAGCATGGTGGTTATCTCCGCTATTTTTCCCCAAAACTTCTTCTTCAAAGATCACCTTGACTAAATCAATGGTGGCTAAAGCTAAAGTGAGCAAGACAATGGGGTGGAAGACTTCTTTGACATCAAAATTATTAAAGTGGATGAGCGCGTCATAGAGGGTAGAAATGCTTTTAACAAAGAGCAATAGGGCGACCAAGCCCAGCATGAAAGAAATGGAAAAATACATCACCACACTACCCTCTGCAAAGAGCTTATAATGCTTGGAAGAGGAGCTTAAGGCGATTGCCACCTTAATAGGGATATGCATGCACACCACACAAAAGAGTTCGTTTTGGCTGTTGTAGATGGGGTAGGCGGCTGTAACCACCAAACTGCGGTTGTGGTGGGTGGGGTAGGGGTTGGTTAAGATACAACGCCCCTCTACGATGGCTTCATGGAAGCAGTCGTGTTCGGGGGAGTTTTGCCCAAAAGTGCTTTTCACCACCCCCTTTTCGTCTATTAAATTCCCATTGGCATCCAAGATAAAGAGATCTTCTTTAATACGCACCTCTTGTTTGATACGCGCCATCGCGATTCGAATGTATCGAAGTGTGGGGGTTTTGAGATAATTTTTAATATTTTGGGTTAAAAGATAGGAAACATAGGCATAGAGCTCGTTTTTGACTTTGATGTATTCGCTGATGTCTTTAGATAGCATGGCTACTCTTTTTTGGGGTTGTGGATCTGGGTTTCTAAGGTTTGTAAGCTCTTTTGGTAAAGCTTGTTGAGCGTTTCTATGAGCGCGTCATTATAGCGCATCTCATCGCTAGGATGGGTGTTAGGATCGCTATCTAAAGGGTTAGCCCGCCACACGGGTTCTAGCACCTCTATACGCGCCTTTAGCCCGCATGGAAAAGCTTGCGCGCACTCTAGTGCTACAGTGCTTTGGGCGTGTAGCATGCGCAAAACCCGCACCGGATCAACATATTCATTCCCGCTAGCCTTGAGCATGGCTTTTGTTTCTTTGAGAGTGGGAGGAGTGGATTTAAAGGCTAGGCGCACACTAACCTTCAGGTGCGCTTTAGGGGCGTTAGGTGCTTGGGTGTAACCCAAGTGGGCTAATAAAGCGGGGATGTCTTTTTGCAAGGCTTTGGTGTATTGGTGTTGGTAGTAGGGGGGTATGAAATCTTGCAAAAAGCTAACTTGGGGGGCTTGCAAGAGCAAATGCGCCTTGGGGGGGACCTGGGCTAGGGGGCTTTTATAGTGCAGAGTTAAAGTAGGGCGGCTAAAAACCCCATGCGTGCACCCCATACCCAGCAGGGCTAATAGCAGACCTATAACAAAACGCATGCACTCTCCTAAGACGCGTTATTTTAACCTGCCCTGATCTAGGGCGCAAATTTGGCTGGCAATTTTTAAACTCTCTTGGTTGTGCGCGATCACAACTACGATGCGATTTTCTCTAAGTTCTGCGATAGTTTGGTAAATGCCTGCTTGGGTGTGGCTATCTAGGGCTGAGGTGGCTTCATCAAAGATCAGCACGCTAGCGTTACGGTAGAGCGCGCGCGCGATGGCGATTCGCTGGCGTTGCCCCCCGCTTAAATTCGCTCCAAATTCTTCTAATTGCGCCTGCAAACCCCCCATGGCTTGCACGAAGTCCAGCGCTTGGGCGCGTTGTAAACAATCTAGCACGGCTTGCGCATCGATCTCTAACCCATAGGCGACATTCTCAGCTACACTCCCGCTAAAAATAAACACCTTTTGGGTAACAATGCCAATTTGATCGCGCAAACTCTTTTGTTGCAAAGAGGCAATAGGCATGCCATTGATCTCAATGTCCCCGCTGCTGGGTTCATAAAGGCGTAAAATGAGATTGACTAGAGAGCTTTTGCCACTCCCACTCTTGCCCTTTAGGGCGATGATTTGATCTTTGTGCCACTCTAGACAAATATCTTGCAGGGCAAAAGGCGCGCCCTGTGTACCATAGGTGAGATGGACATGCTTAAAGGTGATGCGCTCGATGGGTTTGTCCAGTATCTGCGTGCCATCTGTTAGGGGGCTAACCCTCTCTAGCACTTCATGGATACGCTCCCCAGCTACTAAAGCCTCTTGAAAACTCGCTAGGATACGCACCAAGCGTTTTAAGGGCGTATATAGCATGAATAACGCCGTGATGAAAGAGAAAAACGCTCCCACGCTCATGTCCCCAGCGATCACTTCCCTGCCTCCCGAATAGATCACTAAAGCGATGAGCAAAGAACCCAAAAACTCCATGAAAGGCGAAGAAATTTCGGCGTATTTGATGCTCTTCAAACTAACATGAAAAAAAGCGTCGTTTTCTTTTTGGAAAGCGCGCAATTCTAGAGCCTCCCCATTGGAGGTCTTGATCACCTCTACACTATGGAAAATCTCGGACAATCTGGCGGTCATGCGCGCGTTAGTTTCTTGGTTTTCTTTGGAAAGTTTTTTGACTTTTTTGATGATCTTGCTCAAAGGGATGGCTGCTAAGAGTAAAAAAAGCAACCAAAAAGCTAGTTTAGGACTTTGGTAGATCACAACCCCAATGAGCCCGATGATGGTTAAACCCTCGCGTATGGATTCGGCTAGGTAATTGGACAAACTAGCGCGCACAAGCGCGATGTCATTGGTGATCCGCGCGATGAGCTCGCCCTTTTTGGTGCGGTTAAAAAAACCTAGCTCCATTTCTAGTAGGCGTTCTAGCATGCGCTGGCGCAACCGCTTGATGATGTCTAACCCGATGTAGTTAGTGAAATAGGTTTGGATATAAATCCCCCCACTCTTGCCCAAATAGGCTAAGATCACCAAAAAGGGCAAAATGGTGAGCATGTGGGTGTCTTTTTTAATGAAGATGTCATCTAGAGTCGGCTTGACCAAATAAGTCCCCCAAGCCGTGCTAGCAGCCACCACCAAAGAGGCGATCAACACCAGCGCAAAATGCCCGTAATGCCCTCTTAAATAGGGAGCAAAACGCCTAAAAAAGAGTTTCAAACCCTAGCCTAGCGTGTAGCCCGCATCTAAGATCGCCTCGCCAATAGCCTCTTGGCTGGCGGGGGGCTCAAATTCTACACGCACTTGTTTAGTAGCGACATTGACATCAATGTGCTTGACTCCCTCAATCTCGCCTACAAAGCGTTCGATTTTATCCACGCAGTGATCGCATGTGATCTCTGGGACTACTAATTTAACTTCCATGGCGCGCTTGATTTTAAGATGGACTTTTTTAAGTCTTTGGGCGTTGAGCACCACGCTAAGGCTACTCAAACTCATCGCCAAACTAGCCAGCATGGGACTTAGCATGATCCCTGCCTTAAAAGCCACCCCACAGGCTAGAGGGATGGCGATGGCGTTGTAGCCAAAAGCCCAAAAGAGATTTTGCTTGATGTTTTTGATTGTGGCTTGACTCAATCTAATGGCGTTCTCCACCGCCACAATTTCATTATTAAAACTCACGATGTCAGCCACTTCTAGGCTGGCATCACTCCCGCTAGCCATCACTAAACCCACATCGCTACGCGCCAAACAAGGCGCATCATTCAAGCCATCGCCCACCATCATCACGATCTCATCTTGCGCTTTGAGTTCTTCGATCTTGGCTAGTTTGATCTCAGGGCTAGCTTGCCCGATGCGCGCGTCTAGGGGAATCTCTAAGGCTTGCACATTTTCTTGTGTGTCGCCACTAAGGAGCATGCTCTTAAGCCCTAAAGTCTTCAGACGCTCCAAATCCTCTTTAGCATGGGCTTTGAGTCGATCTTGCAAGACAAACGCGCCCAAGATGTGATCAACTCGCCCCTCTATGCCCACAAACACCCAAGTCCCGGGTAAACTTTGCACAAAAGGGCTGGGGGTATTAAAAAACTCCAAACTCCCCACTTTGATGATCGCCCCCTCTATGCATGCGCGCATCCCCCGCCCCAAGAACGCGCGTCCCTGCGTGGCTTCTTTTAACACCACATCTTGATCCTTAGCGTAAGCCACAATGCCTTGGGCTAGCACATGTTCGCTCAAAGCCTCCACGCTCGCCCCTAAGATCAACACTTCTTGGGGCGCGATCTCAGGGATGGCTAGGATGTGTTGCACTTGGGGTTGCCCTAGGGTGATCGTGCCTGTTTTGTCAAAGACAACATAACTCACCAAGCGCGCTTTTTCCAACGCCTGCGCGTCTTTGAAAAACAAGCCTAAATGACTCGCCTCTTTATGCGCCACCAACAAGGACATGGGCGTTGCTAATCCCAACGCGCAAGGACAAGAGATCACCAGCACGCTAATAAACACCTCTAGGGCGCGTGCAAAATCCCCCAAAACCAGCCACACCAAAAAGGCACAACTAGCAATCCCAATCACAGCGGGCACAAACACCCCAGCCACTTTGTCTGCTAGGCGCGCGATTTGTGCCTTAGAGCCTTGTGCGTTGCGCACTTGCTGGGCTATCTTTTGTAACGCGCTCTGCGCGCTGGTGTGCATGGCTTTTAGGCAAAAAGTGCCCGTGGTGTTTAGCGTGCCTGAAAACACTAATGCCCCCTTGGTCTTATAAACGGGCACACTCTCCCCGGTGAGCATGGATTCATCAATTTCGCTCTCCCCCTCCACCACCACGCCATCTACTGGGATCACGCTTCCAGGCACAATCTGCAAGACATCACCCACCTGCACGCGCTCGATTAACACCTCCACTATACCCTCCTCCTCTACCCTCAATGCGCTCTGGGGTTGTTTGCCTAGTAACCCCTCCATCGCGTCTAGTGCCTTTTGTTTAGAAGCGCTCTCCAAGCGTTTACCCAGCATGACAAACACCAAGATCACACACGCGCTCTCAAAGTAATACCCCGTGTGCGCGCCCTGAAAGGCTTTGCCCAATAAAAAGAGGCTGTAGAGAAACGCGCTACTGGTACCTAGCGCGATCAAGCTATCCATATTGGGCTGACGCTCCCATAGGGCTTTAAACCCCTTGGTGTAAAAACCCTTGAGCGCGCGCATCACCACAAGAGTGAGTAAGGCTTGTAGGAAGCCACTAATGAAGGGTTCACGCAAAATATCGGGGAGCAAAATAGGCAAATGCGCGCCCAACATAGAGAGATAGAGCACGCCCACAGTCGCGCTAATGGCGATCCATAAAGGGGATTTTTGGGTTTTTGGGGGGGTTAGACTCTCTTTAGGGCTGTAGCCTAGCTTGGTGATGATCTGAAAAATATCCTCCAAGCTAGCATGGGTGCTATCAAAGACCACCACCGCGCTTTTAGAGAGCAAATCCACGCGCACCTCTTGGATAAAACTCTTGCGCTCTAGGGCGCGTTCAATCCCACTTGAACATGCGTTACAGGTCATGCCTTCAATGTAAAAACGCACCTGTTGCATTAACTTTTCCGTTTGAACAAGATTTTGCCCATCACAAAGAGCCAGCGCACAATGCCGTAGCACAGATAGGAAAACATAAAGCCACTCAACACCTCAAGGGGTTTGATAAACATGAGCAACAAGAAAAGCAATAAGAGCACAAAGAGTTTTAGATTCCAGCGCACTTTCTTAAAGTTGGGGTAGCGGATATTACTCACCATCATCACCCCTAAAAATACAATGTAGGCTAGCATCAAATAGCCATGCTCGACCTTGAATAAGCCGTATTTGTGATCGAGTAAAATCACGAGCACCACCAAAACCGCGCCCGTGGGAATGGGGATACCAATAAAGGAATAGGGGTCGGTGGTTTGGGTGGTTACATTAAAACGCGCCAAGCGAATCGCCCCAAAGATCACAAAGAGCGCACAAACTGCCATGCCCCAACGCCCATAAGCTTGCCCGATATAAAAGTAGGCGATAATACTAGGGGTAGCTCCAAAGGCGATCACATCGGCTAAAGAGTCAAACTCTAGCCCAAACTTGCTCGTGGTGTTGGTCAAGCGCGCTACACGCCCATCTAGCCCATCTAGCACCAAGCACACCACCACAAACCAACACGCCAGCACAAAACTCCCCCTAGCCGCGTAAAAAACCCCCATCATCCCTAAAAAAATGCTGCTAGCAGTGAAAAGATTGGGGAAAAGATACAGAGGTTTCATGCCACTAGCTGGCATGCTCTTCTAAGGGCACTAGACGGCTTTGCAATTGGTTAGCCACCTCGTATTCAGCGATGATCTCTCTGACTCGCTCGCCCGTGATGACCTCTTTTTCAAAAAGTTCGCCCACCATCACTTCAATCGCGTCCTTATAATCGCTCAAGGTTTGCTTGACATGGTTATAGCGCTCCTCTAGCAAACTCTTAATGAAGTGATCCATTTGCTCGGCGGTTTTTTCGCTAAACTCTCTAGGGCTCCCAAAGCCCCCACCTAAAAAGGAATTGCGCTGTTTTTCAAGCACCATTAGCCCGCTCACATCGCTCATCCCATAGTAGCTTACCATGCCCTTGATAATGTCCGTAGCGCGCTCTAAATCGTTGCTTGCCCCGGTGGAGATTTCTTGCAAAAACACATCTTCAGCCGCCCGTCCGCCTAGCAAAACATCGATCTCAGCGATGAGCTCGTGCTTTTGCATTAAATATTTATTCTCCTCAGGGGTGTTGAGCGTATAGCCCAAAGCTGCCATCCCTCTAGGGATGATTGAAACCTTATTGACCCGTGCTGAACCCTTTGTCATCTCCGAGATCACCGCATGCCCGCTTTCGTGGTAAGCCACGATCTTTTTTTCTTTGGGCGAAATGCGCCGGCTCTTTTTCTCTAGCCCGGCAATGCCCCGCTCAACCGCCTCTTTTAAATGCTGTTGTTTGACCTCTTTTTGGTTATTGCGCCCGGCTAGCAAAGCCGCCTCATTGATGATATTAGCTAAATCTGCCCCGGCTAATCCGGCGGTGAGTTTGGCGATCTCTTGCAAATCCACATCGTTAGCCAACTTAACGGGCTTGATATGCACCTTTAAAATCTCCACCCGTCCGTTAAAATCGGGTTTATCCACCAAGACTTGGCGATCAAAGCGCCCGGGTCTTAGCAATGCGGGGTCTAAAATCTCAGGGCGATTGGTGGCAGCTAGCACAATCACAGGGGCGTTTTCTGAACCAAAGCCATCCATTTCGGCTAAAAGTTGGTTTAAAGTTTGTTCTCGCTCGTCATTCCCACTAATCATCCCCCCGGCTGCGCGGCTTTTCCCGATCGCATCGATCTCATCAATGAAAATAATGCTGGGGGCTTCTTTTTTGGCAATATCAAAGAGATCGCGCACCCGGCTAGCCCCAAGACCTACAAACATCTCAATAAAACTACTCCCCCCCATAGAAAAGAAGGGCACACTCGCCTCACCGGCTACCGCTTTGGCTAATAAAGTCTTGCCCGTGCCGGGGGGTCCTACTAAGAGCACCCCCTTAGGGATTTTTGCCCCTAGTGAAGCGTAGCGATCGGGGTATTTGAGAAAATCCACAATCTCGACCACTTCTTCTTTAGCCTCTTCATTGCCTGCCATGTCGTTAAAGCGCACTTTGGGTTTTTCAGCGTTGATGAGTTTTTTAGAGCTACCCATGCCAAAAATCCCCCCGCCCATGTTCTTTTGCATCCGGCTTGCCATAAACATCCACAAGCCCAAAATCACCAACACGGGCAAGAGCCAGCCTAAAATATCGGTGAAAAAATTCGACTCGCTAAAGCCGGAGTAGTTGATTTTTTGGCTATCCAAGAGGGGCACTAAAGAGAGATCGGGCACGCGTTTGGCTACATAGATGATCTTGCTATTGCCCTCCTTGCTAGTAGCCTTGATCAAGGTTTGCCCAATGCTCACACTATCCACTTCTTTTTTCTCAATGAGCTCTTTCATCTCATGGTAGCTGATGTTCTTGGTGCTAGTAGAGAGAAAGCGATCGCCAAAGCCCCCCTCTGAGCTCATCATGCGCACCGCCACAATGGCGATAACCACAAAGATCAGCACCAGCACTAAGGGGTTTTGGAGTAAAGGCTTCTTGGGGTTGGGGTTTTGCGAACGATTATCCATTGGTGTCCTTATGAATTAGAATGCCTGCATAAAACCAAGCTTACCCACTCATTTTCTTGGGTTCTACGCACAAGAGTGAAATCTTGGGCGTAGGCGTTTAACAGTGTGTCTTCATAGATGTCTAAAATACCCGAGAGCAATAGCAAACTCCCCTCTTGGCTTGCCCTTAGCACACCCGCATGCATTTGTATGATCACGCTAGCGATGATGTTGATCGCAATGAGATCGTAGCGCGTGTCAGGGGGGATAGCATCAATAGAGCCCTCCCATAGGCGCGCGCATTCTAGCCCATTGCGCGCAAAATTCGCTTGGGTCTGGGTGGTGGCTTGCGTGTCTGTGTCGCAAGCATGTGTGATCGCTCCCTTTTTGGCTAAAGCCAAACTCAAAATTCCGCTACCACAACCCACATCCAAACTCAATCTGCCCCGCACCTCTAGGCGCGAAATTTCTTGCAAGAGTAAACGCGTGCTCTCATGCCTGCCCGTGCCAAAAGCCAAAGCAGGATCGAGCAACAAAGCCACCAAGCCCTCTGGCGCGCATGCGCCCCAGCTAGGAGTGATGTAAAATTGACCACAAGTAAGGGGTTTCACACTCTCTTGGTAGGCTTGCACCCAGTCCAAATCGGGGTGCGCGCTACTATGGTGGTAAAACCCGACATTCTCACCCAAGCGTTGCGCCAGCGCACAACACAGGCTTTTGAGATGATCTAAAAGAGCCTCGCACGAGCACTTAGAGTAGATCACATAACCCGCGCTAGGGAGGGCTAAAGGCGCGTTGCCAAAGTAGTGGTAGTCAAGGGCTGGGGGAGAGTCAATCTCTTCAATAGCCTCTTTAGTGAACTCTAGCAGGTGATGGGCGAATAGATCGGGGCAGTGTGTGGGGAGAACAAAGGTTTTAAAATAGACATCTTGGCACACGCGCGCTACAATCCTCTATTTCAATCATTGGTTCCTAGCACCACTTCTAGTTTTTCCTTGAGCACTTGGGGGGTGAAAGGCTTGACAATGTAATTATTCACTCCCGCCTTTAAAGCGGTAATGACCTCCGCTTTCCCCCCCTCTGTGGTGATCATGATGATGGGCAGATCTTTGAAACGCCCATCAGAACGCACTTTCTTTACCAAATCCAAGCCGTTCATCTCGGGCATGTTCCAATCTGTGATAAGCACCCCCGTGGTGTCGTTGCTATCTAGCTTCCCCCATGCCTCCACCCCGTGTTCGGCTTCCATGATGTCCTCATAACCCAAGCGTTGCAAGGTGTTTTTAATGATCCTTCGCATGGTGGAACTATCATCTACAACTAAAATTTTCAAAATCGCTCCTTGGTCGGCTTAGTTGCACAAATACCCGCGCATGTTAGCATGTTTATTGCGCGCCTATCTTTAAAGTGCGCTTTAAAGACTATGGGTATGCAACACGCCCACTACGCGCCCCAAAATGGCGATGTCTTCTAGGCTTTGCAAGCGGATGGGTTTGTAAATGGGGTTGTCGCTAATTAAGGACACCTCGGGGCGCTTGCTAAGGCGTTTGACATAGTATTCCCCATCCAAATTCACCACATAAATCGCTCCCTCATAGCAACTCCCATCATTTTGGAAGAGCAATAGATCGCCCTCCTTAATGAGGGGTTCCATAGCATTGCCCGCAGCCTGCAAGAGTCCCAGATGATCGATAGAGGTAATTCCAAAATGCCTCTTGAGAAAAGTCTTACTTTGGGGCAAGAACACCACGCCCTCATCTTGGTTCTTATTCCTAGTGGCATGCACTTTGATGTCCTTGATGTAGGGGACCATCACCACATCTTCTACCTCTTTGTGTGTGGAGGTGAAAAAGTGCAAATCGGTGTTAAGGGCATTGGCAAGCTTTTCTAGGGTGTCTAAAGTGATATTACTTCTCTGTTCGCTTTCATAGCGTTTGATACTCTGCAAACTCACCCCGCACTTGAGCGCGAGCTCCTCTTGGGTCAAATTATTGGCGTTGCGTAACTGCTTGAGTTTTTCTTTAAGCATCTTGACTCCTTTTACAAAATATATGGGTAAGAACCCTATACAATACTAGAGTTGAAATGTGGCTAAGTTTTAAGACTATTCCATAACAAATGCTTTAAAATGTTTCATTAGGCAAAATATCTTGACAAAATTCTAAAACTTGTGCTAGAATGCCGATTTGTCAAACTTCGGGGCGTAGCGCAGCCTGGTAGCGCACTTGGTTTGGGACCAAGGGGTCGAAGGTTCGAATCCTTTCGCCCCGACCATTTTGGGCGCAACTAGGATATGGTGGGTGTAGCTCAGTTGGTTAGAGCACCAGATTGTGGTCCTGGGGGTCGTGGGTTCAAGCCCCATCATCCACCCCATTTTTTCAAAAACTCCGTTTTGGCTTAGCGTTTGTAGCTCAATTGGATAGAGCACCAGACTTCGGATCTGGGGGTTAGGGGTTCGACTCCCTTCAAGCGCACCACGCGCTTGTAGCTCAGCTGGATAGAGCAACGGCCTTCTAAGCCGTAGGCCGCAGGTTCAAATCCTGCCAGGCGCACCACAGGTTACCAATTGATACCCGCACGCGTTTTCATTCTCACCTAGCGCGCTATATTAACTCAAGTATTCTATACTGGAGGGTTGATTATCAACTTGGAGCGATCATGGAACAACCCCCCAAAGATTTAGTGCAGTCCGCCTTGAACTTAGCCGCCACCTTGCAAGCCAATATTAGCGAACACTTGGATCACCAAGAGAAGAGTTTCCACAATAAGATGCAAAAACTCTTGGATAACCCACAAAATAAGGTTATGCTCATCGAGCTTTTGGATCGCTCCTTTAGATGTCAGGACAACCATGCCCGTTTTGAGCTCATTGAATACACCTTGAACAAATACGGCATTGCGGACTTCTTTAGCGCGTTTGAGAAGTTTCTTTTAATGGGCTTTTTACATGTAGGCAAACTCGCTCCTTCGCTGAGTGTGCCTTTTTTTGTGGACAAGGTGCGCGCTAACACGAAAGCGATGGTGCTAGATGAGAGTAGCAACGCGCTAAAAAGCCTAATTGCCCAACGCCAAGCCGATCAAATCGTGCTCAATGTCAATTTGATTGGCGAAGAGGTGTTAGGCGAATCAGAGGCGGCTTACCGCCTGCACAAATACCAAGATGTGATCCGATCGGATTATATCCAATACATTTCCATCAAAATCACCACGATCTTTTCTCAAATCCAGCCCTTGGATTTTGAATATTCTAAGACAGAAGTCGTCAAACGCCTAGACACCCTCTATGCTCTAGCCCTTGAACAAAAAACACAAAATGGTGTAGATAAATTCATCAACCTAGATATGGAGGAGTTCAAAGACCTAGAACTCACCATCGCCGCCTTTATGGAGTCTATTGCTAAATTCCCCATCAGCGCGGGGATCGTGTTGCAAGCCTATATCCCGGATTCTTACCACCACCTGAAGACCTTGATCGCCTTTTCTAAAGAGAGGGTGCTCAATGATCTCCCCCCCATTAAGATTCGCTTTGTCAAGGGCGCGAACATGGAGAACGAAGAGACCATCGCCTCCATCAAGGGTTGGGCTTTACCCACATTTTCTAGCAAACAGGATACCGACTCCAATTACAATAAAATGTTGGAGTATGTCCTAAGTGAGGAAAATTACAAGTATATCCACATCGGAATCGCTTCGCACAACATCTTTGAGATCGCCTACGCCTACACGCGCATCCACGCGCTCAATGATCCGCTTGCCCTAGAGCATTTTAGTTTCGAGATGTTGGAGGGGATGAGCGTGCAGGCTAGCAGGGAGCTTAGGCAAATGCACCGGCTCATTCTCTACGCCCCCGTGTGCGATGAAAAGCATTTCAATAATGCTATCGCCTATTTGGTGCGCCGCCTAGATGAAAACACCGCCCCAGACAATTTTATGAAAGCCTTTTTCAACCTGCAGGTGGGATCGAGCGCGTGGAAAGATCAGCAGGAGCGTTTTTTAAAGAGTTTGGCGGGCATGGCTGGCTTAAATACCGCCCCAAGACGCACCCAAGATCGCAACCGACCTCCTACAGGTAAAAGCACTTATCCTAATAACCCCTTTGTCAATGAAAGCGACACGGATTTTACGCTTAAAGCTAATCGAGAATGGGCGCAAAGGATCGTAGATAAGACGCGCAACATCCCGCCCATTGAACTCTCCCCGGTGGTGGGCAAGGCATGCGCATTTGAGGGGCTCAAACGCTTGGATGTCTTTGATAAAATCGAATGCAAAAAAGTCGCCTCGGTTTTTCTAGCCAATGAGGCTGTCATGCAAGAGGCACTCCATTTAGCCCAACAGAGCCAATTCCCCCAACGCCATTTAGAGGAAATCCATGCTCTTTTAAGTCAGGTAGCCCAGAAATTTAGGGAGAGAAGAGGCGATCTCATAGGTCTAAGCGCGTTGGAAGTGGGCAAGACCTTTGTAGAAAGCGATGCGGAGGTGAGTGAAGCCATTGACTTTTTGGAGTTTTACCCCCATAGTTTGCAAACTCTGCTTAGAGAATACCCCCATGCGCGCTTTAAAGCTAAGGGCGTGGGTGTGGTGGTCGCCCCGTGGAATTTTCCCATCGGCATTTCTGTAGGGAGCATCGCTAGCGCGCTAGCAGGGGGCAATGTGGTGATCTACAAACCCTCTAGCATGAGCATGGTGGTGGGTTATCGCCTGTGTGAGTGCTTTTGGGATGCAGGAGTGCCCAGAGACGCGTTGATTTATCTGCCTTGTCGGGGGAGCGAGTTTAGCGCACATCTGCTAGTTAGTCCTTTGGTGCGTTTTGCGATCTTAACCGGTTCTGAAGAAACCGCCTACCAGATGCTAAAAGCCAATCCCATGTTGCACTTGAGCGCAGAAACAGGGGGCAAGAACGCCACCATTGTAACCAAAATGGCAGATAGGGAGCAGGCTGTTAAAAACATTGTCCATTCTGCTTTTAGCAATTCCGGACAAAAGTGTTCAGCGACTTCTTTGCTCATTTTAGAAGAAGAGGTCTATGAAGATCAAAACTTCAAAAAAATGCTTGTGGATGCCACGCAGTCCATGAGCGTGGGCGACCCTTTACAATTACGCCATAAAATTGGCACTTTGGCTAGCACACCCAGTCCCAAGGTGCAAAAGGCGTTGCACAACTTAGAAGCCCATGAAGAGTGGGTGTTAAAGCCGGAGTTTTTACAAGATAATTCTTACTTGATGCGCCCCTGCATCAAATATGGCACCAAAGCCGGGGATTACACCTACAATACCGAACTCTTCGTGCCCTTGCTTTGTGTGATGAAAGCCAAAGATTTAAAAGAGGCAGTTGATCTAGCTAATGGCACGGGTTATGGCTTAACCGGAGGCTTAGAATCCCTAGATGAGCGCGAATGGGCGTATTTTCAAGAACATATAGAAGTGGGGAATGTCTATATCAACAAACCCACCACCGGGGCGATTGTCTTGCGCCAACCCTTTGGAGGGATTAAAAAATCAGCCGTGGGCTTGGGGCGCAAGGTGGGGAGCTATAACTACGCCTTGCAATTTGTAGATATTGAGGAGAACACCCCCACCCAAACTCCCCATGACGCGCATCTGCCCTTTATCCAAGCCCTAGAGGCTCTAAACACCCACCACAATAACGCCCTAGAAGAAATTCTCACCCTCGCGCGCGATTACGCCTACCACGCCCAACACAGTTTTAGCACCCCAGTGGAATTTATCCGTGTGCGGGGCGAAGAAAATTACTTTAGCTACACCAAAGTTTCTAATGTGGGTTACCGTGTGAGCCCTGATGATGGACTGTTAGAACTCTTTAGTGTGCTATTAGCCTGTGCGGTGTGTTCGATCCCCTTGAGTGTGAGTGTGGATAACCCCCCCACCAACCCCCATTTTGATCTCTTTATAGAGTGTTTAGATGGCTTGCAACACCATTTCAAACCCACCATCTTTTATGAAAGCTTGGAGGAATTTAGCACCAAGATAGGCGAATTTGCGCGCGTGCGCTACTTTGGAGGGGTTTTAGATTCGCTCTACAAGCAAAGCGCGCAAGCGGGCGTGGTTCTAGCCAATGCCAAACCCCTAACCTGTGGGCGTTTTGAATTGCTTAACTACCACTTAGAAAAATCTGTCAGCATTTCTTACCACCGCTATGGCAACTTGGGCGCGCGCGCCCTAGAACAGGGAGATTTGCATGCACATTAGCTACCAAATCTTGATCGTGTTTGTGCTCTACTCGGCTTTGATGCTCTACATTGGGTTTTACTTTTATCGCAAGAATGAGACCACCGAGGATTATTTTCTAGGCGATCGCTCTATGGGTCCGGTCATTAGCGCGCTGAGTGCTGGGGCGAGTGATATGAGCGGGTGGCTTTTAATGGGCTTGCCCGGGGCGTTGTATGTGGGCGGATTAGTCAATAGCCACATTGCTATCGGGCTAACCATTGGGGCGTTTATTAACTGGTCTTTAGTAGCCAAACGCTTACGGGTTTATACCAGCGTGATCGCTAATTCCATCACCATCCCGGATTACTTTGAAACCCGTTTTAGCGATGATAAGCACATTTTGCGCTTCATCTCTGCCATCGTGATCTTGATTTTCTTTACTTTTTATGTTTCCTCCGGACTGGTGAGTGGGGCAAAACTCTTTGAGGCGACTTTTGGGGTGCAATATAGCTATGCGTTAGTGGTGGGCACGCTCATCATTGTAACCTACACCTTTTTGGGGGGTTATAAGGCGGTGTGCTGGACGGACTTAATCCAAGGCTTACTCATGATGGGGGCGTTGATTGTGGTGCCTTGCATGATGCTCTATCATTTGGGGGGTTTTGGCGCAAGTTTTGCAGAGATTGCCAAAACCAAGCCGGAGAATCTCACCTTTTTGAAAGACACTTCTATCGTAGCGGTGATCTCTAGCTTGGCTTGGGGGCTGGGTTATTTTGGGCAACCCCATATTTTGGTGCGCTTCATGTCTATCCGCTCCATTCAAGAGATCCCTAAGGCGACTGGCATTGGGATCGGGTGGATGGGCATTAGTTTAGCTGGCTCATGCCTAATTGGTTTGTTGGGCGTGGCGTATGTGGCAAAGTTTCATTTAAATCTAGGCGATCCAGAAAAAATTTTTATCCACATGAGCGCGACCCTTTTTAACCCTTGGGTGAGCGGGGTGCTCTTAAGCGCGATCTTAGCAGCTGTGATGAGCACGGCTAGCTCCCAACTCTTGGTGAGTTCCTCAACAATCGCAGAGGATTTTTACGCCAAAGTCTTTAATAAGAAAGCCCCTGTGCAAACAGTCATGCTAGTTAGCCGTGCCTCTGTGTTGGCGGTGGCTTGCGTGGCGTTTTTTATTTCTATGGATCGCAATGCCAGCGTGTTAAAAATTGTCTCTTATGCGTGGGCAGGTTTTGGGGCAAGTTTTGGCACGGTGATTCTCTTTTCTCTCTTTTGGGAGCGCATGACAAGGCTTGGGGCGATCATGGGCATGGTCTTTGGGGCTAGCACGGTGATCTTGTATGACAAATTTGGCAAGAGTTTTTTAGACATCTATGAGATTGTGCCCGGGTTTTTAGCCAGCTCTCTAGCCATTGTTATCTTTAGCCTAATAAGTTCTGTGCGCCCGGGCACTAGAGATGCCTTTAAGACCATGTTGCAAGAAATTGAAAAAGGCTAGTATGAGGACATGCTGGTGTGCCAGCAGAGCGCGGGTTTTTGCGCAAATAATAGCGCATCTGCGCTACTTTGCTGGACATTGAGAGTCCTCGCGCGCCTTAGCGCGCCTTACCAAAGCGGCTTTATCCGCAAAGAGGACGCAAACCCCAAATCCCAAAATGTCCATGGGTAGCTGGTTTTTCTACAACCCCCTTGCGTGAGAACAATCCCCGCGCGCTTTGGAGAGCACTAAAACCATTTGTAAATGGAGATTGTGATCGCGCAGGTGTAGACGCTTAAAAGGGCGCGTCTGTGCCAAAGGGCGGGCACTAAGGGCACCAGTCTAACCCCCAAAATCACCCCCCCCACACTCCCAAGCCCCACCATCAAGCCCCATTGCAAATCTTCAAAGTCTAGCAAAGAATGGCGCGCTAGAGAGATCACCCCACTGAAAGAAGAGAAGATCACAAAGAACAGCCCTAGGGGCACGCTTTGCTTGGCTGGGATTTTAAGATAATAGGCTAATAGGGGCACCATTAGCACGCCCCCCCCAATACCTAAGCTAATGGCAAACACCCCTGTAAGCGCGCCAATACCTAGCAAGAGAGCTTTGTGTTTGGCACTAAGGATAAAGGGTTCTTTAGATTCTAGGGGGGTGGCTTTAGATTTAAAGACAAAGCGCACAAAGGAATACAAGGTTACCACGATGAACGCGCCTAGCAAAGTCTTATGCGAAAAGCTAGCCAAAATCAGCCCGCTGAAACTTGCCCCCACCATCCCTCCAAGACCCACCCACACCCCTATTTTGACATCCAAAAGCCCTTTTTTGAAGTTAGCAAAACTCCCCACCACAGAGGAGCAAGCCATTTGCAAAATGGAAATCCCCACTGCGCTATCATAAGAATGCCCTAATACCAGCATCGTGGGCACAATCACCATCCCCCCCCCAATGCCAAAAAACCCAGACATCGCCCCCGTGATCCCCCCTAATAACAAGAATAAAGCAAGTACCCACACTTCCATGCACACCCCTATATCAACGCTAAAGATACTACCACAAATCCAAGAGTTTTTGTGTTATGCTAACGCCATGCAAAATATGTTGGATCGGCGTGTCCTCACGCATTTTGACTTTTTATTGTTCTTCTTTCTCCTGCCCTTGATGGCTCTGTCTGCCTTTTTGATCCACGAAGCTAACGCCACTCTCAGTCTCAAGCAGGGGTTTTATTTTGCCATCGCCTTTGGGGTGTTTTGGGTGGCCTTTTTGATCCCCTTTAGGCACTTGGATCGCTCTTTTCATCTTTTCTACTGGTTTTGTGTGATCTTGCTGGCTTTGGTGAACGCGGTGGGCACAAGCAAATTAGGCGCGCAACGCTGGTTAGCCATCCCGGGGACTTCTTTTTCTTTCCAACCTAGCGAACCCATCAAGATCGCGATTTTACTCCTGCTCGCCCATTTGATTCGAACAAATCCCGTGCCTAGCGGGGGTTATGGTTGGAGAGCCTTTGGTAAATTCAGCTTTTACATTGCGATCCCCTGCGCGCTTATTTTAAGACAGCCCGATTTAGGCACAGCCTTAGTCATTTTGATCATGGGCTATGGGGTGCTCTTCTTGGTGGGCGTGCACCCTAAGATTTGGATCAGCTTAGGATTAGCCTTTGCTATCGCCTCCCCGCTTATTTACAGCTCTCTACACGATTACCAAAAAAGACGCATCCACGACTTCATCGCCGAAAAACCTAATTACCATGTGCGCCAATCCATCATCGCCATCGGTTCGGGGGGGTTTTGGGGCAAGTCTAAAGAAGAATCCACACAGGCTAAGTTAAAGTTTTTACCCATCGCCACGAGCGATTTCATCTTTGCCTACTTTGTGGAACGCTTTGGATTCTTTGGGGCGTTTTTACTGCTGGGTTTTTACATGTTCTTTGTGATGCACTTTTTAGCCTATTTTAGAAGCGATCCCCATGATCATTTTTTACAGGCGATCACAGCCGGGATCGCCATTTTAATCTTCATTTACACAAGTGTGAATATCGCCATGACCTTGGGGTTAGCGCCAGTGGTGGGTTTGCCCCTGCCCTTGTTAAGTTATGGGGGGAGTAGCTTTATCACTTTTGTCGCATTATTTGGAGTTTTTGAAAATCTACTTGCTTTTAAATTCGGTTTTGGTTATAATCGCCCCGCTAGAAAAAAGGGATTCTTAGCTCAGCTGGTTAGAGCACTCGGCTCATAACCGATTGGTCGTAGGTTCAAGTCCTACAGAATCCACCAGCTTTAAGGGTCTACATGCTAATTGCCGCCAGCCTTTTGAGTGCGGATTTTATGAATCTCAAAGCCAGTTTGGGGCGCGTTTTAGGGGTGGATTTTTTCCATGTAGATGTGATGGATGGGCATTTCGTCCCCAATCTCACTTTTGGACCTTGCGTATTAAAAAACTTGCACGCCCACTTTGACACCCCCTTAGACATCCACTTAATGGTAGAAAATCCCCTGTTTTTTGTAGATTTATGCAAGGATTTACAACCCGCCTTTATCACTTTGCATGCTGAGAGCACCCCCCACCTGCATAGAAGTGTGCACTACATCAAAAATCTAGGGATCAAAGCGGGGGTGAGTTTGAATCCGGCCACGCCCTTGTGCGCGCTAGATTACATTATCCAAGATGTGGATTTGATCTTGCTTATGAGCGTCAATCCGGGATTTGGGGGGCAGAGTTTTATCCCTTTGAGCTTCGAGAAAATCAAAGCCTTTAGGGCGCGTTTCCCCCATTATGTAGGTGTATTAGAGGTAGATGGGGGAATCAACGCGCACAACGCGCCCCTATTGCGCGCCTGTGGGGTTAATTTGCTTGTGGTGGGGAATTATCTCTTCAGCCATGCCAACCCCACACATGCCCTACAAGCCTTGCGTGGTCGCGATTAAAACTCTATAAACCCCATGTTAGATTGGTTGGTGTGGATGCAAACCCAAAATATCATGGGGTTTTGGTTGCTCTTTGCGCGCTTGGCAGGCGTGATGGCGTTTTTCCCTTTTTTTGATAATAATCTGGTTCCAGCGTCTGTAAGGGGAGCGTTGGGCTTTTTCTTAACCTTGCTATTTTACCCCACCATCTCCCCCACCCCCATGCATTTGAGTCCAGAGGATTTTTTGATCGCTCTGCTCTCTGAACTCCTGCTAGGGTTGTGCGCCTCTTTCTTTTTGCATGTAGTCTTTAGCACTTTGGCGTTTGCCACAGACACCATTAGTTTTTCTATGGGTTTGACAATGGCAAGCGTTTACGATCCCATCTCAGGCGCACAAAAGGCGATCGTAGGGCAGGTGGTGTTGCTCTTGGCTATTCTTACCATGCTCCAAACCTCCATGCACCACCTCATCATCCTTTGGGTGCAACACAGTTTAGAAAAAGTGCCCTTGGGCACTTTTGCCCTCTCTGGGCATGTGGTGCAAGCCAGCGTACAAGCCTTTGGGTATCTCTTTAGCATTGGTTTTAGTATCGCTTTCCCTATTCTCGCTTTGATCATGTTGAGCGATGTTGTCTTTGGCATGATCATGAAAACCCACCCGCAGTTCAATCTCTTAGCCATTGGCTTCCCTTTAAAGATCGCCATCGCCCTGCTTGGGCTTATCATGGTCTTGGGCGCGATGATACACCGCTTTAAAGATCAGCTCTTGAATGCTTTTGCCCTGCTCTCTAAATTCTTTTAAAGGAGATGAATGAAAACCCCCCTACTTGAATACAAAGACGCGCTAGAATTGAGTCTAGCCCTTGTTAAACACAGCCCCCAGACACAGCAAATCCCCCTAGAAGAGGCGATGGGGCGAATCTTAGCACAAAGCGTGTGCGCGCGTGAACCCCTACCCAAAGCCACAAATTCTGCGATGGATGGCTTTGGCTTGCGCTTAGAGGATGTGGGTAAACCCTTAGAAATCACCCATACCCTTTATGCAGGACAAAGCGTTGAGGGGGTTAGTGTTGGGGGTGGGGCTTGTGTAAAAATCATGACTGGCGCGCTAGTGCCCAAGGGGGTAGAGATCGTTGTGCCCTTTGAAGAGATGGATTTCTACCATAAGGATCAAGCCCAAGCCCCCGCTAAAGACTTCAAACAAGGGGCTAATATCCGCTTTGAGGGCGAAGATATCCAAGAGGGCGAACTCATCGCGCATGCTGGGCAAAAAATCCACGCAGGGCTGATCGCCCTGCTAGCTTCTCAGGGTATTACGCATGTCCTAGTGTTCAAACGCCTTAGCATTGCGATCTTTAGCAGTGGCGATGAAATCGTCCCTTTAGGCGCAAGCGCTAAAACCCACCAAATTTATGACAGCAACGCGCCCATGCTAGTTGCACTTTTAAGCAGTTACGGGTATGACGCTAGGCATGTGGGCAAACTTAGCGATGATCTACATAGCCAACAAGAAGCCATGCGGACATGGGGGGAGTATGATGTGGTGGTGAGTAGCGCGGGGGTGAGCGCGGGGGATAAGGATTATTTTCAAGACGCGTTATTACAACAAGGGGCAACTATCCATTACCACGGGGTCAATCTCAAGCCGGGCAAGCCCATCATGTTAGCTAGTTTTCCCCACCTCCCCCACCCCACCTTTGTCTTTGGCATGCCAGGTAACCCTGTGAGCTGTATGCTCACCTGCCTAGTCTTGGTGTTGCCCATGCTAGCTAAGTTGGCTGGCTTAAGCGAAAAGCAAGAGATTTTGCGCGTGCCTTTGGGTGAACCCCTGCACTTCAAAGGGCAACGCTTGCATCTAGTGCTGGGGAATTTGGTGCAGGGAGTGTTTACCCCCTATAGGCATAACCGCTATGGCTCGGGGGCTATTGACGCGCTGGGGGCGTGCAATGCCCTAGCGTTGATCCCCCCGGGTGTGCTAGAAGTCCAAGAAAGCGTAGAAGTGCTCTTGATCAAAACTCATAGCTAAGATAGGCGGTTACTGAACGCCCCGGTCCGGGTTCTCTGCCTGTGGGGCTGGTGCCAATGCCCCTAAAGTAGTATTTCATATCAAAGATATTATTGACCTGCAGACTCCCCATAACTTTGTGCCGTCCGCCCTGCCAAAACACCTGACTTAATTGCAAATTCCACACCCAATACCAAGGCAAAAGCCCCACACTATTACAGCCATAAGTAGCCCCATCAATGCTATAGCCAAAGTTAAAGCAGGCGGTTTTGGGCGTGGCTTGGTTGAGCACAGAGGAATAAGCACGGCTGTAAAAATAACTGCTCAAACCAAAGGTGGTTTTCTTGTAGGTATACATCATGTCCAAGATGAATTGATTAGGGCTCACATAGGGCAATCTCTTGCCCTTGAGATTAAAGGACTGGTTGACAATCCCCTCAAAATAACTAGGGTTATCTTGGGCGTTGTTGGTGATACGCGCATCTATGTAAGTATAAGCTACATGGAATTGCAAACCCCTAATGGGAGCGTAGTAAAGCTCTAATTCCACGCCCTGACTTTTAGCATCAATGTCTAAAGCATTGCTCCCATACCCCCCGCTGTAGTAGTGGTGGGCTAAGATGACAAAGTAGTTGGCGTTGAAACTCAGGAGGTCTTTATAGGAATAGCGCGACCCCACCTCAAACTCATTAAAAATTTGGTTGTAATTGGTGGAGAAAATGCTAACGGACTTGGCTTGGGGGGGGATGAAGCTGCGGCGGTAATTGAAATACATCACCCAATCTTTCAAGGGCTTGTAACCCAAATTAAAGGCGGGGCTCCATTGGTTGTCCGTCTTTTTAATGCTCTTGGAGAGGGTAAAATCGCCATTGCTGGGATTCACATTTTCGGGCAACACTTTTTTATAGTTTAAGAAGGTGTAGCGAAACCCCGGGGTTAACACCAATTTACCCCCAAAGAACTCCATTTTATAGCTCGCATACACGGCGGTGTAATTGTTAAACATCTCTAAATTTTGGCTGGCTTTTGTATCAAAGAGAAAACCAGACATGTTGCAAACCCCATTGCTAAGAGAGGTGCATTTGTTCTCTAAAAATCTAAACCACATGTTACTAGCCATGAAACGCAGACCAATTTTGAGGGTGTGTCTGGTGTGCTTGGTGTTGAAAATCACATTGGTATTAGGCTCAATGGCGTTGATGAAGTAGTGGCGGGGGTGATCGCCGATGATATAGCCCTTGTAGTTTTGGTTGGTATAAACCGGACCTAATTTGGGGTTGGTGTTGACATTGAGGAAATTAGAGTCAAATTGGAAATCGCGACTCATGTCATGCCCATAGTAGGTTAAAGTGAAATCCCCGCCAATTTTAGAGGTGTCTCCAAAGAACATTTGGTACACCGCCCCCCAGCGCATCGCTTTGCCACTTTTATCATTTTTGGGGCGGTTATTTTGGAATCGATTTTGTTCATAGGCTTGCACGCCCAGAGATCCCGGATCGGTTAAGAAAAACTTATAATACTGGTAGAAGAGGGTAATCTTGTGGTTTTCGTTGATCTCATAGAGAGCATCTAGGAGGTAGTTTTGGATATTGGTTGGGCTATTGGCGCGAAACCCTTGCCCTGTGATGTAGTTAGCTTGGGCTTGCACCCCAAAATGCTTGTTGATCATCCCCCCACTTTTGAGATAGGAGTTGAATAAAAAATTATTAGCTAGGGTGTCAATGAAGGACTGCCCCTTGCTCGTTGATCCCACAAAATTCCCATTGGCGCGCCCCCAAGCGGTCATGCGTTCGGCGATTTGGTTTTCCCATTTGTTGGGGATATCCTTAGTGGTGATGTTAATCACCCCCCCAAAGGCATTAGGTCCATACTGCACGCTCTCTCCCCCCTTGATCACACTGATGCGATCGACTGATTGGAAGGTAACTGGAAAAATGGGCATGCCAATGTCCACATAGGGCGCGACATAAACTGGAATCCCATTGACTAGGATCATCCCCGTATTGCTATGCCCTGAGCCCCCGCCCCCAAACCCACGCACCGAAAAGCTAGGCACCGCCCCTACCCCTGTGGCGTTGCGGATATGCACTCCGGGCACATTTTGCAAGGCTTCTTCTATGCTTTGGTTAGCTTGCTGGGTGAGTTGTTTGTGCGAGATAATGGTCTGGCTGCCCAAATAGTTTTTCACCTCCGGGCTGCGCCAACTCTTAGGGGCTTCTTCATTGAGAACAGCCCCTGTGGTTTCTATCCTCTGGAGGCGGTGGGTTTTCACCCCTTGTAGACTATGGACTGCCAAACAACTCCCCCAAAGCACAACCATGACTTTTCTCATTTTAAGCCCTTTAAAAGAAAATTAGGAAGGCGATTATATAAGAACAATTCTAAGAATCATATTAATGCAAGAATGAGAACGATCGTTGCAGTTTTATCTATACTTAGCCAAATGGATTTAGTGCGCGCGCCCGGCTTTGCGCTTGATCACCGTGGATAATGAACCCTGTTGTGCAAAATAAAGTCCAAGTCTTTAAATCTAGAAATACGCTATGCTTGGCGTTGCAAAAGCACTTAAAGGAGTTTAAATGATCCGCTTACTTCTCTTAGCCCTCTTGCTCCTAAATCTGCAGGCTAAAGAAAATACACTGACTATCTTTCTCCACTTTGTCCCCATAGGCAAACCCCAAGAACCCCAAAACACCCCCTTTTTTAAAGCATTTATGGCACTCTATGACTACATAGATAAGTCTTTTAGAAAAATAGAGCCTAAAGATCCAAACGAGAGACAGCCTTACATCGATCGCCTATCAGAACTGCCAGATTATACAGATGCCTCCATCCCTCTAGCCAAAGCTGTAGTCAAGCAAATACCCTTGCTTCACGAATTTAAGCCCAAAAACCAAAGAGAGGTGCAATTCTTAGCCCATGTTAAAGATATGGAAATGCTCCATATACTAGATGCGATCGATGTATTCACTCCTCGTCCCATTTACCCAAGAGTAACACCAAAGATCGCAGCCCATATGTTTTTAGATTCTGTTGCCTTTCTCTACACACCCTTGTTCAATGCCCACAAGGCTGGGTTAGATGTGATCGCCTATCTTAAACAACTCCACAAGGAGGAGAGCAGCGAAAAGACCATGGCGTCGTTTGATATGCACCAAATCGGATTGTTTAATACAGACAGATACTATGAAAAAGAAAAAAACATTGTCCCCCATAAGCCTTTTAGAAAACGCCTCGACCAAGATATGTATAATGTGGGAGAACTGATGAGGACTTTTCAATTATACTGGGGTGAATGGACCAGCGTAGTTGTCAATAAAATCCTAAATAGTGGAATACCCTCAACCTTTGTATTTGAGAATGAATTTGATGAATTTGTGAGCAAAAACGCCCAGCGCATAGACCCCGAACACCTCTCTGATCTCTTCACAGCACGGGTGATCCCACTAAATCGCAACGCCCCTTTTTACGACCTCTTGCGAAACGACGACCCCAAGATTTTAAAAGACACACTCAAAGACCACCCCACCATGTGTTTAAGCCCCAAATACTTAAGCCCAAAATCCCGCCAAACCTGTCTCAAACTCTTTCAAGCCCAAACCTACAACACTAAGGACATTCAAGAGCAGTTACACCTTGTGCGTTTGATCTCTATTGATGATAGCCCCTGTGTGTATTTAGACCCTAAGGACAAGCTCCAAGTCTTTAAGTCTAGTAATGCGCTATGCTTGGCATTGCAAAAGCACTTAGAAAAGGGGTTTTGATGACCCGCTTAATTGGCATACTTCTACTCATAAGCCCCCTATGGGCTGTAAGCACCGATTTAATCCAGCAAATGCAACAAGCCCGCGCGTTAGTGGTCAAAGTCTACTACCAAGATTTCAAAGCGCGTTACAAGCGCATAAATTGGGACATGGTCTTTTCCCATGCCATGCAAAGGGAGGCACCCGCCCTTGTCAAGCACTTGCAAACCTTTATCGATCACATCCCGCTTTTACAAGCCTTCCAGCCCAAAACCCCCAAACAAGCCCAAATGATCCAAGCACTCAAAGCCCTTGAGATGTATAACCTTTTTATTTTGTTGAGCGATTCTACCCCAGAAGATTATTGTGCAATGCATGACGCAAAGTGCAGGAAAATGAAGTTTCCCAAGCGTGTGAAGCCCTTTGACGCTAAAAAACACACTCTAAAATTCTTAAGAGGCATAGAATTGATCTACACCCCCTTGATTGGAGCGTATCATCAAGGTTTGGACTTCACAGATTATCTACAGAAGTTGTATGCCAAGTCTGACCCATTAGCCCCTAATTGGGCGATTATGGGCATTCGAAAAGATAATTTAAACATGGTTAAAAGTCCTAAGACCCCGACCATGCGCCACTATTTTGAGGATTTTAAATCCATCGATGCGCACGACGATTACATGGGTAACCTTGGTTTCCAGGTCAAGGATGATAACGCAAATGCAGAGTATGGTTACAAAGATTTTTTTACAATCCAGATTGTCCGTGCTGTTGGGGGTGTCAAGATCCAAGATTTAGACGCATGGATGGCTTATTACCAGGCGCAAGATTTTGCCTTCTTAGGGGATGTTGCTCATGACTATGACTATGAAAGTGCCATGGGGTTCTATTGGGAGAGCGTACCCATGTGCGGGTAACCCTTGTTGAGGATGTTGAGTATTCAGTTTCTATTCTCAAGCCAAAAGTCCCTTTGGCTAAAGCGATGCAACTAACTCTCCCCAAAAACCCCACTCCCTGCTTACAACCCCAGTATTTAAACAAAGAGGCTAGAGCGGTTTGCTTGCAAGTGTTTAAGCAACACAGCTACAACCCCAAACCCTTGCAAAAATACCTAAAATCCTTGCGCCTTATCTCCATTGACAACGCGCCCTGTGTGTATCTTAACTCCCAAGACAAGCTCCAAACTTTTAAGTCTAGTAACGCGTTGTGTGTGGCATTGCAAAAACACTTCACAAAGGAATAAAAATGATCCGCCTACTCTTTCTAGCCCTCTTGGTGTTAAATCTACAGGCTAAAGAAGATGTATTGGCTATCTTTCTCCACTTTGTCCCCATAGGCAAACCCCAAGAATCCAACAAAGCCCAATTTTTTAAGGCGTTTAAGGCACTCTTTACTTACATGAAAAAATCCTCGGCTAAGATAAAAGATGCGTGCGAAAATGTCCCATTAAATGACAACTACAACTATACTATGGCTCAGATTATGGCAGATTACACAGATGCCGCCATCCCCCTAGCCAAAGCTGTAGCCAAGCAAGTCCCCTTGTTTAAAGAGTTTAAGCCCAAGAACCAAAGAGAGGCGCAATTCTTAGCCCATGTTGAGGATATGGCAATGCTCCATGCCCTAGACCTCATAGACATTTCGCTTGAAGAAAAGGTTACATCTGTTGCCCACGAATTTTTACACATCAACGCATGGCTCTATGCCCCGCTTTTCAACGCCCACAAAGCGGGGCTAGATGTGATCGCCTATCTAGAGCAACTCCATCGTATCTTTTCTAAAAATACTGATCTGCGTCGTAGGAGAAATATCTTTGTTTTTCATGAAAAAGGGCTATATGAAGAACAAAGAAAAAACATCGTCCACTATAAGCCTTTTGAAAAACGCCTCATTCAAGATATGCATGAAGTAGATATACCCATGATAATCTTCCTCTTTCGTATGGACTATCCTTCTTGGGTTATGCTCGTTATAAACACAATCTTTGAGGTGGGGACACCTGCAAACCGGATACCTGATAAGCGTACATTTTGGGACTTTATGGATAAAAACATCCAACGCATAGACCCCGAACATCTCTCTGATCTCTATCTAGCGCGGGTGTTCCCCCTAAATCGCAACGCCCCTTATTACTACGATAGCTTACAAAATGACGACCCCAAGATTTTAAAAGACACGCTAAAAGACAACCCTACCATGTGTTTAAGCCCCAAATACTTAAGCCCAAAGTCCCAGCAAACTTGCCAACAACTCTTTCAAGCTAACACCTACGACACTAAGGACATCCAAGAGCAATTACACATTGTGCGCCTGCTCTCCATTGATGAGAGTCCCTGTGTGTATTTAGACCCTAAGGACGAGCTCCAAACTTTTAAGTCTGATAATGCGTTGTGCCAAGCCTTACAAAAAATGAAATTTTAAGGAAATCTATGCCCTTTTTACTTTGGATAGGCTTACTCTTTCTCCCTCTATTGGCAAATCCCATTGACAAGATACAAGCCTTATATGGGCACACACACCCTCCCTCTTTGCATGCCTTTTTGACAAACCTAAGTCCCCAAAGACAAGAAATAATCCAGCTAGCCAAAAGTGTTGCCATCCCCATCTTAAAGCAATTCAAGGCAAACACCCCCAAAGAGCGCGCCATGCTAGAAGCGATGCATCTCTTTAGCGCGCTCACCCTTTTAGAGCTTATCAAAGAATCCATGCCAGATGATCCAAAAGTGCCCCAATTTAGTAAGACAGCCACGCAAATTGCTTTAGACTTTTCACACATTAACGCATTTCTCTATATGCCCCTTTTGCAACTTCAAGCACATGGGATTAACCCCTTTGCATACATTAGGTTTATCCACCACTACACCAACACACATGGTTTGACTCCAGATTGTTTAAACATGGATGAGATATGGCAAAACACAGATAG
>NZ_QXQQ01000021.1 GCF_003660285.1 Helicobacter labacensis | reverse complement strand
CCCCCCAAGAACACAAGGTTTAGCGCGTGTATGCGCGCATCAAGGGGGTGCTAGAACAGCTGTTAGAAACGCAGATTGTCCTAGAACACCCCAAAGATAAAAGTTTGGGGCATTATGCCAGCGTGGTGGCTTTTTCTTTGGCTAAGACGCGCAAAAAAGCCCCCAAACTCCTCGCCTTAGAGATCGTGGAGTTTTTGCAAGAACAAGAGGCGTGTCAGGAGTTGTTTGCGCGCATTGAAGCTCTCAATGGCTATATCAATTTCACACTTAAAGAGAGTTTCCTAGATAGTTTATGCACGCAAGCCTTGGCTTTGGGGTGTGATTTTGGTCGGGGTGTTTCAAAGGAGAGCCTCTATGTAGAGTTTGTGAGTGCCAACCCAACGGGACCTTTGCATATCGGGCATGCCAGAGGGGCGATCTTTGGGGACAGTCTGTGCCGTTTGGGGCGTTTTTTGGGCGTAAAAACCCATGCGGAATATTATGTCAATGACATGGGCGCACAAATTAAGATGTTGGGCTTGTCTGTGTTATTGACGATCCAAGAGATGCAGGGCATGGAAGTGCAGTTTCCTAAAGGAGCCTATGACGCTAAAGAATTAGCCCCGCGTGCGCTAGAACACTTTGGTCATTTAGAGGGAACGCAAGAGGAGTTGATCGCTAAACTGGGGGATTTTGCTAAGGATTGTCTGCTAGGGCGAATCCAGCAAAGTTTGCAGGACATGGGCGTGCAAATGGACGCTTATGTGAGTGAAAAAGCCATGTTTAGCGCGCAAGAAGCCATTTTTGCACGCCTGCAAAAAGCTGGGGGGGTGTATGAAAAAGAGGGGAAAATGTGGCTAGCTTCCAGCATGCATGGCGATGAAAAAGACCGTGTTTTGAAAAAAAGCGATGGGAGTTTCACCTACATCGCTGGGGACATCGCCTACCACGATTATAAATTCGCGCAACGCTACGACCACTACATCAATATCTTTGGAGCCGATCACCATGGCTATGTGGCGCGTATCAAGGCGGCTTTAGAATTTTTGGGCTATGAATCCCAACGCCTAGAGGTGCTCTTAACCCAAATGGTGGCACTACTCAAAGAGGGCAAGCCCTATAAAATGAGCAAACGCGAAGGGAATGTCGTGCTATTAGAAGAAGCCCTGCAAGACATGGGTAAGGACGCTTTGCGCTTTGTCTTCCTCTCTAAGAAGTTGGACACCCATTGGGAATTTGACATCGCCAATTTGCAACACCAAGATAGCACCAACCCCATTTTTTACATCCACTACGCCAACGCGCGTATCCACACCATGCTAGCCAAGTTCTTGCAAAGAGGGGAGGCGCGCGCGATCGCACAAAGCCACTTGGAGAATCTCCCCCCCCCAAGCAAGACACCTGCTATTTAGTGCCCTGAATTTACCCAAAGTGCTCTCTAACGCCTTTGTGGATCGAGAGTTGCAAAAGATTTGCGAATATCTCAAAAATCTAGCTGGGGATTTCCATAGTTTTTACAACGCGCACAAAATCTTGAACACCCCTGAGGAGCTCAAATACCTCAAGCTATGCCAAATGGTGAGTTTGAGCTTGACAATCGGACTAGATATTCTAGGGATCAAAGCCAAGAAAAAAATGTAAGGAACGCAGGACGGGGAAGGAGGGGGAGGTTACCCCGCCCTGCGACCGCCATTCTAGCAGAAGTTTTAGGTATTTTAGCTTAAATGAATCGCTTTTTGTCAAAATTCTTTCAAAAGGCGCGCGGGAGCGGGGGGCTATCGTGGATTAAAAACTTATGTTATAATCCTTTAAGTTTAAAAACAAAGGATGAGGATGCGTATTTTGTTAGTGGAGCGTGATATCCATTTGAGTAAGCAAATCAGCGCTTATTTAGGTGAGAAGAGTTTTCAGGTGGATATGGCAGAAAACCTAGAAGATGGGGAATATTACATCAGTATCCGCAATTACGATCTGGTGTTGGTGGATATGGAGCTTAGTGATGGGAGCGGGCTCAATCTCATTTCCTATGCTAAGTCCAAGCACCCGGCCATTGTGAGTATCATGTTTGCCAACAAGGCTTCCAGCGAACAAGAGATTCGAGCCTTCAAAGAGGGGGTGGATGACTTCATCGCTAAACCCTTTGATTTGGGTGTGTTAGCCGCTAGGATTGAAGCGCGCTTGCGCTTTTGGGGTTCGAGCATTATTGAGATTGAGGACTTGGTGATTAACCCCGATGAGGAGAAGATCATCTACAAAGGCAGAGAGATTGAGGTCAAGGGCAAGCCCTTTGAGGTGCTCACCCACTTAGCCCGCCATCGCGATCAGATCGTTTCTAAAGAGCAATTATTAGATGCGATTTGGGAGGAGCCCGAGCTAGTAACCCCCAATGTGATCGAAGTGGCGATCAACCAAATCCGCCAAAAGATGGACAAACCTCTAGGCATCTCCACAGTAGAAACCGTGCGCCGTAGAGGGTATCGCTTCTGCTACCCCAAGGGTAGCACAGAGCATTAAAACGCGATCGCGTTGTGGCTTTGTAGTATGATCTCTAAAACTTCTTGGGCGTGGGTGAGTCGCCCTAGAACCACCTTAGCCCCAAAATACTCCACACAGGTTTGACAGGAGAGAATCTCCACCCCTAGTTTTTCTAAATTTTGCAAGGCTTGCAAGGCTTGAGAGTTGTCTATGTGGCTATTTTGCGTACTCAAAAGCACTCCGCGGTTTAAAAAGATGATTTGCTTAGGCAGTAAGTCTGGAGACACTGCAGAAAGGCTATTTAAAAAGCCCACGACCACCTTAGCCCCCAAATCTCCCTCTCCGATTTTATCCGCACTAAAGATCAGATGTTTGTTTGGCATGCGCCTCCTTGATGATGAGATAGAGTAATTCTATAAAGACTTTGTAAAGCCGATCTAAATCCTCCACACGCACGCGTTCATCTATGGCGTGGATGCGATCGTTAGGCAACCCAAATTCTACCACCTCCACCCCCATAGCTGCTAAGAAGCGCGCATCGCTCGTGCCCCCATGCGTGTTGAGCAAGGGGGTGCGCTTTAAAACCCTAGAGATAGCCTCTTGAAGATGTTTGACCAACACGCCATCTTTAGGGCTTAAAAAGGGCAGGGAGTGTTGAGTCAAAGTGATGCTACAAGGGATTTTCTCTAAGACCACATCTAAGAAATTGGCTACATCTTCTAGGGTGCTCTCAGGGGAGTGGCGCACATTGAAGAGAAGTTCTAGGGATTTGGGTGTAACATTTTCAGCCCCCGAGTCGCTTTTAATGGTGGTGATGATGAGTCTTGAGGGCTCAAAAAAGGCGTTCCCCCCATCCAAATGCACACCAGCGATCAAATTGAGCTTACTAGCGATGAGATCGATGGGGTTTAAACAGGTTTTAGGGTAGGCTACATGCCCAGCAATGCCCTGCACGACAATTTTCCCCCCAATGGAGCCCCGCCTTCCAATTTTCACACTATCGCCCAATTCCTTCATGCTAGTAGGTTCAGCCACTAGGGCGTAATGGGGCAAGAGCGCGCGCTCCTCTAGGACTTCTAAGATGTGCTTGGTGCCAAAGCGCGCCTCCCCCTCCTCATCGCTGGTAAGCAGGATCGAGAAAATGAGCGCGGGGCTATCTGGTTTGAGAGTGGCGCATACATCGCGCAAGGCGCACACAAAGGCTGCTATCCCTCCCTTCATGTCCTGAGCTCCTCGACCATAGAGAAAATCCCCGCGCACCACTCCTCCAAAGGGATCGCAAGACCACCCCTCCCCCACAGGCACCACATCTATATGCCCGGCAAAGCAAAAATGCAGGGGGGTTTGTTTGGGATCGCCAAAGCGTTTGTAAAATAAGACATTGCTCACCCCATTTTTATCCGCGCGCACCACCTCAAAACCCCCCAAGAGTGCCCCGATATAATCAAAGATCCCCTCTTCCTTGGGGGTGATGGTTTTATAGGAGAGTAATTGTTGGGCAAGTTTGAGCACCGCGCTCATGGGAGCACCGCCTTAGTTTTTGCGTGCAAGTGTAGATAGATTTGCAAGACCTCTAAATTAGCTGGAGTGATCCCACTGATATAAGAGGCTTCTAGCAGAGTTTTAGGGCGGTGCTTGCTGAGTTTTTCAATGGCTTCTAAGCCTAATCCGGCGATCCTTTCAAAATTGAAATCTTGAGGGATTTGGCTCTCTAACATGCTTTGCATCTTGGCAATAGAGGTGCTTTGTTTTTCAATGTAGCTATGGTATTTGCAGGCAATTTTAACCTGCTCAAGCACCTCATTATCCAAGTCTTGTAAAAAGTCAAAGAAGGCGCGCAAATCCTGCTGTGTAAAACCCTCACGCCCAGCCAAAAACACCCCATCGCATTTATCATTAATGGGGGCTTGATCTAGGGCTTGGAGTTTTTCTAGGGTGTGTTTATTGGGGGTGATGCTTGTGTGCTTGAGGGTGTGCAATGCCTGCGCGATTTGGGCTTGTTGGGCTTGCAATTTAGCGTAATTTCTAGAATCCATCAAACCTAGCGCGTGCGCGTGTGATCCTAGCCTCAAGCGTGCGTTGTCTTCTCTGAGCAAGAGGCGGTATTCCGCGCGCGCGGTAAATAGGCGGTAGGGCTCTTGAGTGCCCTTGCAAACTAGATCGTCAATCATCACCCCGATATAGGCTTGGTTGCGCGCAAAGACTAGGCGATCTTGCTTATGCCTGCCTAAAGCCAAAGTGGCGTTAATGCCCGCCATTAGCCCTTGTGCGGCTGCCTCCTCATAGCCAGTTGTGCCATTGATCTGCCCAGCTAGGTAGAGATTAGGGATGCTCTTAGTTTCTAGGGTGTGGTGTAATTGCGTGGGTTGCACAAAATCGTATTCAATGGCATAGCCATAGCGCGTAATATGGGCATTTTCTAGCCCCTTGATGGAGTGAATTACTTGCTCTTGAATTTCAAAGGGCAAAGAGGTGCTCAGTCCATTAACATAGTATTCGCTAGCGGATCGGGTTTGGGGTTCTAAAAAGAGTTGGTGGCGTTCCTTGTCCTTGAAACGATGGATCTTGTCCTCAATGCTAGGGCAATAGCGCGGTCCCACACTCTCAATCTGCCCGCTAAACATGGGGGATTTGTCTAAATTGGCTTGTATGATGGCATGGGTGTTGGAGTTAGTGTAGGTGATAAAACAGGGGAGTTGTTCTAAAGGGCTTGGGGGGCTTTTGTAGGCAAATTTAGGGGGGTTAGAGTTGCCATGGTGGGCTTCTAATTGGCTAAAATCAATGCTAATACCCGCCAATCTAGGACAAGTGCCCGTCTTTAACCTACCCACTTGCAAACCTAGCGCGCCAAGTTGGCGCGAGAGTTGCACAGACGCGCTCTCCCCAAAACGCCCATTCTGGCTTTGGTGCGTGCCAATATGCACCAGCCCTTGTAAAAAAGTGCCTGTAGTGAGGATCACCTTTTTAGCATGGTAAGTTTTACCCAAATTGGTTTGCACCCCCACCACAGCCCCCCCCTCTAGCAAGAGAGATTCGACCATCTCTTGAGAGACGCTCAAATTTGGGGTTTGCAAGGCAAGATTGCGCGCTAAAATGCGGTAAGTGTCCATGTCAATTTGGGCGCGTGTGCCCCGCACGGCTGGTCCCTTTGAGGCGTTTAAAGTGCGCCATTGCAACGCGCTTTTATCTGCCAAAAGCCCCATCACCCCCCCCAATGCGTCAATTTCTTTGACTAAATGCCCCTTGCCCAGCCCCCCAATGGCAGGATTACAGCTAGCTAGAGCGATATTATCCACCAAGAGGGTGAGCATGTGCACCCGCGCGCCCATTTTTGCCCCCACAAGGGCGGCTTCTAAGCCAGCATGCCCCCCGCCTACCACCACAATATCCACTTGCATAACAACCCTTTTTTAAAGGGTATTATACCCCAATAAGCCCAACAACCCTAGACTTTGAATTTCCCAAACTCGTTTTCTAATTCCTGATTTTTGGTTACCAATTTGAGGCTATGCGCCTCTAGCTGCTGGCGCACCGCCTTGACTTCCTTAAAAATATTGAGAAATTCGGTGGTAACTTGGTTGAGCTCCTCCATTTTTGCCACCACGATATTGGTTTGGTTGCGGGTTTCTTGAGACCTGCTCTTGGTGGTGCTCAAATTATCCGTAGCGTCTTTAGCGTCCTTGATGAGCAAAGAGGTTTGTTCTGAAACTTCTTGGGATTGGGTCGCCACACTTTGGATACGCGCCCCCATGTTTTCAATGCTTTGGGTTACCATATTCACCATTGCGGTGATTTCGCCCAAGGATTTTTGCGTTTTGCTAGCCAAATTGCGCACCTCATCAGCCACCACGGCAAACCCGCGCCCGTGCTCACCCGCCCGGGCGGCTTCAATGGCGGCGTTCAAAGCTAATAAATTGGTTTGGTTGGCGATTTCCTCAATGATGGAGAGCACGCCCTTGATCTCATTGGCATGGCTGACTAGCTCGCTAGATTCGGTAGCGATCTCCTGTTGGTTTTGCGCGGAGCTCAAAATGAGATCCACAGAGTTTTGAATCTTGTCGGTAAACGCCCCCAAAATGACGCTGGTTTGATCCAAATTCTCAATAGTGTTACTCAAATTCCCCCTAGCCACCTCCAAACTCGCGCCCACTTCATGGTTAATGCTCTTGAGATTTTCTACCGATTTGAGCTCGCGATCAGCCGCTTCGTTGAGTGTGATTGTGGAGTCTTTGAGCGCGACTCCCACTTGGTTGTTCTCCTCTACAATGCCTTTCCCAATTTTGACGATCTCGGCGATCTTGGTGATGAATTGGTTGATAAAGCTACAAGCCGTCCCGATCTCATCTTTAGAGTTAATTTCAAGCTTTTTAGTCAAATCGGCTTCCTCAGATGAGGCTAAATTTCTAGCCGTGGTTTTGAGATTGTTAAGAGGGTTGATCACATCTTTTTGCACCACGATAAAGATTAACAAAATGATCCCTGAGGAAATCCCTATCATCCACAGCAAGGTTTTGGTGCTAAACTCATCGGCGTTGCGCTGGGGTTCTTCTAAGGAGAGTTTGACTTGCATCACCCCAATCATATCCCCGGGTTTATTATTGGTGTGGCAGGTTACACAGCTTTTATCCCCCACCAAGGGTTGCAAAACGCGCACATGCCTATCCTTGCCCACCCCGCGCACCTTGACTTCTTGGGGGGTGCTAGGATCGTTGAAATAACGCAAAATCTCTGGGTCTTGAGTGAAACTCTGATTCAAGCCAAAGAGTTTAATGTCCCCTTCACCCGGGTAGAATTTCATCTGCACCCCTGGGAGCTTATTGCTGTCATTAATGGCTTTATAAATGGCTTCAGTCGTGCCCACGGTGATGGCTTGCACGATGGTGTTAATGATGGACGCGTTGATGCTTTTAGCTACCTCTTTACCCTGCATTTCTGTCAGACTCTTATAATCGCGTTTGACGGTCATAAAGATCGCAAAAGCCAAAACCCCCAGCAAGACGACTAGGTAGATCACAGCGCGCGCTCGTAAACTCAGCATAAGTTTCTCTCCAATTCTTTTATTGGGGTTTTGATTTAGCATTTTAACATAAAAGTGCTAGAGAATTGAATCCGCACTTTGTGGAATCTCTGTGTGTGGACTGATGTCTAGGGTGTGCACATCGCTAAATTCTGCATGCTGGTAGCCCATCACTCCCGCGCGCCCGATCATCGCCGCGTTATCCGTGCAAAACTCTAGGGGGGCTAATAGCAATTCTATGCCAAACTCTGCACATAAGTTTTCTAATTGCGTGCGGATATAAGTGTTCGCACTCACCCCCCCCACCAGCCCAAAGCGCTCCACTCGAGCGCTCTGCAAATACGCCCGCACTTTGTGCAAGAGATGCGCGCAGGCGGTTGTTTGAAACCCCGCACAGATTTGCGCCTGCAATTCTTGGCTTAAGGGTTGGGCTTTAGCCACTGCCAAACGCACCGCATTTTTAAGCCCTGAAAAACTAAAGGCTAGCGCGCTTTTTTGTCTAAGGGGTAGGGGGAAGGGGTATTCTTCTCCAGCCGGGCACAAACACGCTAACTTTTCTACCACCGGACCCCCCGGATAGCCCAAACCCAACATTCTAGCCACCTTGTCAAAGCTTTCTCCTAAGCTATCGTCCAAACTTTGGGCGATGATGCCCATGTTTGTAGGATCGCGCGCCTCTATGATGAGAGTATGCCCCCCAGAGACTAGCAACACGCTTAGAGGAAAGCGCGCGCAAGGCTGGTTAATAAAGAGCGAATAGAGATGCCCCTTGAGGTGATCCACACTAATAAGAGGCAGATTTAGACTGAGTGCTAGGGCTTTAGCCATCATTAGCCCTTCTAAAAGGGTAATGGCTAATCCGGGGCGCGTGGTGAGCGCGATAGCTTTAAGGGGGGCAAAAGGGGTTTTACCCCCCAAAAACGCCTTAGCTTTTTGGAGCAAGAGGGGTAAGTTGTGGGCATGCAAGCGGGAGGCTAATTCAGGCACCACGCCTCCATGCGCGCTGTGTTCTGCCTCTTGAGAGATTTTAGCATGCCAGAGTAATTTGCAATCCTCTAGGCGCGTGAGCGCGAGCGAGCTATCATCACAACTACTTTCAATACTTAAAAGCATCGCCTCCCTTTAGGGTATAATGCGCCCCATTATACTACAAGGTGAAAGATGGCACGATTTAAAGCAGAATGGGAAGAACAAAGCGCGCTTTTGATGGCGTTTCCGCACGCCTCTAGTGATTGGGGCGCGTATTTGAGCGAGGCGCGCGAGTATTTTACCAAGATTATCCGCACTCTAGCAGATTACCAACGCGTGCTAGTGTGCGTGCATACTAGCGATAGTGGGGGGTTGGACAAACTAAGCCGCCTTAATAATGTTGAAGTGGTGTTATTAGACACCAATGACACTTGGGCGCGCGACTTTGGACCTTTATGCGTGGAAACCGCCGGGGTGCATTTTTATTTGAGTTTTGTTTTCAACGCGTGGGGGAATAAATACGAAAGCAAGTTAGATAGCACCATTAGCATGCGCCTTGCCCAAAAGGGGCTTTTGCGCCATCCCTTGCGTTTTGTGGATGTGGTCCTAGAGGGGGGGAGCATTGAGTGCGATGGGGCGGGCACACTACTAGCTAATCGCTATTCTCTACTCAATCCTAACCGCAACCCGGATCCAGAAAAGAGCATTGCTAGACTCAAACAAGAACTCAGTCTTTCGCGCATTTTGTGGATCGACACGCCCCCCTTAGCCGGAGATGACACAGACGGGCATATTGACACTTTGGCGCGCTTTTTAGACCCCCAAACCATCGCCTATGTGAGTTGCACCGATCCTTACGATCCCCACTACCAACCCCTACAAGAAATGCAGGACATGCTCAAGAGTTTTAAAACCATAAAAAACAAACGCTATAAACTCATCCCCCTGCCCTTGCCAGGTCCCAAATTTTATCAAAACCAACGCCTGCCCGCCACCTACGCCAATTTCTTATTTGCCAATAGCGGGGGGCAACGCGTGCTCTTTGTGCCCACCTATAACGACCCCTTAGACGCGCATGTGCTTAAAATCTTGCAACAGCACACCAAAATTGAGGTGGTGGGGATAGATTGCTCCTTTTTGATCCGCCAACATGGGAGCTTGCACTGCGCGACCATGCAACTTTACTAATGCGCCAAATTTGGGTGCGCGGGCGCGTGCAGGGGGTGGGTTTTAGACCTCTAGTCTACCAAATTGCTAGCGCATTAGGCGCGCATGGTTTTGTGCGCAATGTGGGCGGGGCGGTGCAGATCGTGCTAGAAAAATCCCTAGAATCCCCCTTTTTAGCTGCATTGCATGCCAAACTCCCTCCCCAAGCCCAGATTTTAGAAATCACCACCCAAGACATAGAGATAGAAGTGCTAGATTTTTCTATCCAGCCTAGCCTGAGCGCGCCCTCTGCTTGCGACCCCCTGCCCCTAGATCAAGCCACCTGTTTAGAATGTTTGCATGATTTAAACGATCCAACAAGCCGTTTTTATCATTATGCTTTTACCACCTGTGCGCAATGTGGACCGCGCTTTAGCATGCTCTATGATCTGCCCTTTGATCGAACTAACACGAGCATGCGCGCCTTTGAGATGTGCAAAGAGTGCGCGCGCGATTATCATAACCCACAGAGTCGGCGCTTCTTCGCCCAAGGGCTTTCATGCCCTAAGTGTGCGATCCCTTTGTATTTTCACACCCAAACCAAAGTGCGCACAAGCGCGCCCCTGCAAGCTTGTATAGAGGTGTTGCAAAAAGGGGGGGTGGTGGCAATCAAGGGGATTGGGGGTTTTGCTTTAATAGGAGATGCGCGCGATATAGAGGTTACTAGGCGTATTAGAGAGATCAAAACACGCCCCTTTAAACCTCTAAGCGTGATGGTGCGCAATTTGGACATGGCGCATTCTCTAGCCCATCTCAACCCCTTAGAGGAACAAACCCTGCAGGCTAGCAGCGCGCCCATAGTGATTGCGCGCGCTAAAACCCCCCTAAACCCCCTCATTGCCCCTCATTTAGACACTTTGGGGCTGTGTCTGCCCTACACACCCTTGCACCATCTGCTTTTACAAGCCCTAGATCGTCCTTTGATTTTCACCAGCGCTAATTGCAAGGGCGCGCCCATTTTTCACATCCTAGAACAGGCGCGTAGCCTTGCAGTGGATGGGATTTTAGATCACGCCCGCGCGATTGTGCGCCCCATAGAGGATAGCGTGGTGCGTGTGAGCGGGGGGCGTGTGGGGGTGGTACGCTTGGGGCGCGCTCTTGCCCCCTTAAGCCTGCCTAGTGGGAGTCCGGCTTTACTCTGTGGCTTTGGGGCACAAAGCAAAGCCTCTTTATGTTTTAGCCAAGATTTTAGCCTGATTAGCCCTGAGATGGGGGATTTAGAGAGTGTGGAGTGTGTGGAACATTACCAAGATAGCTTAAATTTCTATTATCATCTAAGAGGCACGCCTGAGCACACCGCCATAGATTTACACCCCGGTTATTGCTCCTCTAAGCTAGGGAGTCAGCGCGCTAGGCAGTGGGGCGCGTCTTTAAGTCAAGTGCAACACCACGAGGCGCATTTTTACGCCCTTTTGGGCGAATACGCGCACACACACCCCCCAAAGTCGGGGCAAAGAGTGTTGGGTTGGATTGCCGATGGCTTTGGGCTAGGTTTGCAGGGGCAATTATGGGGCTGTGAAATCTTTGAGGCACAATATAAGGACTTTTGGGAGGTTAAACGCCTCTATAGCCTAGAACCCTTTGAGATTTTAACCACCCCTAAAGCCCTTAAAAATGCGCACTATTGCGCCTATGCCCTAGCGCGCGCACACCACTTGCAAGGCTTACTAGATCGCGCCCAGATAGAACACGCAGATTTGATTAATCGCATGCTAGATTCCCACCTGCAAACCCGGCTCACCACCTCTTTAGGGCGACTCTTTGATGCGATCGCTACTTTTTGTGGGGTGGGGGGGCTTAATAGCTATGAATCCCAAAGCGCGGCGCAATTAGAGAGTTTGGCGCGCTCAATAAATAGCCACGCGCGTTATGGCTTAGAATTAAAACAAGATTGTATCGCTTACCATGCCCTGCTCACAGAATTACAAGCAGATATTTTAAACGCCAAAGAGGCTTTAAGCGCGCGCAAATTCCACAACGCTCTTGCCCATTTAGCCCTAGAATTGCACCAACGCCACCATGCGCCTTTATTGCTAGGGGGTGGGGTGTTTGCTAATGCCTTGCTTGTCCAGAGTATTAGCGCGCTCTTGGGCAAAAACGCCTTTTTCCCCCAAAAACTCCCCTTTGGAGATGGGGCGATTGGCTTTGGGCAAGTAGAATATTTACGCAACCAAATAAGGAGGCAGGCATGCGAATCGCTTTAAGCTGTGGGAATGGGGGCAAGGAGAGTTTAGAACTTATTAATGGGGTGTTTATGCCCTATTTACAAGAGTTTTTGAGCGCAGAAGGTGAGGACGCTGGGATATTTGAGGGGGGGGCGTGCGCCTTGAGCACGGATAGTTTTGTCATTGATCCGCTCATCTTCCCCGGGGGGGATATTGGCAAACTCAGCGTGTGCGGGAGCGCTAATGATGTGTGCGTGCGTGGGGCGCGCCCGGAGTTTTTGAGCATGGGTTTTATCTTAGAGGAGGGGCTAGAGATCGCGCTTTTAAAGCAAATCTTAGATTCTGTGCGCACACAGTTAGAAATAGGCGCTCTTAAATTACTCTCCCTAGACACTAAAGTCGTGCCTAAGGGGTGCGTGGATAAACTCTTTATCAACACCACCGCGCTAGGGCGCATAATTTACCCCCATATCAGCGCGCGCCATCTCAAAGCAGGGCAGAGTATTATTGTGAGCGATTGCATTGGCACACATGGCGCGTTGCTCTTTTCTTTGCGCCATGAAATCCAGTTACACACCTCTTTACAAAGCGATTGTAAGCAACTCTTTAGCGTGCTAGAGGGGGTGTTAAAAAGCCCCTACCAGCTCTATGCGATTCGAGACGCCACACGGGGCGGGCTAGCTGCCCTGCTCAATGAATGGGCTTTAGCCTCTAGAGTGGGGATAGAGATTGAGGAGGCACAAATCCCCATTTTAGAGGGGGTTATGGGGGTGTGTGAGATTTTAGGGCTTGAGCCCTACGCTTTGGCTAATGAGGGGGTGTGTGTGCTCAGTGTGGCTAGCAAGGACGCTTTAGGGGTGTGCGATCTATTAAGGCAGGGGGGGGCAAACCCGGCTATCATTGGGGAGGTCATACAAGCGCGCACCCCTTGCGTGTATCTGCGCAACGCGTGGGGTTCTAGGCGTTATTTAGAAATGCCTGAGGGGGAGTTGTTGCCGCGCATTTGCTAAAGCCCCTGCTCGTGCTGGTAGCCCCATTTATCTTTGGTGAGATAATAACCCATATAGCACAAAATCGCATACCCGATGGTCAGATACGCCCCAACGCGCTGTTCAGGGTCCATATACGCCCCAATGACCCCAATAATCGATCCGCTAATGCCTATGAATTGGATGAGGGGTAAAAAGGGCGCACGGTAGGGTAGATCGTTTAAGGATTTGCCTGAAGCCACAAATTGTTTTCTAAAATTGTATTGGGCGATACTCACGCTAATCCACACAATGATCACGCTAAAGCTAATGATATTGATGAGAGCCTCCATCATTTCTTTGATCCGCCCATTTTGGACATAATCATTGCCAAACATAATAATAAGGGTGCAAGCCATGGACAAATACATCGCATAAACGGGCGTGCCCTGTTTGTTGAGTTTGGCAAAGATGGGAGGGAACATCTTTTTTTGGGCTAAACCATAAACCATACGGCTAGAGGCGTAAATCCCTGAGTTGGCAGTAGAGAGAATGGCGGTGATGATGACAAAATTCATAATATCTGCCGCGTAAGGAATCCCTATGCCAAAAAAAGGCAAAGGGATGCGCTCTAGGGTGCTCACAAAGGGGCTTTTAGTGATGCTAGAATCTGTCATGGGCAAGAATACTGAGATGATGATCACCGAGCATAAAAAGAAAAACACAATGCGCCATAAAGTGGCTCTAATGGCTTTGGGCATTGCCACACTAGGGTTTTTAGCTTCCCCAGCGGCTACACCTACGATCTCTGTGCCCGTGTAGGCAAAGATCACCGCCAAGATCGCCCCAAACACCGCGCTAACCCCCTTAGGGAATAACCCTTCTTGGAGATCTTTGCTGGGGTGATCGATGTAAAAATTCGCAAAAATGCCCCCTATGCCATGCAAATAAATTTGGTAGAGTATCCCAATTACGCCCAGCACGATGAAAATAAACACCGCAAACACCTTCACAGAGGCTAGGAAAAACTCCCCCTCAGCAAAGATTTTCACCGAAAAGGCGTTGAGCAAAAAGATGAGCGCGATACAGGCTACCACCCAGTAAGTAATGGGCACCTCTGGAAACCAGCGTCGCATCAGCGCGCCTACCGCGAAGTATTCTACCGCCACGGTTACGATCCAGCCCACCCAATACATCCAAAAAACCATGTAACCTGTGGCTGGACCAATAAAGCGCGTGGCGTAATCCCCAAAACTCCCCGTGCTAGGATAAACGCTGGCTAACTCTCCTAAAGAGAGAATGATAGAATAGACAATCACCCCGCCCACAATATAGGCTAGCAGAGTGCCCAGAGGTCCCGCATTAGCGATATTACCCCCCGTGCCTACAAATAACCCCGTCCCAATGGTCCCGCCCAAAGCGATCATCAACACTTGGCGTAATTTGATGTCGCGGTTTAAATTTTCTTGTTGCATACCTTACCTTTCTTAAAAGCGCTCCTTAAAACAACCGCGCTTTAAACACAGCAAGTATACCAAAGCAAAAGTTGGCGCATGGGCTAAATTCCCTTGTCAAGGAACAACGATTAAGCAAAATTGAGCATAATACGATTTGATTTTATTGCAAAGACGCGCGATGCTTTACTACCTTTATGCCTACTTCAACATCAATATCTTCCAATACCTGACCTTTAGAGCGGGCTTGGCTTTTTTTATGAGTTTCTTTGCCTGTGTGTATTTCATGCCCGCTTTTATCAAGTGGGCTAGGGCTACAAAAGCTAGCCAACCCATTTCAGAGTTCATCCCCCACCAAAACAAGAAGGACACTCCCACGATGGGTGGGGTGGTGTTTTTGGGGACCACAATTGTGTCTTCTTGTTTGAGCGCGCGCCTGGATAATCCCTTTGTGCTCTTGGGCTTGTTGAGTTTGCTAGCCTTTGGGGCGATTGGCATGCAAGATGACTACACCAAGATCACGCAAAAAAAGAACGCGGGTATCTCAGCGCGTTTGAAAATGCTCTTGCTCTTTGTGGTTTCTCTTTCTATTGCCTACGCGCTCTCCACCTTGATCTCTGAGAAAAATCTCTATGTGCCCTTTTTGAAAAACCCCATCTTTTCTTTTGAACACCACTCGATCTTATTGCTGGGCTTTTGGGTGTTGGTGTTTCTCTCTACTAGCAACGCGGTCAATCTCACCGATGGGCTGGACGGGTTAGCCACCGTGCCTAGTATTTGCGTGCTATTGAGTTTGAGCGTGTTTATTTATGTGGTGGGGAATGCGGAATTGAGTAAATATTTGCTCTACCCTAAAGTGGTGCACAGCGGGGAGGTGGTGGTGGTTTCTGCTGCGCTCATGGGGGCTTTGTTGGGCTTTTTGTGGTTTAACGCCTTCCCCGCTGAGGTGTTTATGGGGGATAGTGGGAGTTTGGGGATTGGGGGCTTTATTGCCTACATGGCAATCATCACTAATAATGAAATCTTGCTGGTGTTAATGGGCTTGGTGTTTGTGCTAGAAGCCCTATCGGTGATCTTGCAAATTAGCAGTTACAAGGTGCGCAAAAAGCGTATCTTTGCTATGGCACCCTTGCACCACCATTTTGAATCCAAAGGCTTGCCCGAAAATAAGATCATCTTGCGCTTTTGGATTGTGGCGATCCTAAGCAATCTTGTAGCCCTGCTCAGTTTGAAAGTGCGTTAAGGCTAACCACTTTTTGGTGTTTTTGTGTTAAAATCTTATTATCATCATCAAGCGGTGGACACAATGATCTCTTTACTTGGGTATGGACGCACTAATCAGGCTTTTGCTACTTATTTTGCCCAGCAAGACACGCCCTGCGCCATTTATGACGATGCGATCCACACCCCCGCCACCACACCCCACAACCAACCCCTGCTCCCCTCTAGCGCCTTTAACCCGGCGCATTCCTTCTTGGAGATTGTTAGCCCCGGGATTCCCCCCAACCACCCTTTGGTGTTGGCTAGCCGTCATTTGTGTAGCGAATACGATTACATCGTCCAGATCAAGACCCCCCCGCCTAGCTTTTTTGTGAGTGGCACCAATGGCAAGAGCACCACGACCGAAATGTTAGGTTTGCTCTGCGCCCCCTTTGGGGCTTTGGTGGGCGGGAATATTGGCACACCCTTGATCGAGCTTAAAGACGCGCCCTTGTGGATTTTAGAAACCAGCTCTTTTAGCCTGCACTACACCAAGCACTACGCCCCCCATCTCTACATTTTATTGCCCCTAGCCCAAGATCACCTAAGCTGGCATGGGAGCTATAGCAACTATGTGTGCGCCAAACTCAAACCCCTTTGCATAATGCCCCCCTCTAGCCCCGTGTGGCTCCAAGCGCGCTTGCAAGATCACCCCCTCGTGCGCCAAGCCGCCCAAAGACCCAGCCCACCCCAGCTACTTTTTTATGAAGACTCCGCGCATTTAGCTAATTACATGGGCTTGGATTTGTCTAAGGTGCGCTTTGAAGAGCCCTTTTTACTAGACGCGTTGTTGGCGTTGAGCGCGTCAAAAATCGCCTTTGGGGAGGTGGATTACGATCGCCTCAATAGCTACACCCTAAAACCCCACCGCCTAGAAGTCTTCCAAGATGACAAGGGGCGCACATGGGTAGATGATAGCAAGGCGACCAATGTGGATGCGACCCTAAAAGCTCTAGCGCGCTTTAGCGATCGTTTCGTGCATTTGATCGTGGGGGGGGACACTAAGCAGGTGGATCTAACCCCTCTTTTTGAGAGCCTAGCGCGCATGCAAGTGCGTATTTACACCATTGGGGCTAGCGCGCAACAGATGTCGCAAATGGCTAGGGAGTATGGCGTGCCGGCTTTGCGTTGTGGCGATGTGGCTAGCGCGGTGCGCGCGATCAAAGCCTGTTTAAAACCCGATCAAATCGCCCTGCTTTCCCCTAGCGCGGCTAGTTTGGATCAATTCAAATCCTACCAAGAACGCGGCGATCTCTTTAAAGCTTGCGTGTTGGAGTCTTAAAATGGCTATCTTGCGCGCCTTATTGCTTTGTTGCTTGTATTTGGTGGGTGTGGCGCGCGCTGAGGGCGATCCGGACGCTATCGATCTCTACTTGCTTTTAAAGCAGATCAGCCAGCTTAACCAAGTGATCGCGCGCTATGAAAAAGACCCTATCAAGCGTTCAGAAATCCCTCTTTATAGCGATCAAAAAAACGACCTCATCCACACCTTCGCCTTGCGCCTGCTCAATAACCAAGAGCAAATCGGCATTGACATCAAAAAAAATCTCCAGCAACAAGCGCGCCTCAAGCAGATTTTGCTCAAGAGCAGTAATGATCTCTACACCTATGTGTTGAGCACCCTAGAGCTCAAAAGCCTAGAAGCCGACCAGCAGATGCATGACTTTTTAGAGAAATTGCGCACTTCCCTAGACTTTTTCAGCCAAGAAAAAGATGTCAAAAGCCTCAGCATGGCGATCTTGCTCAAATTAGAGAGCGCGGCGGCTAAAAGCTATGTCTTGCCCCCCAATTTAGACACGCTCCAGTTGCACCAACTCCAAGAAGCTCTCAATAATTACAAGCTCAAGCTCAAGACCTATCTAGAAGTGCTCCACTACATCCAAGCCCACCCCTCCCAAGTGCTCTCTAAAAATGTGCTCTTTAGCATTGACATGCACTGGATTTTAGATCGCATCGCAGGGATCATCAATGCGATCTTCCCAGGTTCGCATGGCTTGCGTAGCGCGAAGATCCTTCTCTCCTTGACCCTTTTGTTGATCTTGCTCACACTTAGAAAATTGGTTACCACGCTGTTTATGAAAGTGCTCGATCTCTTCGTGCGCTTTAGCCGTAAGAATCAGCATGTCCAAGAGAAGATCCGCGATAGTATCCTAGCTCCCATCTCCACCTTTTTGCTCATTTACAGCTTTGATATTTCCATAGACATTTTATATTACCCCCAGCCTGCCCCCCTCAAATTCAACATGTATTTAGGGGTGATCTACATCTGTTTGCTAGGCTGGCTAGGGATCGCGTTGTTTAAGGCTTATGGGGCAGCCTTGCTAGCCACCCTAGCCTCTAAGCGCAATGGTTTTAGACGCGAAGTGGTGAATTTGATCCTCAAAGTGGCTTACTTTTTCATCGTGATCATCATCATCTTAGCCGTGTTGAAACAACTAGGCTTTAATATCTCGGCTATCATCGCCTCTTTGGGGATTGGCGGTTTGGCTGTGGCTTTAGCCGTGAAGGACTTATTAGCCAATTTCTTTGCCTCTGTGATCTTGCTCTTGGATAATTCCTTTGGGCAAGGGGATTGGATTGTGTGCGGGGAGGTGGAGGGCACTGTGGTGGAAATGGGGCTTAGACGCACCACCGTGCGGGGTTTTGACAACGCGCTGTTATTCGTGCCTAATTCAGAATTGGCGGGCAAATCGATTCGCAACTGGAATCGGCGCAAGGTGGGACGGCGCATTAAGATGAATATCGGGCTCACCTACGGCTCTTCGCGCGAAAACTTGGCTAAATGCGTCTTAGCGATTCGCACTATGTTAGAACAACACCCCCACATCGCCCAATACTCCGATTTAGACGCTTCTGCCAAGCGCGAGCTCAACGCCCAGCACGATTATATGATGGATCGCGAACACATCGTGTCCATGGACGATCTAATGGGTTATAAATCTAATCTCTTTGTATATGTGGATAATTTTGGGGATAGTTCCATTAATATTTTGGTGTATTGCTTTTCTAAAACCGTGGTGTGGGGAGAGTGGCTAGCTGTAAAGGAGAATGTAATGCTAGAGATCATGCGCATTGTGGAGGAATTGGGGTTGAGCTTTGCCTTCCCCTCCCAGAGTGTTTACTTGGAAAGTGTCCCTGACGCTTTGAAGCGCCATCAATAAGGAAAATTATGTTTAAGAATCTCAAGCTTGGGGTGAAGAGTGTTTTGATGAATTCGATCATTTTGGTCGTTTCCTTCGCGTTATTGGGCATTTACTTTATCCACGAAGCCACAGAAATGCTAACCCATGATGCTAGAAAGGTGGTGAAATACCAATCCTTCCACAAAGCTAAAGCGATCGCCCTAGAGCTCAATAATCTAGCCCAGTCCTTGATCCACTACGCGTCTTATTTTTCTGAGGAGGGGTTTGTGTTTCTAAAAAACGCCTCGGATGCCACCATTAATAACAATATAGGCAAATTGGTGCTCGACAAGCACTTTGTGCGCCAAGCGTGGTTAGTCTTCTTGCAAAATAACCAAGCCCACAAGAGTTATGAAGTGATGGAAGAGCCCGATAACACCTTGCACTTCCGCCAAAACACCTCCTTTATTTTGCAATCCCCCCTCATCGCGCGCGTCGCACAAGAACTCAAACCCTTGCGCTCCCCCACAGATTTTACCCCCTTGATCGATGGCTCGCGGCGTTTTGGCACGACCATCGCTACGCCGATTTTTGATGAAAAAAAACGCTTAGTCGCCATCGCAGGCATTTTCATCAACATGGAAATGTTGCAGGATCGCTATTTTCCCACTGATAAGAGCGAAAACGGGTTTTTCATGGGGAGTGGGAATCGCATTTTCGCGCTCAATCGCGATCACAACTTGCAGGGCAAGACTTTCCACGATGTGATGAAAGGCGAAGACACGGCAGAAATCGAAACCTTCAGGGAAAAGGCGCAAAGCAATGCCTTTGGACACAGTGCCTTCTATTCTAATGTGCTCAAATCCGATGTGATTGTGTCCCTTTACACCTTCCGCCCCTTTAAAGCGATCCACCAAGAACACAACTGGATGATCGGCGCGGTGATCTCCCAAAAAGACCTGCAAAGACATGTCGCCAAAATGCGCTGGCAGATCACCCTCATCGTGTTGGTCTTGCTAGCATTGACCATGACCGCGGTATTTTTATACACCCATTATGCGATCGTGCGGCGTGTGGAGCGCGTTTCTACAACCTTGAGCGATTTTTTCAGACTTTTAAACCACCAGACATCCCAAATCACCATCCACAAATCCAGCTGGAACGATGAGATTGGGGGCATGTATACCAAGATCAACGAAAATGTGCTAAAGATCAAGGAATCCTTTCAAAGCGACAATGAGATCGTAGCCGATGTGATCTCTGTGGCTTCAGCGATAGAACAGGGCAATATCACCCAGCGCATCCATGCCAAAGCCTCCGCCCCCAATTTGGCTAAATTGATCCAAACCGTCAACACCATGATAGACTTTTTAGAGCAAAGGGTGGGAGCGGATTTGAACCACATCTTAGAAGTGGTGCATGCCTACCAAGATTTGGACTTCACTTCCAAAATTGCGCGCGCTAAGGGGGATTTTGAGATCGCCACCAACCAGCTAGGCGCAGAGATCGTAAGGATGCTAAAGACCTCTTCAGGTTTTGCTACAACCCTCAATGAAAAGTGCCAGAGTTTGAAATTGCACATGGACGAGTTGGCTGCCAAATCCGCCCAGCAATCCGCTGAGATCAAAAACACCACCCAAAGTATTGAAGCCATCACGCAAAACATCACCGCGGTGAGCTCTAAGAGTGATAGCATGATCGCCCAAAGCCATGAAATTAAAAGCGTGGTGGAGATGATCTCTGAGATCGCCGATCAAACCAATTTACTAGCCCTAAACGCCTCCATTGAAGCCGCGCGCGCGGGTGAGCATGGGCGCGGCTTTGCGGTGGTGGCTGATGAAGTGCGCAAGCTTGCCGAGCGCACCCAAAAATCCCTAGGTGAAATCGAATCTAATATCAATGTGCTTGTGCAGAGTATCGCGGAAAATTCCAGCGCGATCAAGGAGCAAGCCGATGCGGTGTTGAGTATCAACCAGATCATTACCCAATTTGACACCAACCTAAGCCACAATGTGGACATTGCCAACAAATGCCTCTGTGTCAGTCAGGACATTGAAACCATCGCCACGGACATTTTAGATGACACCAACAAAAAGAGATTTTAAGGTTAGATATGCTAGCACCAGCTCACCAGCTCACCAGCTCACCAGCTCACCAGCTCACCAGCTCACCAGCTCACCAGCTCACCAGCTCACCAGCTCACCCCTGTATTGTGTTAGAGATTGAAAACCTCTTAAAGCGCACCAACTGTAGGGAGGAATTGCATGTTTAAGAATATGAAATTAGGCACTAAGGTTGTTTTGGTTGTTTCTGTGATTCTTTTTGTGCTCTTTGGAATATTGGGGGTGATCTTGCTCACCAACGCCAACCGCACGATGAACCGCAATATCAAAGCCACGCTCAAAGAACAAACCACGATCAAGACCAATAATGTGATCTACGCCTTGAATAGCATCGCGCATGCGGTCTTGAATTTTACCGGTTATGTCGCCTCTGCCCCCCAAGTCTTAAAAGAGGACAATAAGATGAAGGACATGCTTGTCAATTTGATCCAAACTAACGAAAAAGGGCATATTCGCGAAGCCTTCTTAGTGGTGCTCAATGAGAGGGGGCAGCCACAAAATAGCGTGGGGGTGTTTAAGGACAATAGCAATAAAATACAAGTCTACCACAACGAAAAGAGTTTACTAGACTACCAACCCGTGCAAGAAGTTTTAAAAACCCAGCAAAACGCCCGTAGCAAGACCTACCACATGTCTCTATTAGGAGGGCATAAGATTTTTGGCAATATCATCGCCCTCCCCATTAGAATCCATGGCAAAATGGTCGCCGTTGTAGGGGTTTTTACCGATTTTGAGCGCATCCAAGCCCAATTCTTCCCCCAAGGCGATCAAAACGGGTTTTTGCTGGGACGCACTGATGATATTTTAGCCTTCCATGCCAACCACAAATTGCAGGGCAAGCAGTTTGTAGAAGTCATGCGCGATGGTTTAGCCCAAGAGATTTTAGAGTTTAGAAAAAACGCCCAACCCCAAAGCATCAGGGTGATCGCTTGGCGTAGCGATGTTACTAAAAGAGAAATGGTAGCCGTGCTCTACACCTTCAAACCCTATAAATTGATTCTGCCCAATGTCCATTATAATTGGCTTGTGAGCGCAGCTGTGCCAAGCGAAATAGCCTTCAAGGACCTCTACACCATGCGCAAAACCATTGTGATTGGGGGGTTCATCACTCTAGGATTTGTGAGTTTTGCGCTCCTTTTGTTTTTCTACTTCCAAGTGATCAAGCGTTTGGAGCGCATGTTTGCCATGTTGCGCTCTTTTTTCAAACTCATCCAGCACGAACAAGAAACAAGAATCCCAGTCTACACCGTGCGCTACCATGATGAGATCGGCTTGATGTCCAAGGAGATCATCGCCAATATCCAGCGCGTCCAAGCCACCTTTGAGGCGGATAACGCCATGGTGGCGCACGCCACCCTGAACGCCACCAATGTGGAAAAGGGCTTTATCGTTTCTAAGAATCTCGAATGCCAAGCAAATTGCACCCCCCAGCTGTGCGATCTGCTCTTCACTCTACACTCCATGATCGTGGGCTTGGAGAAAAACATCGGCGCGGACATCAATAAGATTTTAGGCGTGGTGCATGCCTACCAAAACCTAGACTTCACCCCCAAGATCGAATCCGCGCATGGTGATGTGGAATTAGCCATCAACCACCTAGGCGCAGAGATCACCAAAATGTTGCAGGTGTCCTTAGACTTTGCCAACAATTTAGAGATCAAGGCTTCAGGCTTGAAAGAGAGCATGGACAAGCTCATGGAAAACTCCGCGCAACAATCCGCTGAGATCAAGGACACCACCCAAGTGATTGAGAGCATCACCCAGCGCATTAGCGATGTGAGCGAGAAAAGTGGCGCGATGATCGCCCAAAGCCAAGAAATTAAAAGCGTAGTAGAGATGATTCGTGACATCGCCGATCAAACCAATTTGCTAGCTCTAAACGCCGCCATTGAAGCCGCGCGCGCGGGTGAACACGGGCGCGGTTTTGCGGTGGTGGCTGATGAAGTGCGCAAATTAGCCGAGCGCACCCAAAAGTCTTTGGGCGAGATCGAATCTAATATCAATGTTTTGGTGCAAAGCATCGCGGATAACTCCAGCGCGATCAAGGAGCAAGCCGATGCGGTGTTGAGTATCAACCAAGTGATCGCGCGCTTTGATGTCAATCTGACACATAATATTGAGATCGCCAATGAGTGCTTGAGCATTAGCCAAGATGTGGAGCACATCGCCAATGACATCTTAGAGGACACGAATAAGAAAAAGTTCTAAACGCGTGCGCAACGCCCATACAACGCCCAGCGCGTGGGGGCTATCTATCTGTTTTAAAACTTGTAGCATAATGCGCTACAAGGAGATACTATGCACACACCAAATATTTTTGAAAAACTCACCAATCAGCTTAAAGAAAGTTTGGATCAGGCTCTAAGTCTAGCCCTGCATGCTAAAAATCAAGAGATCGAACCCATCCATCTTTTTTGGGCGTTGCTCAGCAACAGCCAATCTTTACTAAGCCATGCGCTCATCAAAATGGGCATAGAGAAAACCCCTTTAGAGCTAGAGGCTAGAAGTGTAGTAGATAGCCTGCCTAAGAGTTCGAGCGTGAGCGCGCAGGGGATTAGCCTCAGCAAGAATCTCTTGGATGCCTTGCATAGTGCTTTGGGCTGGAGTGTGAAAAATGGGGATCAATTTGTGGCGCTAGATAGCTTTATTATCGCTAATGCAGAGCTTTTTAGCCACTATTTTAAGTCATTTTTAGATGTGCCAGAGCTTATTAAGACCTTGCAGAGTATGCGCAAGGGGGTGAAAATCAACCAGCCTAGCGATGATGCCACGCTGGAGGCGTTAGAAAAATACGGGATCAACCTCACCACCAAAGCCCTAGAAAACACCCTAGACCCAGTGATTGGACGCGATGAAGAGATTTTGCGTATGATGCAGATTTTGATTCGCAAGAGCAAGAATAATCCCATTTTGTTAGGCGAGCCGGGGGTGGGTAAAACCGCCATTGTGGAGGGGCTAGCCCAGCGCATCGCTAAAAAAGAAGTGCCCTTGTCTTTGCAGCACAAGCAGGTGGTCATGTTGGATATGAGCATGCTCATTGCTGGGGCGAAGTATAGAGGGGAATTTGAAGAACGCCTAACTAAGGTGGTAGAAGAGGTCAAAAAAGCGGGCAATGTGATTTTATTTATTGATGAGATTCATACCATTGTGGGGGCGGGGGCGAGCGAGGGGAGCATGGACGCGGCTAATATCTTAAAGCCCGCCCTAGCGCGCGGGGAGTTGCACACCATCGGGGCAACCACGCTCAAAGAATACCGCAAATACTTTGAAAAAGATAGCGCGCTCACACGCCGTTTTCAGCCCATTTCTTTAGAAGAGCCTAGCGTGAATGAAACCTTGCAGATTCTAAGAGGGCTTAAAGAAAATTTAGAGGCACACCACAATGTGAGCATCACCGATAGCGCATTGGTAGCAAGTGCCAAGCTCTCACAGCGCTATATCACTAACCGCTTTTTGCCCGATAAAGCCATTGATTTAATTGATGAGGCGGCTGCTGAGTTGAAAATGCAAATCGAATCAGAACCCTATGCCCTCTCCCACACCAAAAGGTTAGTGCAACAACTAGAGGTAGAAAAACAAGCCCTACTTATGGAGGAGAATCCTAGCAACAAGCAACGCCTAGAGGAGGTGCAAAAGGAGCTTGGCAACGCCCTAGAGGAGAGGCAACGCCTAGAAGCGCAGTTTGAAAATGAAAGGCGGGTATTCAAAGACATCGCACAGGCTAAGAACAATATTGAGAGCTTGAAGCGTGAATCCGAGCTAGCCAAACGCCAATCAGAATTTGAAAAAGCCGCTAAGATCGACCATGGAGAAATCCCCAAATTAGAACAGGTGGTGCGCGATTTAGAGGCACAATGGGCGCGCATGCAAGAGCAGGGGAGTTTGTTGCAACACGCCGTAACCAAGGATAGTATCGCGCGCATTGTGAGCAAATGGACGCATATCCCAGTCCAAAAGATGTTGCAGGAGGAAAAAGATAAGATTTTACACATCGAGCAGGAGCTGGCTAAGAGTGTGATCGGACAATCCCAAGCCATTAGCGCGATTGCTAAGGCGATTAAGCGTAATAAAGCGGGCTTGAGCGATCCTAATAAACCCATTGGGAGCTTTCTATTCTTAGGACCTACGGGTGTGGGTAAAACCCAGAGTGCTAAGACCTTAGCCCAGTTTCTCTTTGATAGCCAAAAGAATTTGATTAGGCTGGACATGAGCGAATACATGGAAAAGCACGCGGTGAGTCGCTTGGTGGGCGCGCCCCCGGGGTATGTGGGCTATGAGGAGGGCGGGCAACTTAGCGAAGCGGTGCGGCGTAGCCCTTATAGCGTGCTCCTCTTTGATGAGATTGAAAAGGCACACCCGGAGGTGTTTAACATGCTTTTACAGGTGCTCGATGAGGGGCGGCTTACAGACAATAAAGGCGTGGTGGTGGATTTTAAGAACACCATTATTATTTTGACCAGCAATATCGCCAGCGACAAAATCTTAGAATTTGAGAGTGTCCATGCTAAACATAAGGCTGAACAGGAAGTGTTAAAAGCCTATGATATTGAGAGCGATCAAATCATGGAATTGAGCGAAGAGCACGATAAGCAAAAAATGGTGCAAGAAGCCCTAAAAGCCTACTTTAAGCCAGAGTTTTTAAACCGCCTTGATGAGATTGTGATCTTTAACCCCCTGCATATGGAATCCATCATGCAGATTGTAGATTTGATGTTTGCAGATATTCAAGAAAAACTCAGTGAGAGGGGGGTACAAATAGAATTGAGCCCGCAGGCTAAGGAATACATCGCCCAAAGTGGGTTTGACCCAATTTATGGCGCGCGCCCCTTAAACGGGCTTTGTATGAGGAGGTTGAGGATCGCCTAGCCACTTTGCTTTTAGAGCAAGATAGCGCGCATTGGAGCGATAAACATCTCTTATTTGATGTGCAAGAGGGTAAAATTGTGATCAAGGAAGTTTGATGCAAGGTATTACGCGCTGTTTCACCCCCCCCCCCCCCCGATTATTAAGCGTTATTAAGGAGTGGCTATGACCTCTTTTTCTCTAGGCAAGCAAATCATCGTTTTATGGGCGTTTAGCGTGCTCACTATGGGAGTTACCCTTTTGCTCTTTGCGCAGAGCAATAGGGAATCCATAGAGCATGTGCACAAACTTGTCGATCTAGATTTAAAACGCCTGCTAGGCGAACAGCTCAAATTAGCCACAGACGCGCTCGCGCACAGCATTTCTAACGCGATCAAGGACGCGCCCACGGACGCGCTCAAAAAGCGCATTGTCAGCGATATTTTGCATGGTTTTCGTTTTGAGGAGGACAAATCGGGCTATTTCTTTGCCTATGAGGAATATGTCCCCTTTTACAACCCCAATATCACGGACAAAATAGGCACAAGCCTCAAGGATGTGCGCGATAAAAACGGCGTGCTCTATATCCAAGACCTCTACAAAGCCGCGCAATCAGGAGGGAATTTTGTCTACTATGTCTTCCCCAAACCCCTTTTAAATGGGGGCGTGCGCGACACAGATAAGATCTCCTATGCCCAAAAAATTGAGGGCACTACTAATTTGTGGATTGGCACGGGGGTTTACATGGACAATGTTGAAGAGCGCACCAAGACCATTATTTACGAAATTGAAGGGAGTATGCGCTACCATTTTTATCTCTACGCCGCCATTGTCGTTTTACTCTTATTTGTGGTGGTGATGCCTCTATACTATCTGTTTTACCGCAAAATCACGAGGAATATTAGCACCCTTAGTGGGGCTCTCAAGGATTTTTTTGCCTTTGTCAATTACCGCGCCAAAAACGAACCCAAAGAAATTATCTTGCACTCTAAGGACGAGCTAGGCGAAATGGCGCGCGCGCTTAAAAGCAATGTGCAAGAAGCGGTGCAACACTTCCAAGCCGATCAACACTTCTCCAAAGACGCGCTAAGCGTCCTAGACAATGTCCATACCGGCAATTTCGCCCAAGTCATCTACGCGCATGCGGCTAACCCTGAGTTAGAACGCTTGGGCGCGGATCTCAACGCCTTTTTTAAATTTCTCAACGACATTTTCCGCCACATCTGCACCACCATCCAAACCTATTCCAACAACGATTTCCAAGCCGGTTTAGAAACCACCAATTTGCAGGGGGCTTTTTTACAACTCGCCAACGACATCAACACCTTGCAAAAAAGCATTGTAGATTCGCTCAAGCACTCTTTGGATTTTGCCCACGCGCTCCACCAAGAAACCAATACTCTCAATGAAACCACACGCCGCCTACAAGACGCTTCTAAACAACAAGTGGACTCTTTGGATCAAACCATGAACGCGTTGGGGCGCATTAGCAATTCCATGCAAAGCGTGAACGCCAAGAGTCAAGAGGTGATGGAACGCTCTGAGGGAATTAAAAATATGGTGCTCATCATCAATGAGATCGCCGATCAAATCACCCTACTAGCCTTGAATGCTGCCATTGAAGCTGCTAGAGCGGGCGAACATGGCAGAGGCTTTGCGGTGGTGGCTGATGAAGTGAGAAAACTAGCTGAGCGCACGCAAAAGTCTTTAGGTGAGATTGAGGCTAATACCCAATCGCTCACCCAATCTATCAATGAGGCTGCTAGCGCCATAGAAGAGCAGACAGAGGGCATCACACAAATCCATAGCGCGATGGCAACCCTAGAGCAGACAATGGTGCATAACGCGCAGATTGCCACCACTTCTTTGAGCATTAGCAAGAATGTGCAAGACATCGCCCAGGATATTCTCAATGAAGCCAATAGCAAGAAATTTTAAAAAAACAGGGTGTAGGAGCAGGTATTTATGCGTTCTTTCTCTCTAGGTAAACAGATTGTCGCTTTGTGGGGTTTAACCATTGTGGCGATGGTGGCAACTCTTTTACTCTTTGCGCGCAATAACCAACAATCCGTGCACCGTGTGAATAGTGCCGTGAGTGTAGATTTAAAACGCATGCTAGGCGACAAGCTCAAACTAGCCGTAGATTTGGCTAGCTCTAACATCGCCCAAGTGCTCAAAGACGCACCCACCCTAGAGGCTAAAAAACGCATAATCACCGCCATGTTTAAAGCGTTCCGCTTCGCAAAGGATCGCTCAGGCTACTTTTTCGTGTATGAAAAATACACCCCTATTTACACCGCAAATCCCAAATACCCCGTGGGCGTGAGCGCAGAGAACACCAAGGATAAAAATGGGGTGTTTTACATTAAAGAACTTTATAAAGCTGCGATGGCTGGGGGAGACTTTGTCTACTATGTTTCACCCAAACCTCTAGCCGATGGCACCACCCGCTACACCGATAAAATCTCCTACGCCCAAAAGATCGAGGGCATGCCAGATTGGTGGGTGGGCACGGGGGTTTACATGGACAATGTTGAAGAGCGCACTAAGTTCATCACTGAGGACATCCGCCACAAATTGAGCTCGAGCTTTAATCTCTATGTCCTCATCGCCTTGGTCTTTTTAATCGTGGTGGTGATCCCGCTTTACTACCTCTTTTACCGCAAGATCACGGGGGCTATTAGTGTGCTCAACAAGGGGCTTAAGGATTTCTTTGCCTTTGTCAATTACAAACAAAACGATGTCCCTGAGCCCATTGTTCTGCGCTCTAAGGACGAATTGGGGCAAATGGCGCGCGCGCTCAATGAGAGCATTCAAGAAGCCATCCAACATCTGCAAGCCGATCAAAAACTCTCTAAAGAGGCGATCTTAGCCTTAGATAGCGCGCGCACCGGGGATTTCACCCAAACCATCCACGCGCGCGCGATCAACCCAGAGCTCCAACACTTGGGCACGAATCTAAACAATTTCTCTAGCCTTCTAAACAGCACTTTTGAGCACATCTCTAAGACCATTGAAACTTATTGCCACAACGATTTCACCAAGGGCATGGACACTACCCAGCTACAGGGCGGGTTTTTGCAACTAGCTAATAATATCAATACTTTACAACAAAGCATTGTTGTTTCTTTGAAAAACTCCTTAGATTTTGCCCACGCGCTCACCCAAGAAACCCACACTCTCAACCAGACCACGCACGCGATGCAGGATGCCTCTAAACAACAAGTGGTTTCCTTAGAGCAAACCACCAACGCGCTAGCCCAAATTAGCTCGAGCATGCAAAGCGTGAACGCCAAGAGTGAGGAGGTGATCGCCCAATCCCAAGGGATTTCAAACATGGTGGAAGTGATCACAGAGATCGCCGATCAAATCACCCTACTAGCCTTGAATGCTGCCATTGAAGCCGCTAGAGCGGGCGAACATGGCAGAGGTTTTGCGGTGGTGGCTGATGAAGTAAGAAAACTAGCCGAGCGCACCCAAAAGTCTTTAGGCGAGATTGAGGCTAATACCAAAGCCCTCACCCAATCTATCAATGAGGCTGCTAGCGCCATAGAAGAGCAGAGTGCTAGCATCGACTTGATCAACACCGCCATGCACGAATTGGAACAAACGATGCTCAATAACACCCAAATTGCCACCACCTCCTCTACCATTAGCCAAAATGTGCAAAAGATCGCGCAAAATATCCTAGATGAAGCCAATAGCAAGAAGTTTTAATAGATACGATCAAGCGACCCTAGCATTGGTGGTTGGCAAAATAGCATGAACCGCTCCTACAAACCTATAAAATCATACTAAATCCTATAAAACCCTATAAACTTAAAAAAATTATAGAGAATAGGCAGTTGATTTCTGTTGTATTCCTGTTTCAACCATACTGGT
>NZ_QXQQ01000020.1 GCF_003660285.1 Helicobacter labacensis | reverse complement strand
CTTTAGTTACCACTGGCGGGGTGGATGTTTGGGGTGTTGGGGCTTTAGTTACTACGGGTGGGGCAGAAGTCTGGGGCGTTGAAGGTTTAGTGGTTACCGGCGGGGTAGAGGTTTGAGGGACTGCTGGGGTGTTGGTGTTGGTGCTGGAGGTTTTTTTCTTGGATGTGGGGTCAAAATGCTGGGAGAGCCCATGAAGGGGGGCTTGAAAACGATTTGCCATCGGCATCGCAACACCAAATGACACTAGTCCTTTGGAAACCATCTTTATCCGTATCAGCCTCCAAAAAGGGCGAACAAAGGGCTATGGCTAAACTTGCAGAAGTGTTTTTTAAAATTTTCTTGTCCAGAAAACCTCCTTAATTTCACTGCCCCATTTTGTTTTGGGGGAGCTGGGGATTTGCTAAAACTATGGGCTTGGCACTTAACACATTGAAAAGTGGCATTTGGTTAACAAGCCCGGGGGCTTTGTTCTGTGTGCTCTGTGTGATGTTTGAGTATTGAAAACCCACAGCTCCATAAACCCCATTACCCTCAGCCTCTAAAAACAAACAAGAGAGAAGGGTTGTAGCGATCAAGGTTAACAAAATGCGCATAAGACTCCTTTTTCAGGTTTACAAGCAAGGCTTGTAAGTGGATTCTACCATAAATAAGAGGATAAACTTGCCTATTGGATGTATTTTTACTTTAAACATGCTTCACTACCACATGCTGAAAAATCCCCTCCACACCCCCAAACACCCCTCACTCATAGGTGTAAGTTACATTACCCAAATGAGTCCTAATTTCTACAGAGAGGATTTTATAAGGCAAGCAAGCCACGCCAATCATATACCCTTGAGAGTATTTTAAAATATAGCCTCTCTTATTGCCCCTAGCTGGTCTGCCATCAGCCATAACCTGAGTCCAATCATTGCAAGAATTGCCTCATTGATAATAATCCCCTCAAGGCGCACGGGGTCTCTATTTTTAGAAGTGATCTCAATCAAAGTCCCCAGCCCCTCCCCAAAGAGATCAAACTCTTTTTTCTGAATATCAAAGTTGAGCTTGTAGGCAGTATGTTTAGGGGCTAAATCTTTGGCGTATTCACAACTCTCTTGATTGCCCATCCCACAAGCCTTTTGATAATACTGCCGTGCAACTTCCTTGTCTTGCCCCACACCCTCCCCGTTTTCATACATTATTCCCAAATTATTATAAGCCATAATATCCCCCATATCTGCTGCTTTTTGGTAGTATTGCAAGGCTTTGGAGCAATCTTTGACAATGCCTTTGCCATCTTCATACATAGCCCCCATTTCGTTATACCCCCTAGAATCCCCCATTTCTATGAGTTTTTGCCAATAAGAAACAGATTTGCCATAGTCTTTGCTGTCATCGTAAGATTTTGCCAATTGATTCCCCGCATAACAGACTCCTAAAGCCGCTGCAAACAACAAGACAACCGACAACACACACTTTTCAAACGACACTGACATATTGCTCCTTGTAGGTATTTTAACCGTTGCTAGGGTTACCCACCCCACTAATTCCCCACATAGTGGAAAATAACCAGCAATGTAATCACAAACACCATAGAGACGGACGACTTAAAGAAGTTTTCAAACACCTTCCCCACTGCTGTAAAAATCTGCGCAATAGCTCCGATCACCAAAATGCTCATGTGAAACCCCTTATACGCACTACTCTAATCAGGGCAGGGCAAAATTTTAAAACCATGTTTTCCTCCAAATGTTTGATCATGTTTTCTCTGCTAGGCTCACCTTGTCCATGTTAGCTGAGGGTTCCAGCACCTCATAAAACACCCGTTCACGCTCTTTTTTATCCTTTTGGCTCTTGATGAGCTCAAAGGCATCTGGGGCGAGCAACTTAGGGCTATTGACCACCATGATATTTTTAAAAAAGCATTGTTGATAATGCTCAAAATCATCGCGATACAAATGGCTTTGGTAGCTATGGCAATCTTGCAGAAACTTCTCTAAATACTTGGCATCAATCTTATGTTCCCCCTCAGGATTCCAGTTTCTGCACTGCGCCAAGATGATTTGTTTGTCTTTGCGCAAAATCAAATCAATGCGGGTAAATGCCAAATGTTTCTCTTTGTCTTTGCTCGCATCATATCTGTGGACGCTAAAACCTTGACCTGCATAATAGCTGGCAACTAAATCCCTGTATTTTTTGGCGTAATCCATTTTAACTCCTCTGTATTGGTAGTATTGCCCATCCCACCCGTTGATCGCAGCGGCGTTTTTCTAGGAATGCCTTAGCCTCTGGGTTGAGCACATCCGCAGAGAGCGCCAACAATCTTTGGCAGTTTTTGCCCGGGTACTCTGCTTTCTCTAGGGCATCGCAATTGCGCAAAAACTCTTGGACATAGTCCAAACCCACGCGATAAGGCGTTTTTTCATTCCAATTTTTACATTGAATAAATAGCACCTCCTCATCCTTAGTTAAAATCAGATCAATTTTTTGATCTTGCTTGCCTAAATCGCAATGAAAATCGCAATCATAACCACGCTTGACATACCCTTGAGCGACAAACTTTTCGTATTCTCGACCTTGTTCCATGTTTTTATCTTTCTCTTTAGGGGTTTGATCAAAATTTCCAGGGGGTGTCTCCCTTTCAAATGCGGGTAAATCATTGGGTGTAGGGACTTGGGGTTGTTTGAGTGGGGGTTTTTGGGGGGCTTTAAATATGTGGAGGGTGTGTGTTAAACTAGAAAGATGAAATCCGGGGCGAAGGTTTAGTTTATTGGGGGGGGGGGGGGGAGGGTAAATCTAAAAGACAAGCAAAACTCCTTAGAAAACACTGCTGTAGCACAAAAAGCTAAACAGGAAGTTTTTAATGCATAAAATCCAAGAGCTTTTTAGCGTTCTGGCAACCTTGTTGCTCTCCCATCCTACAAGCCTTTTGGAAATACCAGAGGGCTTTTTTTGTATCTTGCTTCACACCATCGCCATTCACATACAAATACCCCAAGAGCACATATCCAGCTGAATCGCCCAATTCTGCGCTTCTTTGGAAATACAACAAGGCTTGAGACGCGTCTTTGCCCACGCCCTCACCCACAAGGTAAGACATTCCTAAATGAAAATATGACTTCGCATCTTTGAGCACCACGCCCTTTTTGAAGTATTCTAGGGCTTTTTGTGTGTCTTTGGCAACGCCCAGCCCGCCCCTATACATAAGCCCCACCATGCTATAGCTCTTAGCATTGCCCAAATCTGCCGCCTTTTTAAAATACTCAAAAGCCTTAGAATAGTTCCTATCCGTGCCAAGCCCCTTATAATACATGTCTGCCAAAAGAATATAGGTGTCTGTATACCCTAATTCTCCCGCTTTGATATAGTGTTGCAAAGCTTTAGTATAGTCCCGTGCTGTGCCCAAACCTAAATAATACATGTTAGCCAATTTAGCATAAGCCTGCGCGTCTCCCATTTTAGCCGCCTTTTGGAAATATCCAAAAGCCTTAGGGTAATCAAGGGGCAGTCCTTTATCAGCAACATAGAGCACCCCTAAGGCGACATACGCTTGAGCATTCCCTAACTCCCCCGCTCTCTTTAAAAGAGCCAAAGCTTTTGGGTATTCTTGTTGCTTGTAGTAGGTTTGCGCCTGTTTAAAAAGCTCTGTATTGTCCACAGAAAATCCCACAATCACAGATAAGCACAAAACCGCCATTTGCGCTTAAGGCTAGCCACAATCTCCGAGCGCATAATCTCATACCAATGCTCCCAAGTGCCTAATCCCCCAAAAGCGCTTTAGCGCTCTTGCAACCTAGATCACTTCCCATTTTGCAGGCTTTTTTATAGTATTTAGAAGCCATTTCTTTATCTATCCCCACACCTTCACCCTTAGCATACATGACTCCCAAATTATTATAAGCCTCAGCAATCCCTGCATCGGCAGCTTTTTGGAAGTATTCTTTAGCTTTTATGTAATCTTTAATTGTCCCCTTACCCTCGTAATACATATTCCCTAAACTCCAATAAGCCCGCGCATCTCCCAAACTTGCGGCTATGATGTAACATGTCCATGCCTTAGAGTAATCCTTAGAAACACCTTGACCCTTGTAATACAACTGCCCCAAATAATAGCTAGCCTCCCCATCCCCCATATCTGTGCCCTGTTGGTAATACTGGGCGGCTTTTTGATAATCTTGAGCCACGCCATGCCCTTTAGCATAGGCAAGTCCCAAATTTGTATAGCCCTCAGCAACCCCCGCATCGGCGGCTTTTTGGTAGTATTTTAAAGCTTTGTTATAATCCTTGCTCACGCCTATCCCATCGTAATACATCGATCCTAAAATCAAATAAGCTTCAGGAACACCCATATTTGCCGCTTTTTGGTAGCATTTGAAGGCTTGATGCATATCTTGATGAGTCCCCTTAGCATTTTCATACATCAGCCCTAAAGCAAGATACCCATTAGCCTCGCCCGCATTGGCAGCTTTTTGAAAGGATTCAAATGCCTTGGTATAGTTCCCTTGCTTATAATAAGTCCGTCCTTGCTCAAGCAGATCCTGCGCGCTCTCTGCACCACACAGCCCCACAGACAAAAACAAAGCCCCCACAAGGCTTAAAAAGCGACTTTTAAACATGCCAACACCTCTTAGATTAACTTTTATCCAAATTCTGCGCTAACACCTGCACCAGCTGGGCGGTGTTAGTGGTGGTGTGGGCTGAGATGGGCAGAATAAAGGCGGGCTTATCATCTAGGCTAGTCTCAAAGGTATGCAGAGTGCTAGCGAGTGTTTCAGGGGGGAGCAAGTCTATTTTGTTGATCGCCACCCCAAAGGCGCGCTTTTCTAGGGTGGGTGAAAACGCCCCCAATTCGTGGCGTAATTGGTGGTATTGCTCTGTTAAATCCAAGCTAACATCTAGCACAAAGAGTAAAAATTGCGTGCGCTCAATGTGTTTTAAAAAGGCTAGCCCTAAGCCCTTGCCCCCACTTGCCCCCTCTATGACCCCCGGGATGTCTGCGATCACAAATTCTTTAAAATCCCCCACGCTTACCACCCCTAAATTAGGCACTAGGGTCGTAAAGGCGTAGTTGGCGATCTTAGGGCGTGCATTGGAGATCACACTAATTAAGGTAGATTTGCCCACATTGGGAAAGCCCACCAAGCCTACATCGGCAATGAGTTTAAGCTCTAAGCGCACGCTCAACTCCACCCCCTCTAGCCCCTTTTGCGCGTAGGTAGGGCGTTGTTGCACGGCGTTTTTAAAGCGTGCATTGCCCATTCCCCCCTTGCCCCCCTCTAAAATCTTAAGGGGCGCACCACACTCTATAAAATCTCCTAACAACTCCCCGCTTTGCTGATCGTAGATTTGTGTCCCGGGGGGCACAATTAGGGTGATGCTCTCCCCCTTTTTGCCACTGCAATTTTTAGGACCCCCGGGCGCGCCATTTTTAGCTTTGTAGTGCTTTTTGCCCCTAAAAGCCCCTAGCGTGTCGGTGTTTGTGCTCACTTGCACAAACACATCGCCCCCATCGCCCCCATCGCCCCCATCTGGTCCGCCCTTGATGACAAATTTCTCGCGCCTAAAGCTCACCGCCCCCGCCCCCCCCTTGCCAGAGGCGATCACAATCTCTACACTATCTACAAACATAACTTAAGAAAAGCGTTGCATGGATTTTTCTAAATGGGGCACAGCATCTAATAGTTTCTTGGTGTAGGGGTCTTTAGGCTCGCTCAACACGCTCTGCACATCCCCACGCTCTACAATCTCACCCTGGTACATCACCAAAATGCGATCGCTGATGTGTTCCACCACGCCCAAATCATGGCTAATAAAGACATAGGTTAAGCCCATCTCTTTTTGTAAATCTAGCAATAGATTGAGCACTTGGGCTTGGATGGAGACATCTAAGGCTGAAACGGGTTCATCACAAATCACCACCTTAGGGCGGATAATGAGCGCGCGCGCGATGCCGATGCGTTGGCGTTGCCCCCCTGAAAACTGATGTGGGTAACGGCTGATCCACTCACGCTTAAGCCCCACGCTATCCATCATTTCTAAGACTTTTTCCCGGCGTTCTTGTTTAGAAAAATTGCTATTAAGCAAGAGAGGTTCGGCAATGATGTCCCCTACCTGCCATCTAGGATTGAGGCTAGAATAGGGGTCTTGAAAAATCATTTGGACATGTTTGCGGTATTCCTGCCAATCAGCTTTGCTAAATTGGGCAAGATTCTTGCCCTTAAATAAAATCTCCCCTCCGCTAGGGCTCTCAATCCCCATTAAAAGCTTGGCGGTGGTGCTCTTCCCACACCCACTCTCCCCGACCACACTTAAAATCTCCCCATTATGCACTTTGAAGGTGATGTCTTTCACCGCGTGGATTTGTTTGGCTTCTTTAAACAAGCCCTGTGAGATGTGGTAGGTTTTTTGTAAGTTTTTGGCTTCTAAGATCATCGAATCTCCCTAGGAAATTCTAGGTAGTTGACATTTTCATCCACGGTCTGTAAGCGTTTTTTGCGGTGCTCCTTGCCCGGTTTGGGTATGGCATTGAGCAGGGCTTGAGTATAGGGGTGGCGCGGATCATTAAAAAGCTCTTTAGCACAGGCTTTCTCCACTACATGCCCCTTATACATCACCACCACCGCATCGGCTAATTGTGCCACCACGCCTAAATCATGGGTGATAAAGAGGATCGAAGTTCCTTTAGTTGCCTGCAATTCTTGCATGAGCTCTAAAATCTGGGCTTGAATGGTAACATCTAGGGCGGTGGTGGGCTCATCAGCGATCAAAAGTTCAGGGGCGCACACCATCGCCATAGCGATCATCACCCTTTGGCGTTGCCCCCCGCTGAGCTTAAAGGGGTAGTCATGGTAGCGCTCTTTAGCATGGGGAATACCCACGCGCTCTAGCTCAGCCAGCGCGCGCTCAAAGCGTTCTTTGCGGTTTAAATTGGGGTGGTGGATTTTGAGGGCTTCGCTGATTTGAAACCCAATAGTGTAAGAAGGGTTTAAGCTCGTCATGGGTTCTTGAAAGATCATGCTAATTTTCTTGCCTCTAATCTCTTGTTGCATCTGCTTTTGGCTGAGTTTGAGCAAATCCTGCTTTTTAAATTCAATAGAGCCATCCACGATTTTACCCGGCTTATCAATGAGTCCTAGAATAGAGAGCGAAGTGATGCTTTTCCCACTCCCACTCTCCCCCACAATGCACAGAGTTTGGGACTTCTTGAGCTCAAAACTCACGCCATCCACGGCTTTATTAATGCCCTTATCGGTAAAGAAATAGGTTTTAAGGTTTTCCACTTTGAGCAAGGTTTCTTCCATGCAAGCCCCCTAACGCGTGTGTTTGGGATCGAGCGCGTCCATGATCCCATCGCCTAGCAAATTAAAACCCATCACGGTTAAAAAGATCATTGATCCGGGAGGCACAATCATCCATGGATTGCTTCTTAGATATTGCATAGCATCCATGAGCATCGCACCCCATTCAGGGGTAGGGGGTTGGGCTCCTAGTCCCAAAAAGCTCAAACCAGCTGCCTCTAACACGGCAGAGGCAAAACCCATCGTAGCTTGCACAATGATGGGCACAGCGCAATTAGGGAAAATCACCGCAAACATCAGGCGCAAATGCCCCGAACCATTGACTTTAGAGGCGATGACATATTCTTTTTCTTTTTCTGCCAAAACAGAGGCGCGCACAATGCGCGCAAAACCCGGAATACCCACAATCCCAATAGCTAACATCGCATTTAAAAGCGAGGGACCCAAGATTGCCACCACAATAATAATCAGCAAAATCGAAGGCAAAGAGAGCATTAAATCCATGACGCGCATAATGATCATATCTGTGCGCCTGCCAAAATAGCCCGCTAAGAGTCCAAAGACAATCCCAAAAGACACCGCAATGCCAATGGAAACCACCCCAATAGTCAGCGAAATACGCGCTCCATAGAGCAAGCGCGTGAAAGTATCGCGTCCTAAATCATCTGTGCCCAACAAATGCTTAGCACTCCCCCCATGCTCCCAAGAGGGCAGAGCTAGTCTCTCTTGAGCATTTTGTGCATAAGGATCATGATCGCTGATCACAGGGGCTAATAGGGCACATAGAATCAAGAACAACACAATACATGCCCCCACTACGGCCGCTTTGTTTTTCTTAAACTGCCCCCAAAATTCTTTGAAGCGTTCCATTAAGACAGCCTTATTCTAGGGTTAATGAAGGCGTATAAAACATCCACTAGCAAATTCGCCCCAATGAAGATCACCGCTACGATCAGGCTAGAAGTTTGGATGATGGGAAAATCGCGTTGGTTGAGGGCATTGACCATCCATTTGCCCACCCCCGGCCATGCAAAGGTGTTTTCTGTGAGGATGCTCCCTCCAAGTAACCCGGCCAACATTAAGCCCACAAGGGTAGTTACCGGGATGAGCGCGTTACGCAAGGTGTGCACCACCACCACTCTGAAGGGCGAACACCCCTTAGCCTTAGCCGTGCGGATATAGTCTTCTTTGGAAACCTCCAGCATGCTAGCCCTTGTCATGCGCGCGATGATGGCAGTAGGGATCGTGGCTAGGGTGATGCTGGGCAAGATCAAATGCTTGAGCGCGTCCACAAAAGCCCTATAGTCATGGGCTATTAAGCTGTCAATGAGATAAAACCCCGTGGGTCCATCTAAATAAAATTCATCACTCAAACGCCCATAAGATGGCAACCACCCCAATTTAACACTGAAAAAATAGATGAGCAATAGACCTAGCCAAAAAACAGGCATGGACACCCCAGCTAAAGCCACACCCATGCTAGTGTAATCAAAGAAGCTATAGCGTTTGATAGCCGCTAACATGCCCGCAAACAAGCCTAACACAATAGAAATCACAAGCGCGCTTATAGAGAGCTCAATGGTAGCCGGAAAGCGTTGTAAAAATTCCTCTAACACCGGCTCACCCGACATCAAAGACTTGCCAAAATCCCCATGAAAAATGTGGTTAATGTAAAGAAAATACTGCTCTAAAAGGGGTTTATTCAAGCCCATTTGTTCGCGCAGAGCTTCTACAGATTCTTGGCTGGCGTGTTCGCCTAAAATCAATAAAGCCGGATCGCCAGGAGCCAAATGCACCATCGCAAAGACAATGAGGGTTACCCCAAATAAAGTGGGGATTGTCCACAAGATTCGCTTGAGAATAAAACTAAGCATGGCGCGCTAGATTTATCGCTCAAAATACACAGAAGCAAAGCGGTTGCGTTGCACCCCTGTAACCTTATAACCCTTGAGGGTTGCTAAATGGGGTGCAACCTCATCAGGGTAGGCTAAGAGCACACAGGGCGCGTCTTCATGGAAGATAACTTGGGCTTTTTGATAAAGTTTGGTGCGCTCTTTTTCGTCTGTGATTTCCTTGGCGCGAGTTACTAAATCCGAATAGGCATTGCTTTTGTAAAAAGAGTGGTTTTGGGTGGGGATTTGCGAAGCGGCATGCTTACTCCATAGGATATAAAGAAAATTGTCCGGATCACCCGTGTCCGCTAACCAACCACTGAAAGCCATTTCGTGTTCGCCCATGCCCGTCTTTTTCAAATAAGCCCCCCACTCAAAAAACTCGATTTTGACTTTCACACCCACCTTAGCCAATTGGGCTTGGATAAATTCTGCAGCCTTTTTATTGTGCCTAGCGGCGGTAAAAAGCGTGGTTTCAAACCCACTAGGGTAGCCCGCTTGCTTTAAGAGTTGCTTGGCTTTAGCGGGGTCGTAGGGGTAGGGCTTGACATTGGTGTTATAGCCCCACATGCCCGGGGGTATGGGGTTGATCGCCCTTTGGGCGTAACCTTCATACACAACCTTGATGTAGTCATCCACATTGATGGCGTAATTGAGCGCGAGGCGCACAAGGCGGTTACTAAAGGGCTTTTTATTGTTATTGAGGCTAAGCCATGCCGCGCTCAAAGAGGGGGCTTTGTCCACAACCACCCCGGGTAAACTCTCTAGACGGGGGATTTCGTTGCGATTAGGCGCGCTAATTAGAGAAACTTCGCCCTTTTCTAGGGCTAAAGCCCGCGATGAGGGGTTGGGAATCACACGAATCACCACCTGATCTAAAAAAGCCTTGGTTCCCCAATAGTTAGGGTTTTTAACTAGACGAATCTTGTCGTCCTTAAGCCACAGCACGAATTTGAAAGGTCCTGTGCCAATGGGCTTTTTAGAGAGTTCGCTTTGCTTGTCCTGACTAGCTAAATACTGCGCGTAATCTTGACTTAAAATGGAGAGAAAATCCATGCCCAAATCAGCTAAAAAGGGGGCTTCAGGTTTTTTCAAGGTGATTTTAACCGTGTATTTGTCTAGAGCCTCTACGCTCTTGATAATGTGGGACATCGCCATGCTTTCCCAATAGATATAGCTACGCCCCTTATAATAGGGATCGCCCCCCGCCATCTGGCGTTTGAAGGAGAAAAGCACATCTTTAGAGGTGAATTCAACCTTTTTATTCCAATACTTGGTGGTGTGGAAATAAACCCCCTTGCGCAAGTGGAAAGTGTAAACAAGACCATCTTTAGAAATCTCCCAGCTACTAGCCAAGCCCGGTTCGATCTCTGTTGTCCCGTATTTAAAACGCACCAAAGTCTCGTAAATATTGCTGGTGGCGACATAACTCTCTCCATCGGTAACTAGGGCTGGATCCATGCTCGAGCCATCTGCGCCCCGCGCATAAACTAAGGTCCCCCCCGGCTTGCCCTGCGCTCCCAAACTCCCCCATAGCAACCACAGCCCAAAAAAGCCCACTAGCCATTTTTTCATCGCAACTCCTTCCCTCCCCCTTAGTATTTAAGTGTTCTGTGTTTCTAAGACGCTCACTTTCTTACGCTGTTTATCTCTGTAACTAAAACACACAAACCCGTCCACCAAAGCAAACAGGGTGTGATCTTTTCCCATCCCTACATTCTTGCCCGGATGCACCTTAGTGCCTCTTTGGCGCACCAAGATATTGCCCGCTCTGACAAATTCTGAGCCAAACTTTTTAACCCCTAAGCGTCTTCCGGCTGAATCGCGGTTATTTTGGGTGCTCCCCTGACCTTTCTTGTGTGCCATCTCTACTCCTTATGCGACAATTTTAGAAATTCTAACACGGGTGAAATCCCGCCTAAAACCCCGCTTGGTTTTGCTATCCTTGCGGCGGCGCTTTTTAAAGATCACCACCTTTTTACCCCGCCCCTCATTGATCACTTCTGCTTCAATCTTAGCTCCTTGCACAAAAGGCGTTCCATAAACAGGCGCGCCCTCTTTGACCACCGCCAAGATAGCATCTAGCTCCACGCGCGTTTTGGGCTCCAAACCCATTTTATCCAGCAAGACTACATCGCCCTCTTGCACCTTATACTGCTTACCCCCATTTTTAAACACTGCATACATGCCAAATCCTAAGGAAAAAATAAGCTTTACTTTAACACAGAAAAGCTTAAAAACTAGACCATAGCGCAATGGTATATATATTGCATGTCCAATAAAGTTGACAAGTGAAGGGAAATCCATGCGCATTAGCGATAGTGGCCGTTATAGCCAAATGAATTATTACCAAAACGCGTTACAAAACAAACTCAACACCGCTAATAGCAAGATCGCCTCTGGGTTGAAGATCCAGCAAGGCTATCAAGATAGCAATATCAATAACCAGAATCTCAAATACGGCTTTGAAGAGAACACTCTAGATCAGGGTATTGATGTCGCCAACAGCGCACACACCGCCACCCTTAACACCGACAAAGCCCTAAGCGAGCTCTCTAGCACCATGGAGCAGTTTAAAACCAAGTTGATTCAAGCCGCTAGCGATGTGCATTCCACCACTTCTCGCCAAGCTATCGCCCTTGATTTAGAAAAGCTCAAAGCCCATATGATCAATGTGGCTAACACTTCTATAGGCGGGGAATATCTCTTTGGGGGGAGCAAGGTGGATCGCAGACCCTTTGATAGCGCGGGGAATTACTATGGCAATGATGAGAGTCTCAACGCCCTAGTGAGCGCGAATAATCTTGTGCCTTACAATATCACAGGGCATAATTTGTTCTTGGGCAAGGATTTAGACAAGCAAAAGCACATCAGCACCAATATCAAAATGTTCAACCAAAGCAAGTTGCATCCGGACATTATGGACGCGCTGAACAAAACCGCCGAACCCAAAGAGGTTTTTGTGCAATCCACGGATACTTTGCGCGATCTCATCGGCGATCGTGATGATGATCCCAGCAATGATCCCAAAGAGTATTTCTATTTGCAAGGGGTGCGCCCCGATGGTAGTGCCTTTAAAGCCAAATTCGCCCTAGATAAGGCTTACACCAAAAAAGAAGACGCTACTACCATTAGTGATCTCTTAGATCAGATTGGGCGCGCCTATGGCAACACCTCCACCAATAAGGTGGTAGAGGTGAGTTTGAACGCATGGGGAGAAATTGAGATCAAAGACCTCACCACCGGCAATGCCACCATTGATTTTCACATGATCTCTAGCGACAAAGATGTCGATGATCTCAACCAACTCCGCGCCAGTGATGCGCGCATCACCAGCTATGTCAAAAGCCCCTTTTTGACAGATCGCGCTCTTTCTACCTTGCATGGGGTGAGCAACCCCTATGATCACCGCGTGCTCGATCTCTCTAGCGCGTTCATCACCCAAGAAAACACCCCGGCTAACCGCAACACCAAACTCAGCGCGATCTTAGGTCCCAATGCCGCGTTTTTACAAATCAGTGGAACGCGCCCCAACCACAAGGATGGCACAATCAATACAGAACCCTTAGAACCCCTTGTGCTAGGCGTGGATTCCACCTTGCAAGATGTGATGAACGCCATTAAAGAGCATTTCCAGGGCGACATAGATGTGGAAATTTCTAATGATGGGAGATTGCGCCTCATCGATCACAATGTAAAAAACAGCGCCCATGACAGCAAAACCCCCCCCTTTGATGGCGCGCATGGTTTGAGTTTGACTCTCAAGAGCTTAGATGCCAAAGGTCAAGAGGTCAAAGCCTTACCCACCGATTACGCCAACGAATACCAAAAAACCTATTTCACGCATGCCGGTGCACGCCTGATAGGCAATATCTCTCAAGTCGTGCCTAAGAGTATGGATTATGCTACAGGAGCGACTAGGCTTGCTGAAGTGATGGGGGCGCAAATTGGCGCGCAAGATTATATTTTCAAATTGCGCGATCACAATGGCGTGGGCGTGCAGGCGCGTTTGTTGTTGCAAGATCAAGGCGCGTTTTTGCAATTACCCAATAAAGGGGGAGGCGCGCCCTATAAAATCCCCTTGTATAACCGCAACCAAACCCCCCCCAGCCTCACTAAGCCCAACGAAGTTACTTACCGCCAATTGATGGACGCGATCGCTTTAGCGATGAATTACAGCAACCAAGACGCTAAGGTTTATGAGCGCGCCCAAGCGCATGTGTCCTCTGAGGAGAGCAAGGAGGCGTTTTTAGCCCTACTCCAGCAGGCGGACACGCGCGTAGATGTCGCTTTAAATGAGAACGGGCAGGTGGTGATCCATGATAAAATCCACTCTAAAACCCCCATGCAATTCATGTTTTTTGACAGCCACTCTGATGATTTTTCGCCCGATGTGCTTAAAAAAGACGCGCCCTCCATCCGTTTGAACGCCAATGACGCTCTCACCATAGATCAACCCCATATCAATTTTTTTAAGCAATTAGACGGGGTGATCGACTCGGTGCGTGAGGGAATCTACCGCCCGGATGCCTTGCAGGACAATTACAACGATCGCATGCGTAACTTGGGGATTCAAAATAATATTGAGCTAGTGGACCACTTGAGCGATCACATTGAAAAGGTGATCGCGGCTAATGGGGCGCATGGGCGCTCTTTTGCGCACATGTTAAGACGCAATGAGGTGCTAAAATCCCAAGTGCAAGCCATTAGGGGCGACACCGTGGGCACAGATATTGCGGAAACTTATAATAAGTTTTCTCAGTTGCGCAACAATTACGATGCGGTGCTCTCTTCTAGTAGCAAGATCAACCAAATGGCTTTGAGCCATTACTTATGAGGTATCAAGGGGGGTTTTAAGATGGGACCTTTGAAGAGATAATACCAACTTAACCCATTAGCGATCTTTTCTTTTTCCATGAGGGCTTTGGCTAATTGCAAGTCTTGGAGGTTGGGGGGGTGTTTGATCCAGCGTTGCTGGCGGACATAGCGTAGCCCTTTTAGCCCCCCGCCTCCATAGACAAAATCTACCCCATCTACCCCCTTAGCTCCCACCACATCAAAACCTAGAGCGTGATCGTGCGCACAATCCTTGGGCATGGAAGCGTTGCTAAAAAGGGGTTTACCAAAACTGACATACCCATAGCCCTTAGGGGCAATGAGCTCCATGATCGTGGGGGCGATGTCAATATGCGCCCCGATACAATGGATGGGTTTGGGCTCTAAAGAGGGGGCATAGACGATCAAGGGCACGCTTTTAGTCATGTAAAAATCCTCTTTGGCGTAGTCAAAACTGCGATCGAAGTGATCCCCTGTAATGATGAAAAGGGAGTTAGGAAATTTAACGCGCGCTTTTTTGATGAAATCCACTAAAATTTTGTCATACCAATAGATATGCCCTAGAAAATTCGCATCGGGTAGATTGGTTGACTTTGGGGTGCGATCCACAAAGGCTTGGATTTGCTCCAAGGGCACCCCAAAGGCTTTCAAATTCACATTTCTAGTTGTGTGGTTACTCAAAGTCATCACCATGCTAAAACTCTTGCGATCGGGGGGGGTGGTTTGTAAAATGTAGTCAAAGAGAATATTGTCATGCACGCCCCAATTGCTCTCTAGGGGATGTGGATAGGCTTTGGGGTTATTGGCTAGCTTTTGGCGCGCAAATTCCAGCAAGGGGGTATTGAAAATTAAGCCATCAAAGCCTTGGGTTTTGGTGAAGCTATCCAAGCGATTCCAAATCCCACTCCCTCCATAGTAAAAGAGATTGTGGAAACCCAAAGCCTTCATTTGGTTACCAATGGCACTAGGCAGGCTAGGGATGGGCACACCCATGTTCACAAAATTGGTATCGCTGATATTAAACAGCCCTGTGATTTGCACATCTAGGCTTTTCACCGTGCGCCGTGCGTTTTCTAGGAATAAAGGAAAAATGAAGCCATGTTTTTGATCGTCCAAACTTTTGAGCGCGCTCACTAGGTGGATGGAGTCGAATTTGGGATCAAAATGCCAGCTGGAGAGCGATTCAGAGATGATGTAAAACACATGCGTGATGCTGGGTTGCAAGGGGTTGTGGCTTTGGGCTTTGAGGAGTTCTCTTAGATCAAGGGGGAGGGGGGTGGTGGAGGGGAGCTGGAAATACTCTTGGGTGGCTTGGAGTAGGGGTTTAGGCGTGAAGTTGGAAAAATCCACTTGGTGGCTTTTAGAATAATCTCTAAAGACTAGATAGAGATTGCGGAAAGCCCCGGGGGTTATCTTGCGTAAAAACGCGTTTTGGGCTGGTTTCACCACAAAATCCAAAGACACCCCGCTAAGAGCTAGGCGAGAATTAATGCAGATGAGCATAAACAAAGCTAAAACCCCAAACACGCCTCCCAACGCCCACCTTAGAGGGAACAACTCTAGGGCATGGCAGAGGCGTGTGGCTAGGCAGATCACCCCAAGATAAAGCCAAAACCCCAGCGCGCTCAACACCAGCCAAACTAACAGTTTCGTGCCGATGAAATACTCCCCAGTTACAGCCATGCTCAAGAGTGTTCTAGGGTTTTCCTCAAAGATTTCTACTAGGTTGGCATCAAAGACATTCCCATAAATGCTATAGTAGGTCATGTTAGCTATTTGCAAGAACAAACACAGTGCGATACAAAATAGGGCGTAGATGGAAAGCGTCTTAGCGCGCGCACGCGTGGGCGTAAGAAACCCTATGAGCAAAAAGAGCAATCCAAAGATGGCGACAATACGGTTATCGTATTTGATCCCATCGCCTAATACATGCCAAATGGGGTTTAGAAGCGTGCCAAGGGGCTGGTTTAGCGCGCCTTTATACACCCCCGTGTAGGCTAAAAAGCCCAAACGCAAACAAAGAAAGAAGACACTGAAGAAAAGGCTAAAGCACAACGCCCCAATGACAAGCCGCAAACATTGTTGGGCGAAGGCGCGCGTGGCCATCACTCTGGTTTGCGCGCTTTTAACTCGGTAATATCTTTGGCATAAGCCTTAATTTTCTCTTGGGTGAGTTTAAAATCCACGCGTTGCATGACGGCTTTAAAGATCGTATTCAAGGCTTTTTTGATCGCGTCATTGGAACTATCCTTGCCCTTATACATAGAGCTCAATAACCCGCCCGTGTGCTCGGATTTGCTGGATTTAACAAAGGGTTCTTTGACATCCACTTCACTCAAATCCACCATGAACGAATCCACAGACTCCCCACTCATAGGTTCGACAAACACGACTTTGATATAGCCCATCGCCAGCAATGTGCCCTTCATCACATCCATACCCGTAGAGAAAATTAACCCCGGACTGGATTTCTTTTGTTCTGTGGTTTTGGGATCGGGTCTTAGCACAATCTCGCCCCTAATCTCTAAGGCTAAATAGCCATCGCGTTTTTGCGCGAAAGTTAAATCGTCCTTATCGCTCAAATCCACCGGCATCACCTTATAGCCTTGGTTCTTGAGTAAATCTTCGATTTTAAGCGTGAGTTGTTGCCTAAACTTCGTTTCATACTCTTTGGCGATATTGTCGCTGTATTGCAACACGGGCTTTAACAAGATAATCTGCTCATGGGTTGCTGGGGCTTTTTGCGCGCTAGTTTGGTAAACCAAGCGCAGGGGGACTTCATTGGTGATCGTGATCTCAGGTCCACAGCCCACCAACGCCACACACAAACCCACACCCAGTAATCTATATTTCCACATTTTAAGCTCCTTTAAATAGTGTAATCCCCACTCTTGCCCCCGCTTTTATGCTCTAACTTAATCTCCCCCATTACCATGCTTTTATCCAAGCCCTTAGCCATGTCATAAATAGTCAAAAGCCCCACACTCACCCCCATAAGCGCCTCCATTTCCACCCCTGTTTGCCCACTGCACCGCACCTGCACGCGCACTACTAGCGCGCTCTCTTGGGGGCATTCTAGCACTTGGGCGTGCACCCCGCTTAGGTTTAAGGGGTGACACATGGGGATGAGCGCGCTGGTCTGTTTAGCCCCCATGATGGCTGCTATGATGGCTGTTTGGATCACCGGACCCTTTTTAAGCGTGTTGTTCAAGATGGCTTGGTAAGTGCTAGCGTCCATGCTGATCTTACCGCTGGCAATAGCCACTCTATGCGTGATCGCCTTGGTGCTGACATCGATCATGGTGGGGTGGTTTTTAGAATCTAGGTGGTTCATGCTTTGGGACGAAACACTTGGATATGCTCTGCATTGCCCTCAATATAAGCTCCGCCAATCAAATCCACACAATAGGGAATGGCCGGAAACACCACCTCTAAGCACTCTTGGATACTCTTGGGCTTACCGGGCAAGTTGACAATCAAGCTAGATCCCCTAATGCCCGCGCTTTGGCGCGAAAGAATTGCGGTAGGCACATACTTCAAGCTTGCCATGCGCATCACCTCCCCAAAACCGGGCAACATTTTAGAACACACCGCCTGCGTAGCTTCAGGGGTAACATCTCTGGGTGCAGGACCTGTGCCCCCTGTAGTGATGATGAGATCGCAACGCTTGGCATCGCTCAAATCTATAAGGGTTTGCATGATGATCTCTTGTTCGTCCGCGATCAGGGCGTATTCAAATTCTAAGGGGTTACGCACATAGCGCGTCAATACCTCTTTAACCGCTGGTCCGCCTAAATCTTCATACACCCCTAAAGATGCCCGGTCGCTAGTTACCACAATCCCCACTTTAACCAATTCCATGTATCCCTTTCATGCCAATAAGCCACTTCCCTTTAGCGGGTGGCTTTGATCTTGGGCGTAAACACGGCGTTGGTTTTGCAGGTAATACTTCCAAATGGGGGCGTTGTGCTTGAAATCCTCAATAAACGCGCTGTAAAGCTCTAGGGGAGCTTGGCGGTGTCTAGCCATCAAGCCCACCATGTAAGAACTCTGCGACACGGGGACATCACCCCTAGAGTGCGCCATTCTCAACACCACCTCGCGCGCGCGTGCCCTTGCTTGCCAGTCTTGAAACCACGCTTCCAGCAAGGGCATGTATAAATCAAAACTCAAGCCCTCAAAGCCCGACTCTTGAGCGCGCACAACGCCCACAAAGACGCACAACGCCCCGTAATTGTGCGCCACGCACTCGCGCTCCCACTGCGCATAAAACCTAGCCGTGTCCAGCGCGCCCTCAACAACTTCTAGCAAACTACCCCCCACACACCGGGGGCATCAACACCACCCGATCCCCATGTTTAAGGGGCGCGTGGATATTATCCACCAAAATGCCATTGATCGCGATCGCGCTCAAGGGTAGCCAAGCTTTCAAGCTCTCTTTTTGCGCCAAAATCGCCTTTAGCGCGCCTAGATCACTGATGTCAACTTGCATGCTCTCTTCTGCAATAGGTCCTAAAAATTCTACGCTAACCATTAGAGTAAATGCCCCATTCTGTTTTTTTTGGTTTCTAAATACTGCTGGTTGTGGCAATTGCTAGGCACGATGATACTACAGCGTTCCACCTTAACAAAGGCACTCAAAGCCTGCACCTTTTGGGGGTTGTTGGTGAGTAGGTGAATATGCGTAACACCGTAGTGTTCTAAAATGTCCTTGACAATGCCATAATCGCGTTCATCGTCCTTAAAGCCGATGGCGCGGTTGGCTTCAATGGTGTCATAGCCTTGATCTTGCAGGGCATAGGCGTTGATCTTGTTAAACAGCCCAATGCCCCGCCCCTCTTGGCGCAAATAAATCAACATGCCCCCCTGCGTGGGAGCATGCGCGATCCTCTGCAAGGCTAACTCTAATTCCCCCCCACAATCGCATTTTTGCGATCCAAAGACATCGCCCGTCAAGCATTCTGAGTGCAGGCGCACCAAGGGGGCACTGGATAAATGTGGGGTGAAAACCACCAGATGATCCCAGCTGAAATCCCCCCTATTCTCTCTAAAGGACTGGATCAAAAACTCCCCGAATTTGGTGGGTAGCTTAGCCCGGCTAGAAACCTGAATACCACGCTGCATGAATCGCCTTTTAAACATAGGATTCTACCACTTCAAGGTAATATTATGGTGAAAAAGGCTTAACTTTGCTTGAAAGTGTTTTTATTGCGAATCCCTAAAGCCTTAGCCAAGCCCAGATTTTGAATCACAAAGCCGATAAAATCCATGCCAAAAAGAGCGATCGCGCCTAGACTCTTAGAGCCCCATATTTTCTTGTGGTGGTTTTGCAAGCCACAAGTCCAGCCAAAAAACAACTCCCCGACTAAGGGTCCCATGGTGGGCGTGCAGATCAAGTCCTGCCAGCTAGGGATTTCCACAAAGGCTTCTAGCCCATATTCCCAAAAGAAAGTAGAAACCATAAAAGTAAAAAACACACAGACGCGTTTGCAATACCCAGCCACGCGCGCTTGCATGTAGTAAATCGCGCCAAAATAGGGGTGCAACACCCAGTTAAAGATGAAGAGATCCCCATCAAATTGGGGACCCAAAAGCACATTATGCCACCAGCTCAACCAACCAAACTTTTCTTTACTCCAATGGGTAACACTCTCAGGCATCAAATACAGCCCCACAATACCCAGCACAAAGCTCACGCCCAAAATCCCCACACTAGCCCCTAGATACCTAGAACGATGGTTAGGAACATAATGGCGCATGACAATGGATTCTAGGCGCGAAGGCGATAGTCTTGACAATAGCATCTCTCCTACAGTCTAAGCGCGCATTGTTACACAAGACAACTTTAAAAACCATTAGGGTTTTCTTGCTATAAATGCCTTTTGATCATGGAGTGTGTATGGCAATCTTTGGCAAGTTGTGTTCTCTTGCGCCCTTGTTTAGCAAGACTGTAGAATTAGAGTCTTTGTGTGTCTATTTGCACAGCGCGCTAGATCAAACCCACCCCCACCACCAAAATCTGATGCAACAGGAGGTGGGTTCTTTGAAGCTGGAGTTAGATCATGGCATGCATGCGATGCAGATTGTCTATCACCCCACACAAGGAGTCCTAGAAACCCACCGCCGGTTTATAGACTTTTTGCTTGTGGTGCAGGGCTGTGAGATGGTGATCCTAGCGGATCGCACAGATTTGTGCGTGCAAACCCCTTACGATCCCAACACAGATCAAGAAACCTACCAAGCTAGCCCGCATCTTAGCCAAGTGTGCATGCATGCGGGCATGCTGGGCGTGTTTTTAGAATATGACGCGCACACCACATGCCCCCTTGATGCCAAATTGGTGCGCAAAGTGGTGGTAAAAGTGCCAAGAGAGTTGGTCAAACTAAAATTATAAGAGTCTGAGGTGAGGTATATTTGCATTATATGGGGGTTTTTGTGCGGGGTGCTAGGGGCTAGCACATTGGAGGGGGTGTATGAAACCCAATCGTTTCTTTACATGAAGAGTTCCTATGTGGAGTTTTTCAAATACAAGGGGAAGTATTACGCCTATGGGATCGCCAATGTAGATGGTTCTAAAGCGAGGCAGGATATTTACAATAAAGATCCAGCCCTGCGCCAGCGTAGCGACAAGGGGGTGGTGTTCTTATACGATCTCACTTGTGTGGATAAGGACATCTACAAAAATGGGCGAGCTTATAATTTCTACGATGGACGCACCTACTATGTGCAAGTGCGCCAAAAGAAAAACGGGGATTTGAAATTCCTGCCCAGCTTTGATCGGCGCGGTTTCTTTGGCAAGACCTTTATTTGGAAAAAGCTAGACAACGCCTACCTGCAAGCCCATGGCATCACCAAGCCAGATTTCTCTAGGGTGCTAGAAACCCTAAAGGAAATCCAAAGAGAGAATTAGTGCGTTTGTAAATACGCCACAGCGATTCTAAGCGCATTTGTGGCTGCCCCTACACGGAGTTGATCAGCCACGCACCATAGGTGCACAATTTTAGGATCAAAGAGATCGCAACGAATCCGCCCCACAAAGCTTTGATCGGTGTGGCTAGCTAAAATAGGCATGGGATAAAGGGCTTTTTGGGGATCGTCTTGCACAACCACGCTGGGCGCGCTTTGTAAAATCTCCCTGACTTCCTGCGCGCTAGTGGGGCGTGCAAAATGCACGCTCAAACTCTCACTATGGCTTCTTAGCACGGGCACGCGCACACAAGTCGCGCTAATGGGGAATTCTGCATGCATGATTTTATGTGTCTCTTGCACCATCTTCATCTCTTCTTTGGTGTAACCGGAGGGCAAAAACGCGTCAATATGGGGGATCACATTGAGCGCAATGGGGTGGGGAAAAATGGCGCAAGTTAGATCGCCTTGCATCTGCGCGCGCAACTCCGCCATACCCCTATTGCCCGCCCCACTCACCGCCTGGTAAGTGCTGACATCTACACGCGTGATTTCCAAGACTTGATGTAAGGGGTTTAGGATTTGCACCATCTGGATAGTTGAGCAGTTGGGGTTGGCGATGATATTTCTAGGGCAGATTTGCAAATCACCGGGGTTGACTTCGGGCACGACTAGGGGGACATCTTTTTCTAGGCGAAAATAACTCGTGTTATCCACCACCAGTGCCCCGGCCTGTGCCGCGCTGGGCGCAAATTCCGCGCTCACCTTCCCCCCCGCGCTGAAAAACGCGATGTCTATGCCCTCAAACACCTCATGGGTGGTTTCCAAAATGTGGTGGGTGCGCCCAAAGGCATCGAGGGGCATCCCTGCGCTTCTTTGGCTAGCTAGGGGCACAAAACGCGCCAAAGGAAAATCCCACTCTTCTAATAACGCAATAATTTGCGCGCCCACCGCCCCACTTGCTCCCACTAGGGCAACATTGTAACGCTTCATTCGCTCACCATCGCTAACGCCTTTAAAAAACTCAGATGATTCACTTGCACACCCGTTGTCATATTTTTAAGGGTTAGACTGCGCGTGCGCACCTCTTCCTCGCCTAGCACTACCACAAACTCATGCCCTCTGTGGTTAGCGTAACTAAAGGGTTTTTTGAGTTTTTCAATTTCGGGATAAAGTTCTGCATTCACATCGCTTTGGCGGAATTTCTGTGCGACTTGGGAGGCGTAGACAAAATCCTTTGCGTCCATGCACACCACCAACACCCGCGCGCTCGTGGATTTACTCTCCACTAATTCTAATTCTTCTAGCCCTACTAAGAGTCGATCCAAACCAATGGACGCGCCCACACCCGGGAAATGCTGGGTGCTGAAACTCTTGGCTAAATTGTCATAACGCCCCCCAGAGCACACACTCCCCAAAGTCGCTAAGGCATTAAGCGTGGTTTCATAGACGATCCCGGTATAGTAGCCCAAGCCCCTAGCGATGGAAAAATCCACTTTGAAATGCTCGGGATTGATTTCTAAAGCCAATAAGAGATCAAAGAGGCTTTCTAACTCCTCTAAGCCCTCCTTTAAAGTGGGATTATAGGCTTTCAAATAAGCCACGCTTTTGAAAAATTCCAAGGGGTCGCCATTTTGCCTGGTGTTGATAATGTCTAAGAAGTCTTTAAAGTCTAAATCAGGAAAGAGGGTTTTAAGCTCCAAGAGCACGCCCTCTTGCCCAATCTTGCCTAGTTTGTCCACCACGCGCAAGAGCGCGCAAATGTCCTCTTGACTATGCACCCCAAAGTGTTGGCAAAGCCCATTTAAGATTTGGCGGTGGTTGATCCACACACTAAACTCCTCTAAATCTAGGGCTTTAAGGCTGGCGATGATCACTTGGATAATCTCGCTATCACAAAGCAAACTCTTGCTCCCGATGAAATCAAAATCGCATTGGGTAAATTCTCTATAACGCCCCTTCTGAGCGCGCTCCCCCCTAAAAACATTCCCAATCGCGTAGCGTTTAAAGGGTAACCCCAAGACATGGTGGTGCTGGGCGACAAAGCGCGCCAGGGGCAAAGTTTGATCAAAGCGTAACCCCACCTCTCTTTTGCCATGATCTTTAAAGCGATAAATCTCCTTTTGGATGTCCCCGGCTTCTTGGGTGAGAATGGAGGCATACTCCAAATGGGGGGTTTCAATGGGCACAAAACCAAAACTTCTAAACACGCGGGCTAATTTGTCTAGCACCGCTCCCTTAGCCATCGCTTCTTGGGGGAGTCTATCTTTAAAGCCACTCAGGGTTTTAGGGGCGATCATGGCGATCCTTTATGCAGATGGGCTATTATAGCAAGTTTTTAGATCTAAAACTTGTGTTGCAATACCGCCTTCAAAATCCTTTCAGGTGTGGGAAGGGGGTAGCGGAAATTCTTTTCAAGAGATTTATTGCAAGGAGTTTGAAGGGATTCTGCCAACCACAGAACGCGTATAAGAAAGCAAAGGATGGCAGACTAATAATTGAGTTTATATTACTTATGTTAAGCTTGCACCTTAGTGTTTGCGCTATTTGTGCGCACACAAAGGTGGAGTATGGATTTACAAGCGCAGATCAAAAATTTTTCTTATCAAAAGTGCTGGAATCAGAAACTAAGATATTTTGGTATCGCAGATATTAATAAATGGTCTAGTAGATGCTTAGTTATGGTGGCTGGTAAAACCCTAGCTCTTAGTAAGTGGGTAAGCCCTAAACGCACACGCTCCTACCCGTATGCAAGAGTTTATGATACTTTTGATGTGCCAGCTAGTAAAGTCGCTACGATCATCCCGCTTATTAAAGATGAGGGAGTGGATGGCGATGTGGATTATCTGCAATGGGATACGGTTGCTTTGATGAGTTTATTGGGCGTTTATGTGATTTTAGGCTTTTATGACAGAGCACAACGCCACAGACTAAGACACAAAATCACGCGCCAACAATTCAACCACGCACACATCTCAGAGCATCTCACTAAATTAACCAATTACCACCAAAGCGCATTGCATTGGAATCTGCATCAATTAGAGAATGAAAATCTACAGGCGGTGCTAACAGCCATAGAAGTTTCTTATAGGCGTATTTCTGATCTGCTCAATGTCAAAATGCACCCTTTTAAAAACATCCAAGCCTTCGCTAAGAAAATCGCGCAAAGCAGGTCGTCATTTGTGGAGTTTTCAAGAAAAAAGGCGCAAAAAGCGCAAATACGCGAAAGTCTCATAGTCCAGCCAAAAGAACATATCGGGGTGGGTGATAAGTCAAGATTAGTGATTGAAAACTATCTAGGAGGGCAATATTTCTTCACGGTTGATGATGTGATCCATAGGGAGGGAATCTTGTATCTTTGTGAGAGCAAACATAGCAAAAACGCCCTTCTTCCAAGCAAAGAAGATATTAAAGACGGACTTTTGAAACTCATGCTCTATAGAAATTTGGATCATATCCAAGGTTTTACTTGTTTTAAAGTCGTTCTCAGATTGACATCGGATGTCTTGCAAGACAGATTCACTCTCCCTAATGCATGTTTGCAGGATTTGCTACAAACATGCCAATTCTCACCCTCCCAAGCGCACACCCTGCAAGCCTTGAATACAGAGGCGCAACATAACCATTTTGAGGTTTGGATCAACCATGGGCTATCTTAAATCGCCCTTGCGCTATCCGGGTGGTAAATCAAGGGCTCTCAAAGCATTAAAGGCGTATTTCTTAAGTGATTTTAAAGAATACCGTGAACCATTCTTTGGAGGGGGGAGTGTGGGGATCTACCTAGCCCAGACACATCTTAGTGTAGAGAAATTCTATGCCAACGATTTAAATTACGATCTTTATTGTTTTTGGCAGGTGCTAAAAACGCAGGGCGATCGTCTCATTGATGCCATCCAGCAGATCAAAGAGGCGCATGCAGATGGTAGGGCACTTTACCATGTCCTTTTAGGGCGTAGGCAACAAAAACTGAGCGATTTTCAAAGGGCGGTGGATTTTTTTATTTTGAATCGTATTTGCTTTTCGGGGGTTGTAGATAGTGGTGGATACTCACAAAAGGCTTATGAATCCCGCTTTACGCAAACCTCTATTGAGAGATTACGCCCTATCCAGAATGTGGTGAAAAAATTTTCTTTCACGGCTGATCATTACGCAGAGTTGCTTCAAAAAGACGGGGATGGTGTGTTTGTGTTCCTAGACCCCCCCTATGACAATGCCGCTCAATCTAGGCTCTATGGCAAAAAAGGAGATTTGCACACCACTTTTAACCACGAACACCTTTGCGCCTGCCTAAAGCGCACACAACATAAATTCTTGCTTACTTATGGGGATAGCCCTGCTATTAGAGAACTCTACAAGGATTTTTTGATCCGCGAGTTCCAAGTGCAATATGGCATGAACAACTACAAACAAGACAAAGCCCCCGCGGGTAAAGAGTTGTTAATTAGCAATTTTTAGAGGGTCCTTAATTTTGCACCGCGCTGGTTCAAAACCCGCGCCGGTAGTAAAGAATCACCCCCGCCTAAACCAACTCCAACACCCTTTGGGCGTGCCCCTTGGCTTGCACATTGTAAAGCGCGTGGGCGATCTTGCCCTCTTTATCAATCACAAAAGTAGAGCGAATCACCCCCTCTACTTCTTTGCCATACATGTTTTTAGTGCCATAAGCCCCATACGCCTTTAACACCTCCAAACTCGGATCGCTCAAAAGCTCAATGCCTAGCTTTTCAGATTCTATAAAGTGGCAATGACTCTTGGCATCATCGGGGCTCACCCCTAGAATCACCGCGCCCTTAGCCTCAAACTCTGCTTTGAGCTTGGTGAAATCTTGCGCCTCAATGGTGCATCCGGGGGTATTATCCTTAGGGTAAAAGTAAAGCACCACGCTTTTGCCTAAGAAATCCTTCAAGCTCACGCTCTTGTTATGGGCGTTGAACAAAGTAAAAGCAGGGGCGGGGGTTTTTGGTTGTAATTGCATCATTTCTCCTTAGTATAAGATCACACGCACCGCCATGGGACCATGTACCCCAAAGACGGTTTTAAGCTCAATATCAGCCGTGCGGCTAGGTCCGCCAATAAAAAGCATGTTGGTAGGTAGTCTATCTGCTTGTTGGGCTTTCAAGATAGCCAACCCCTGTGCCAAGTCGCGCACAATGGCTGTTTTCTCCAGCAAGAGAATGCACTTTAGCGTGATGAGTGAGGTTAGGCGAGGGCTTGCAGGCGAAGAGATCACACCCACCATGCCCAAATTAGCCACCCCACACACGCCTTTTAAAATCGCCGTATCTATTTGAAAAATCGCCTCTTTAAAATCCTCTACCGGTTTGTCATAGGGGATTGTTTCATAAGCACCCTCCAACTGCCCTAAATCGCATGGTAAATCCGTAGCATACAAGAGTTTTTGACTCTCAAAGGCAATCAAAGCGTTTTTAATCTCGGTGATGAGATTTTGGGGAGTAGAGTGGATGACTTCTGAGCGGTTGAGCTCTTGGAAGTGTGTGTATTCTTCTAGCAAATCCTCTTTGGTGTCTAAAATGAGATTCTCAAAGGACACCTCTTCGTGGGCGATGGTGTGGCGTGCAAGCGCGCTTTGGACGCGCTCAAAAATGACTTGCTTGCTACTCATAAATCACCCCCGCTAGGGATTTGACTTGCGCGTGCAAATCAGCCTGCACGGCGGGCATGTCGCGGTGTTTGAGCCAGGCTTTAAGCACGGGGGTGTAAGCCCCCACCCACTTACCCAGCGGAGCCATCCAGCCATTAAGCTTCAAAAACGCCCGCCACAAACTCCCATTACAAGCCAGTTTAGTAAAGACCTTCATGCCTAGCTCCTCCAACTTGCTATGCCTGGCATCCTTATAACCGCGCACCACGCCCCGCCCCTCATGGCTTTTTTCGGCGCGCAAATCCCTGATGAGCTCGGGCAAGGGGATCTTCACCGGACAAACCTCCCCACAACGCCCACATAAACTACACAAATTGGCGATGTGTTCGTAATTGTCTAGCCCAAAGAGTTGGGGGGTGATGACCACGCCAATGGGTCCGGGGTAGGTGGCTAGGTAGGCATGCCCGCCGATTTTGTCATACACCGGGCAGTGATTCAAACATGTCCCACAACGGATACACGAAAGCGCGCGGTAATATTTCTCATCGGCTAAAATATTGCTGCGGTTGTGATCCAACAAAATAATGTGCGCCTCTTTAGGACCATCGAGCTCGCCCTCTTGTCGCGGACCTGTGATGATGTTTTGATAGCATGTAATGGGCACACCCACTGCGCTAGGGCAGAGCAGGTTATTTAAAATAGCCGCATCCTCAAAGCTTTCTACCATCTTTTCAATCCCACAGATTGCTACATGGATGTCGCAAGCGCTGGTGCACATGCGCCCATTGCCCTCATTCTCCACAAGCCAAATCGCCCCCTCATTAGCGATGGCAAAATTCACCCCTGAGAGCCCCATTTTAAAGCCCTCAAACTCTGTGCGCATGTGTTTGCGCGCAATCCCATTGAGTTTTTCTGGCTCACTCTCTAAGGGCGCGCCTAGTTTTTCTTGAAAGATTTTGCCCACTTGGTGGCGGTTTTTATGGATGGCGGGCACCACAATATGCACGGGGTGTTCGTCAATGAGCTGGATAATCAATTCGCCTAGGTCGGTTTCTTTAGCCACAATGCCTTTTTGTTGCATGAATTGGTTCAGCCCGATCTCCTCGCTTGCCATTGATTTACCCTTTAAAATGCGATCCACCCCCCGCTCTTTGGCTAGGTTGTAGATGATCTCATTGGCATCTTTGGTGCTGCTGGCATAATGCACGATAAAGCCATTGTTGGTGGCGTTTTGCTCAAAGCGTTGTAAATAGGTATCTAGTTGGGCTAACACCTTGAGTTTGGCGTTCTTGCCCATTTCACGCAAACGCTCCCACTCGGGGTAACGGCTGGCTAATAAATCCCTGCGCTTGTGAATCAGCGTATCCATCGCCGATCGTAAATTGGTGCGTAATTGTGCATCGCCTAGTTTTTCTGTGATGACTTTTTCGTAATCTTGATCGCTATGGGTGGTGGTGTGTGTCATTTAAGCTCCTATGCCCACTCTTTGGGCTAAAAAGTCATAAAAGTGCATCGCCTTGGTGTTGCTACGCATCTTAGCCATCGCCCCGCTAATGTTGAGCAAACAGCCCGCATCAGCCGAGAGCACACACTCTACCTGACGGCTTTCAATGTCCTTGATCTTATCTTGTACCATCGCATAAGAAATCTCTGGCTCTTTGATAGCAAAAGTCCCCCCAAATCCACAGCACTCCTCCTCTCTTTCTAATTCCACCAACTCCACATTGTCTAGCTGGGCGATGAGTTTTTTTGCGCTAGAAATCACCTTAGACACCCGTAGGGCATGGCAGTTAGAATGCCATGTAACCTTGATGGGCGCGCCTATGTCCGTGTAGCGCACTTCTAACTGCTTGTCTAAAAACTCTGAGAGTTCAAAGACTCGCGCACAAAAGTGCTTGACCTCCTCATAATCTTTATGCCCCTCAAAGAGTTCTAAATAGTCATGGGACATCATCCCCACACAAGAACCACTGGGCACCACCACGGGGTAATCTTGCTTGAAGAGCCGGATATTATGTAAAGCGATTTGGCGGCTTTGATCGTAATAACCCGAGTTATAGCTAGGTTGCCCACAACAGGTTTGATCTTTCTTAAACACCACCTCCACCCCCTCTTTTTGGAGGAGTTTGATACAATTCAAAGCCGTGTGGCTATAAACGCCCCCTCCTAAGCAAGTGGCAAAAAAATACACTCTCATCGGGCTTCCTTACTCCATTCGATCCAGTAAGGCTACCATAACTAAATTAATGTTGGAAAAACTCTGCCATCACTTCGCCCTCTTTGGGGATGGGGAAAAAGATGTCTAAATTGGGCGAGATAAAAACCCGACTCCCCTCTTTAATGATGATGATGGGATGTAGCTTGCTCTTGTCCTTGAGGATTTGGGCGATGATTTGGCTTAAACCCATGCCTGTTTGGCGCGTGAGTTGCATCAAGAGAAAATCCCCAAATAAATTGTTTTTGCCGGTTTTATTGGCGATGGCTGAGGTTAGGGCGATCAAGAGTCCATTGGAGAGAGTGGAAACCAGCAAGGGCATGCCATAGCGTTGGAAATTATGTGTGATCACCTCCCCCACTAGCCCGCTATAGCCCTTGATGTCAGCCCCCTTAGCGTTGGTGAGCATAATATTGATGCCATGGGGGGTGATGATGCGCGTCCAAACGATGTTCAAGCGGTAATCCCCGATCTTGTTGTCATTGTTGTAATAGCCAATCACCTTAGATCCCTTGGGGATCAGCACCGCTTTACCCATGTTAGCAAAGACATCGCTTTCTACCTGCGCGATCACCTTACCGGCTAATTGCGAACTAATGGGGGTGATGAGAAAGGCAGGGATCAATTTGTCCGCCGTCAGGGTGCGCAAGAGTTTATTTTCATGGGTGGCGATGTCTTTGTGCTTGAGATTTTCAAAGCCCCTAGAACCATAGTCTATTTCTATCCCTCCTTCTTGGATTTCTAAAGGACGCTCCGGCTCAAAGGCTTGGATACGCGTTGCTAGCATGTCTAGGCGTTGGGATTCTTGTTCTAGCTCTAGATCATCTTGATTGTCTTGATCTTGTGGAGTGGGGGGTGGGGGTTGTTGTTTGGCTTGGCGGAGTTGGGCTTGCAAGTCTTGGATATGGCGCGTGTGCGCTTGGAGCTTTTCTTGGAGTTGGGCGTAATCCTTTGGAGTGGGGGT